>NZ_AOHM01000026.1:0-16447 GCF_000510895.2 Pseudomonas sp. FH1
ATGGTTGTTTATTGCGTTGGGTTCCCGCCCTGTTCAGTTGGCAGCCTTAAAGGTTTGTGATGTTGTGCGCTCGGTGGCTGCGGATGGAACAGAGTCTTTTCTTTTGCTTGTTCCGCGTGCGAAGCAACAAAACGCATTGCTCCGCCAGGAACTCAAGCCGCGAGCGCTGGTGAATCAAATTGGTCGACCGTTGTTTGATTATGCCCGACGCGTCAGTGAGCGCTTTATTGGAGCGTTTCCAGACCCCCAGCAGGCGCCCCTGTTTCCTTTACCCCGGCAGTCACAGTATTTGGCGGACGGGCCAGGATGGGCCAGATACCACCGTACCAGCGAGAATTTACGGAAATTGTTGGTGACCGCGTTGGACAAGCTATCCGTCCGCTCTGAGCGCACGGGGGAAATAGTTAACATCTGTGCCTTGCGCTTTCGGCGTACGTTAGGGACGAATCTTGCGCGTGAAGGGCACGGGGTTTTGGTCATTGCGGACTTGCTTGATCATTCGCGAACTGACTCTGCGGCTGTCTATGTAGCTGCGACACCAGAGCTTGCGATGCGGATTGAAAAGGCGACTGCGCTGTACATGGCGCCTCTGGCTCAAGCTTTTAAAGGTCAACTGATAGCTCATGAGGACAATGCCGTTCGTGGAGCAGACCGCTCCAGCCGAATTATCGATTTGCGTATCGATCAAAGCGCACGGCCAATGGGGTCATGTGGCAGCTTCAGTTTCTGCGGATTATTTGCCCCCGTGGCCTGTTACACCTGTCAGTGTTTTCAACCTTGGTTGGACGGGCCGCATGAGGCGGTCCTGGATTTCTTGCTAGCGGATGCTAAACGCTATCCGGACGGTCGTATCGCGGCGATCAACGATCGAACGCTGCTCGCAGTGGCAGAAGTGGTCCAATTATGTCGCAGCAGAAAGGAGCAGGCTCATGGACGATAGGGTAATCCTGTTTAAGCCCCGAGCAGAGCAGGCGGCTGAGGACAATCTCAGGGACTTCGTTACCCTCGCCAGAGAGTCTCTGACGGCTTTTGGCAGTGAGTTGGTCTTTGAGGCGGACAGTTGGGATGTCACCAATTTTGTTCGATTGAAACGACGTAATTCTTGTTCAAGCATGCGATTTCATGGATTCCCCAGTGGACGAGGGCAAAAGGATTCCTGTTGCTTGCCTCAGCCTTACAAAGACTTTGCCAAAGCCTACTGCCGTTATGATTATTCGTTGTGCGCGTATACAACCGTCAGTTCACGATTGGCCGCGCTCCGCTCCCTCGCTGTAGCTCTGGAAGAAACGGAGAGTTGTGTCACACCTATTAAGGCAAGTCTGGGGCATTTTAATCGTGCGTGCGCGATACTAAACGAACGCTACCAAGCCTCTGCCGCATTTTTTGCCGGGGCAGAACTCAAACGCATTTCGCAGTTCCTGGTGGAGCATCAACTCTGTACGCTGCCTCTTCAATGGCAAAATCCACTTCGGGCACCAGCGAACTTTGTGCGCAGTGTTGGCCCAGAGTTTGATGCGTCGCGCCGGGCCCGTCTGCCCTCGTCAGCTTCGTTAGAAGCGATTGCCGAAATTTTCAGAACCGCCGAGAAGCCAGGCGATATTTTTACCTCCAGTGTCTGTGCGTTGCTTGCGTCGGCGCCGAGCCGCATTAATGAGGTGATGTCCATTTCAAACCAGTGTGAAGTCGAGGAGTTCGATCCAAAAGCAAATCAACAACTGTATGGATTGCGCTGGCGGCCTTCAAAGGGTGGTAAGGCACAAGTCAAATGGGTGGTGCAATCCATGGCCAGTGTTGCCCGCGAGGCGGTGAGTAAGCTCAGGACCATTTCCACGCCAGCGCGGGAAGTGGCACGGTGGTATGAGCAGCACCCTGATGCGATGTATTTGCCAACGGAGCTGGAGGCGTTACGGGGGCGGTCGTTAATTAGTTCAGAACAGGTGGGCGCGATTGTTTTTCTCGCCCCACCCCCCAATGGCAATCAAACCGCGCAAGGGGCGGGGTGGTGCAGAAAGCAGGGGATTTTTGAACATATTCCATATGACCCACAGCAGAGACATGCTCCGAGGTTTTTGTTCGCGGACGTTGAGCGAGTAATCCTTTCGATGCTGCCAGCTAACTTCCCGCTGGCAGATCAGAAGAACAACCTGAAGTACAGTGAAGCGCTTTGCTTGACACGGCTGAATGAGCTAACCGAGTTGTGGGGAACGTACCGTGGGGTAATCGTCTTGCCAGACACCGCTTATACTCAGAAGCAACTAGGTAGTACTCGAACTTTTCTCAATATTTTCGAACGGTTCGGTTATCGTGAGTTAGATGGCAGTCCAATGAGTATCACGACGCATCAATTTCGCCATTTTTTAAATACCGTGGCACAGATGGGCGGATTATCGCAACTCGACATCGCCAAATGGAGCGGTCGCGCCAAACTCGGACAAAACAAGTGCTATGACCATCAGTCCGATAGGGATGTGTTGGCGCTCGCGAGGTCCGCTTTGGGTGACCCGGAAAAGTCGGCAGGTCATGTGGCAGGTATCCCTCCAAGTAGTTTGATCTCGCGGGATCAGTTTGCGACGCTGAAGATCATGACCGCCCATACAACGGATTTGGGGTATTGCCTGCACGATTTTTCCATGTTGCCTTGCCAACTCCATCGAGATTGCCCCAATTGTGATGAGCATGTATGCATCAAAGGTGATGTGGTCCGAGAGCAGGCTATACGCCAGTATCGTCAGGAAACCCAGGCCCTCCTCGCAAAAGCGTTAGAAGCGCTGGGCGAGGAGGAGTTTGGTGCCAACCGTTGGGTCGAGCACCAGACACTGACCCTTAAACGACTGGATGAACTGTGTGCCATTTTTGAGGACTCTTCCGTTGCCGCAAATGCAATTATCCAGCCGCGTGGGATCGTCCCAGCGTCAAGGCTGGAACAGTTGCTGACCCACCATAAAATATTGAACAAGCGTAATTTGCCGGGACCAGACACTGAAGATCCAGATGTGCCATGCATAGAGGCTGAGGACCTGTAATGTCTCGTTCGAGAAATCTAACCCCAGATGCTATAGAGCAGATCGTGTCGATCCTGGATGGTTGGTCTGGAAAACTGACGTGGGACCTGCTGATCTTAAGCGTCGCTCGCCGTTTACGAGGAACCTACACGCGCCAGACTCTGCATAAACATGAGCGGATTCGGCGTGCGTTCATACTGCGTAAGCAAACACTCTCAACCACAGTAGGAGTGAAGAAGGCCAGCAGTCCTGAATTACAAGTTGCAAACGAGCGAATTGCTCGTTTGGAAGCGGAGAATCAACGTCTGCGGATGGAGAATGATCGATTGCTCGAGCAGTTTGTACGCTGGGCTTATAACGCTTACATTCGGGGCTTGGATGAACAGTTTCTTTCCCGCCCTCTGCCCATCATCAATCGACAGCAGACACCCTAGGGTCTGTTGCCGTTTCATCTCAAGCCATTGATCTATAAGAGCAAACTCGTATCGTTAAAGCTCTCACACGACAGATTCTCACTCAAACCCGCGCATTGAAGATTAGTTGGGCTTTTGAAAGCTGCCACTGCACGGCTGGGAGTACAGGCCCAGCCGTGAGGAAACGCTCGACAATGCCGGGCGTTTGTTCTTCAGGTCCGTACTCAGAAGCGGTAGTTGGTGCTCAGCTCCAGCGTCCGTGGTGCGCCGGGTGTGATCAGATCCACCGAGCCATGCGCCGAAGCGTAATAGTCCTTGTCGAAGACATTGCGCAGACGCAGGGCCATGTCCCATTTCGGCTGGTTGTAGAGCAACGCTGCGTCCACGGTGGTGTAGGCCGGCATGACCACTTGGTTATCCAAGGCGGTGTAACGGTCATCGACATAGTTCGCCCCCATGCCTACACGCCACTCCTGTGTCAAAGAACGTACCAACCACAAATTGGCACTGTGGCGCGGGGTCAAGGTCGGAGTCTGGCCTTCGTTGGCGATACCGTTGGTACGGCTGTTGGACTTGGTGATCTCGGCATCCAGATAGGCGTAACCGGCATATACCTGCCATTTTTCGCTCAACTGCCCACTGGCGGTCAGTTCGAGACCATCAGTACGCTGCTCTCCCGCAAGCACCAGTTTGGTCGGGTTCGCCGGATCGGTGGTTTTCATGTTGGTGCGTTCCAGCCGGAACAGCGCCGCCGTCAACGCCAGGCGATTGTCGAGCAGGTCCCATTTGCCGCCGATCTCGAAGTTGGTGGTTTCCTCCGGCTCAAGGTCCTGGTTCGTCGTGCTCAGAGCGAACATTTCGGCAGAGGGCTGGTAGGAACGGCTCACCGAGACGTAATAGGACTGCACATGATCAGGCTGGTAGACCAGACCGACTCGCGGACTCCAGGTAGTGTCGGTGCGGGAGAGTTCCTTGTTCGTCAGGTCATCGGCGTATTCCTGGTCAAACACGTCATAACGCACTCCCAGCAGAGCTTTCCACTGCGGCGCCAGTTCGATCAGGTCCTGCACGTAGAACCCGGCAGTGTCCTGAGTATTGGTGCCCTTGGCGGTTTGCCGGTTGGCCTGGAACGGCACGTCGACCAAAGCATCGCGGTACACCGGCACCCTTGCCACGTTGGGTTGGCTGAACACGGACTGGTCCTTCACCTGGCGCCCCAGCTCCACACCATAGAGCAGGTTATGGTTCATCCCGGCGAGCACGGCGCGCTGCTTGAGTTCGGTCTGGTTGAACCAACCGTCTTCCTTGCGCTGCACGTTGCCGCGGTTGAGTTTTACCAGCAATTCGCCGTTGGCGGCGGTAACGAAACGCGTTGGACTGGAGTCCGCGAGCGTATTGTTGCGATCCAGGTCGTAGTGGTAGTAGCGGCTGGTGTTGCTCAGGGTGAAGTCGTCATTGATGCTGTAATCGACGCCGGCCGTGAACGAGAACACTTCGCTGCGGGTGTAATCGTCATCTGGATCAGCGGAACCGAAACGCTTATCGCGGTCCACATCGACTGGACGGTCGCCTCGTGCTGGGATACCGAAGTCGATCAGGCGCTTGTCATACAGATAGGTAGCGCCCAGGTTCAGTTCCAGATCGTCGGAGAGCTTGAAGTAGGCCGAAGGCGCGATGGCCTTGCGGTCGATGTAGCCGTCATCCCGGAAGGTGTCGCTGTTCTCCAGCGCCCCTGTCACACGAAAGGCTTTATCGCCCTGTTGCTGATCGGCCCAACCGGCATCGAACTGAGTGCGCTTTTTGCCCTCGCTGTCGACACTGACACCGACCTCCTGCTTGGGCGTGAAGTTGGGCTTCTTGCTGATGCTGTTGATCAGACCGCCCGAAGAGCCTCGGCCATAGAGCACTGCGGCCGGCCCCTTGATCACTTCCACCCGCTCGACGTTGGACAGATCACGGAAGTACAGCGCATCGTCACGAATGCCGTCGACGTACATGTCGCCAATGGCGCTGAAACCACGGATGGTGACTTGATCGCGCTGGCCATCGCCATTGGACAGGCCGATACCGGGGACATTCTTCAGCACGTCTTCCATCGACTGAGCCCCCTGATCCTTGATAACGCTCTGGGGAATTACGTTGACGGTTTGCGGGATATCTCGTAGAGGGGCATCGATCTTCAGCGCGCTCCTGCTCTCGGTCGACATGTAGCTCTGCTCGCTGTACTCACTGTTCACAGCGGTTGCCGGTAGGGTTAGAGCAGACTCCGTTTCTGCCTGTAAATCAGGTACAACCAGAACGCCCAGCAACGACAGAGAGACTGGGTAAATGCGCGATCGAGCCACCATGAACACCTTTTGTATGAATTATCGCGCAGATGATAACGGTTATCTTTTGTAAGTAAATACATATCATTCTGATTCAAGCCATTGGCACGACTCGGAACGACCGTCTCAACTTAATAGGTGGCCGACAGGAGCGCTCCCTCCAACTTGCTTGGTTGAAGGACTGCAATCATCCCATCTGGACGAGCCCTCTGAAAGACAGGACACCGTTTCCCCCCCCCCTTAACATAAGGGATAGGCAAACTGTAGTGGTCCGAAGAGTTTGAAGGACACATCGGACAAGCAGCCACAGATACGGGAAGGGCAGCACAGAGGCTGACAATAGCGTGGAATCAGCCCTCGATAAAAACCTTCAACGGCGGTTCGTGCATCAGGAAGTTCTGGTGCGAGATGTTCCAGGCATAGGCGCCCGCGAGAGTGAATACTAGCAGGTCACCAATCGTTAGCTGCGCCACTGGTTGTTGTCTGGCAAGGACGTCTTTTGGTGTACACAACTGGCCCACCAGCGTCACGGACTGATCACTGATTTGTGCCGGCTGCGAGCCTCGTAGTACCGTGAACGGATGATTGTGGCCTTGAGCCGCAGGCGTGCGAAAGTGATGGGTACCGCCACGTCCGATGGCAAAAAACTCGCCGTGACTGCTTTTGATGTCCAGCACCTGCATGACGTAGTAACCACAGGCAGCGCTGATGAAGCGGCCGATCTCGAAACGTATGCGGGTCGCGCCCATGTCGTATTCATTGATCAACCCCTGCAGGCCCTGACAAAACCGTGGCCAGTCGAATGACCTGGCCGCGTCCTGATAGTTGATGCCCATCCCTCCGCCGACATTCAGTAGCGGCAGTTGCAGGTCGTGGTCGGCGCACAGCTGGCGGAAGGTCAGGAAGTAGCTGCGAATCAATTCAAGGTGCGCGTCGACATCCAGCTGGTGCGACAACAGATGAAAATGCAGTCCCTTGAGCTCTAGGGACGGCTCTTCGCGCAGCAATTGCAGGGCGCTTGCAAGGCCTTCTTCATCCAGACCGAACGGCGTGGGTTTGCCACCCATGACCAATCGGCTCTGCGGTGTCTGGGCCAGCTTCAGATTCAGCCGCAGCATCACCGGAGCCCGCACACCGCGTTCGCGGGCGATGCGCGCCAGACTGCGCAGTTCGGTCACGCTCTCCACGTGAAACGCCGAAATCCGGTACTGCAGGGCGATATCCAGTTCGCGATCGAGTTTGCCAGGGCCACCAAAGATCAGCGGCTGGTCGGGGCACTGTTCATGCAGCCACGTCAGCTCGCCGCCGGAGGCCGCCTCGAATCCGTCTACCCACGGCGCCAGGGTTTTCAGCACCAGGGCTTCCGGGTTGGCCTTGGCGGCGTAGAACAATTCGCAGTTTTCGGGCAGTACCTGACGCATTGCCTTTACGTGCCGTTCAAGGGCAGGCAGGTCGTAGACGTAGGCGCACAATGGCGCGTCGTGTTCAGTCTTGAGCTGCTCGATGCGTTGGGTGACGGAGGCAGGAAGGCTCATGCGTGTTTCCTCTTTTCAGTCATCGTCAGCGGGCTGGGCAGTAACGTGTAATCGGCCTCGCGGTCGGCGCGCATCATCAGGCGCGTCATGAAATTTTCCTTGCTTGGGAAGGGCGCGCCGGCGCACAACTCACGCAGTTCTGTCGGATGGCCCAGACGCGTGGATTGCGCGTGCAGCAGGTCGCCGATTCGGTCCCACAATTGTTGTTCCAGCATGCCGCTGCCGTTGGCCAGATGGAAGATCGCTTCGCCGAGATTGTTCACCAGTGCGCAGTAGCCCACTCGTTGCCAGGCCTTTTGCGCGCTGTAGTACACCGAGCTGCGGGTGCGTTCATCCAGCGCACTCAGGCGTTCAGCGGGCCAGATTTCAGGGACCAGCTTGGTACCTTCCAGATCGCGAATCCAGACCTGACTGGGCAGGCCGTTTTCAGCGAAGCCGATGACCGTGTTCTGCAAATGCGGCTCCAGCGCCACGCCCTGACGGAATAGGCAATACAGCACACCGCCGAGCATCTGACCGGCATAGGCATCGAGCCAGTTCAACGTGGCTTGCTCAATGGTCAAGCCGGTGTTGTCGGCGTAGCGCTGTACCTGTGGGCGGCAGACACTGCGACCTTGTTGATCCCAGGTAAACAGCGCCATTGCCACTTGCGGCTGATAACGCTCGCGTTCGGCGACGGAAAGGTTTTCCCGGTAAACGATACCGAAACATTCGGTGACTTCGCGGGCCTCCTCCAGCGTACCCAGGGCGCTGAGGTCCAGGCTGGTGGCGCAGGGTTCGGGCATCAACATGAAGCCCGGTTGTTGCGTCGCCAACTCGCTCATGATGGGGCCGAGCAGGTGAGTGAGGGCGACGGCGCTGTCGAGTTCATACCAAGCGTTCTTGCGCACGCAGTTGGTCAGGCGCACGTGCATCGAGAACTTCATGAAGTAGGCCATCTGCGGATGGTAGAGCGTGCGCACAGACGACGTCGGGTACATGGCCTGACCCAGGGGGCCGAGGTAGGTGATCAAACCCTGTTGTTGCGCCCGTTGCACCAGCGGGTCAGCAAGCACGCGGGCGACTTCCCAAGGGTGGCACGGATAGGCGCCCTCACGCCCCGACAGTTGGCGTAGCGTGCTGCGCGGATCCTCGCCCTGATGACGAATCAGCGTCGGATCAACCTTGAACCAGTGCAACTGAAAGCGCGCCCCAACTTCCGGCGAGCAGGTCAGCAAATCGTCATGGGAGATGCCCTCGCGACTTTTCGGTGTCGGATGCAGGGCATGGCCCCACAGCTGATGTTGCTCGGACGCCAGCAGGCTGTCGGCTGCTTGGTTGGCCGGGCGTGAATGCCGCAGAAAGGTACGGGTGATCTGCAGGCTGTTACCGATCTGTTGCAGCATCTCGCCGACGCGGTCGGCTCCACTCAGCGGGGTACAGAGCAGGCGCGCCAGTTCGTGGGCGTCCAACGGTCGCCAGCTCTGGTTATTGCCTTTGAAGTAGGGGGCGCTGATGTAGTGGCAGCGGCCCAGAAGACTGGCGCGGTCGATGCGTACGATCAACCGGCCACTGGGCAGGCGAATGCTGATGCAACGACTGTTGGCTTGGCGCAGGCTCATCGGCAAATCCTGTGCTTGATCGTTCAGGTTCACTTCGTTGCGGGGCAATGCGTATTCGCGCAAATAGCAATTGAGCAGGCACTCGATGGCATGTCGTTGGGCTTCGCCATCGAGGGCATGGTCATGCTGGGATACGGTGTTCAGCGATGCGGTATTCAGAGCGAAAGTCATGCCGGAATCTCCCGGGAAGTCATCAATAGAGGGCGGGCGAGCACCATGGCCGCTATGGCCGCCAGGCACGCAACGAGAAAGGGGGACGCGATGCCGCAGGTCTGACTGACCAGAGCGGCAGTGACCCCGGCAGCAGTGCCGGCCCATTTGCCACTGGAGTCGAACCAGCCAAACAGGCGGCCGGCGCTGCCTTGGCGGCTGCGCTGGCTCAGACAGCGGTGCAGCCCGACAAAACTCAGCAACATGCCGGCCCCGCTGAGTAGACGCAGAGCGAACAGCGGCTCGGCCTGCACGCTCCAGAATTGCAACGCGTTACTGATTGCCAGCAGCGCCAGCCCCGGCAACAGCAGGTTGCCCTGATGCTTCTGAGCCCAGGGTAGGGCCAGCAGGTAAACCAGATGCGGCAGGCTGTAGAGCACGCCGATCAAGGCATCGTTGCCAATTTTCAGTTGTTCGCCGAAGGGCACGAAATAGGGAAAGGTGACGACCATCGCGAAGCTGAACAGAAACTGCACCGCCATCAGCCGCGGCATGTCTTCAGGCAGTTCGCCCAAGGCCACGGCTTTCTTGCTGCTCAAGGCATGTTTGGGGGCGTCCTTGGGCAGCGGCAGGACGAGCACAAACGCCAGCAGCGGTAACCAGGCCAGATAGCGATACAGGCTTAATCCCAAACCCTGTGAGGTCAGCAGCCCCAACAGGATTGGGCCACTGATCATCGCCAGACGTGCTGAATACTGCGTCCAGTTCAGGGCGCGGGACAGATCGCCTTCCTTGAACTGAGTCGACAGGTAGGCGTTGGACGCCGCCATCGCGCCGCCGAAGGTGCCCTGGATGATCAATGCCAGGACGAACACCGGCAGATTGGGGCTGAAGCCTGCCAGCAGGAAGCCCGCGAACAGTCCGGCATGCGCACGCAGCAACGACAAGCGACAACCGTTGCGATCGGCCCAGCGTCCCCAGATCGGCGCCGCCAGTGCGGTGCAGAGTGTCGGCAGTACGAACAGCACCCCGATGGCCCAGCCTGGTGTGTCAGGTGCGAGGTCGGCGAGGATGCGCGGCAAGTACAACGGAATACCCAGCGCCGTGAAAGCCGACAGGTAATGCCCCAGCAGAACGCTGGTGATCAGACTCCGTTGCATGGAGCATCCTCCAGCAGGAAGTTCGCCGCGCTGTAGCCATAGAACTTGTTGATGTCGCTGGCACCGGAATGCGCCTTGCTGAACAGGCTGCCGGCGCTGAGCAGGTATTTCACCGGCAGTTTCGGGCTGTCGAGCAGCCATTGACGCGCGTCGTCACAGTCGATGCCTTCTGCTTCGAGATGTTGCAGACAGGTCATGAGACGCTGACGCAGCGTGCCGTACAGACCGGATCGAGAGGCCAGGCCTGCGGTCGCTATCGCTTCCAGGATCGCAACAATATTCAGCTGCAAGGTGATGGTGCAGAACATCTCGGCCAACGGTTGGCTGCTGTCGACGCGAATGCGCTCGTCCTGCAAGACTGCCGGCAGATCAGCGAGATCCGGGCACGCATGGGTGAAGCGCTGAGGCCACAGGCGAGCGGCGTCGTTGTCCTTCATCAGCAGGCGCAATGGCTGACCTTGTTCGAACATCAAGACGGCGTTCTGCTGGTTGGCCTCCAGCGCGATGCCGTAATGCAGCCACAACCGCAGATGGACCTGCAGCAGCAGATCGAGATAATCGTCCAGCCAGTGTTGCAACGAACCTGCGTAGAAGCGCTCGGCCAACTGTTCGAGGAAAAGGCGTCCATCGGCAAGCGGACTGGCCAACGCGGCGACAGGTACGAGTGTGGTGTTCTCAAGACCCGTCGGGTAACGGCGCACGATATAGGCTAGGTGACGACTTTCGTCGGCATGACCACCGTGTTTTTCGTCAACGTGCAGATAACGTGACGCCAGTGCCGGATCGCGCTCGGTCAAGGCCTGCAGGGTGGTCTGGAACCAGTGACCGTCGTATAGGGTGCTGGGCTTGATCAGGCGCAAATTGCGCGCACCGAGCGTGCTGACTAACAACGGTAGTTTGATGTGCCACTGAGGTTGATTGATGCAGACCACCGTGCGCACGGACAGCGTAGGTTCGACCTGCATGGCCGAACGTGGAGCCTTGAGCGTTCCTTCAGGCAGGCCGTATTGCTCCAGTTCGCCCCATGTCAGCGGGTGTACTGGCAGTAATGAATGGCTGTTTTGCAAGGTCGGTGACAAGCCGACGTCCTCGAAGTCCGGCCAGTGCAGCGGCTGTGGGCTGGTCAGGGTCAGGGCGTTGTTGGGAATCGCCAGCCAGTTGAGTTCGAAGCGCGGCGCAAACTCCGGCGCGTAGCCTTTGAGCGCGGCGGCATCGAAGCCGCTTTTGGCCCGCGCCGTTGGATAAAACGGGTGATCCAGGTAGCTCGCCAGTTGATCGATCTTCAGCAGCCTCTGCGACCAGTCTTTCAGGGCAGTCACGTCGCTCAGCGCAGGGCCATGCTGGCGATACGCCTGATTGCACAGGGTCCGGTGTTCGGTCGCGCAATCCGCTTCTTTCAGGTACGCCGCGAACAGCGTCAGACTTTCTTCGTCCAGACCGTGGCTCAGGTGGCCCAGCCAGAGCCCGTAGCCGTGTTGAACCTCGCCGTGGCTTTGCGGCGACACTTTGATCCAGGCGTCGCCTGTACCGATCCAGTCCTGCAACGGATACGCCTTGACCACCGGCAGCCATAGTTCGTCGGCGCCCAGATGGGCGATTCGCAGCCAGCTTGCGTCGGGCTGATGCTGCAAGTGTTGACTCAGTTCTTCCGGCAGCCGACAAATCTGTCCTGTGCTGACGATCCCTCGGATGTCCTCGCGCAGGCAGCAATCGATGATGCGTCGAGTAATGAACGCCTGATCCGCGGCGTCCGGATACAGGCTCATGCCATCACCCATTTCAGGTCGTTCAGAGTCGAATTCAGTTGCGCTTCGAGGCTCACCTCATCCGGCGCGATCAGTCTCAGTACGCCGACGTAGTCCTTGTTGGAATGGCTGATGGTCACGGTGTCGCCGGTGTTGTGAAGTGCGCGGTAATCGCACCAATGGCCCTCACGTTCGACGTTGAAGCTGGCGCTGGCCTGATCCAGACGCCCCGAGCGGTCGACCACAAGGTAATGAACGGTTGCTTCGGCTTGCGCCGGTTGCGCGTCGATCAGGCTGTCTCCCAAATACAAAGCGACGATGCGGTCGAACCAACCCTGTGGCAGCAGCCGATCAAGCAGGAACTCGCGACCATCGCCGATGCTGCGATAGTTGATCTCAACCAGTACCGGGCCTTGGGCGGTCAGAATGAACTCGCTGTGGCAAACCCCGAAATTGACCCCGAACGCGGCCACTTGAGCCAGCGCGCCGGCGCGCTGCGCGCGGCTGAGTTGTCCATTCCAGCGTGCGGCGAGTTCTACGAAATGCGGCGGTGCTGAAAGGGTGACGTCGAAGCCACCGATGGCTTGCAGGTTGCGCCCGTCGCCCAGTGTCTCGAGGGTGAATAAAGGACCTTCCATGTACGCCTCCAGCAACAACGCCCGGTCCGGTTGCTGCTGCCAGAACTGTTTGCAGTAAACGGCCAGATCGGCGGCGTTGTGACACAGTCTGACGTCCAGGCTGGCGACGCCTTCACGAGGCTTGGCGACCACCGGCCATGGCGCATCGGTCGGCAGTTTGGAATTCGATGTAATCACCTGGAACCATGGGCCGGGCAAGCCGAGACGTTGCATGCGCTCGCGCATGGCCGCCTTGTTCTTTGCCGCATAGCACAGTCGCCAGTCCTTGCCGGGGCATTCGAATATCTCGGCCACCATTGCTGTCGCGGTCTGCAGGTGATCGCTGTTGGAGAACACTGCGGCGGGGCGCAAACCCTGGCTGTTGAGTGTCTCGACGACCGCTAGCGGATTGAACACATCACATTCGATAACGTGCAGCTCATCCGGCGAAATGTGCGAGGTGGCGAGCAGGCGCCGGTGTTCCTGAGCGTGGTCGGTGATCACCACGATCGGCAACCCGCGTTTGTGCGCGGCAGGCAGGAAACCCTCAAGAATGGCAGGGTGGGCGACGTGGGCAAGAATGACGAATTGGCGTTGCATGGCAGTTTCCTGGGGGCAGCAGTTGCCCGTCCCGGAGGATCGGGCACTGGTTTACAAGTGCGCAAGTGCGCGGTTTAGAAGCGGTAGTTGACGCCTAGGGTGAGCGAGCGCTCTGGCGCGGGTTGACGACCCCACGGGCTGGTGTCGATACCGCGGAAGTAGTATTCGCGGTTGAACAGGTTGCTGATGCCCGCGGACGCGGTCAGGACGCTTTTGTCTGCCAGCTCGAACTCACGCTCAATGGCGGTGTTCCAGACCCAGTAAGCTGGCAGTTTGCCCACACTGGCTGTGGCATCTTCATCGCTGGAGTTGGCGGCATCGGTGTAAGCGCTGCTGACATACAGGCCGTCAAGGTTGTAGGTCCAGTGCTCGGCAAAACGGTAACGACCGTCAACCGTGAACTGATTGCGCGAGGAGTACGGCACTTCGTTGCCCTTGAATGTGCCGTTGCGTTGCTTGGCATCGAGGTACGCATAGCTGGCGTGCAGGTCCAGATCAGGTAGAGCTTGCGGCGTCCAGAAAATCTCGCTCTCGAAACCTTGGTGACGTGTGCTGCCAAGGTTATTGAAGCGGTCAGTCGTGGCGTTGTAGCTGATTTGGTCGTCGAAATCGATGCGGTACAAGTTGAAGTCGACGCGCATGCCGTCCCATGGCGTATAGCGCACGCCGGTGTCGTAGTTCCACGCCAGTTCGGCGCCGACATCGCCTTCCTTGACGATCTGCGTGACTTGCGGTGGACGCAGGGACTTCTGGGCGTTGGCGTAGACAAACCAGGCGTCGGTCGCCTGGTAACCCACCGTCAGGCCCGGCAGCCATTCTTCGGATTTGTTCTCGCGCGAGAACCCGGTGATGCCGTCTGCGTAATCCATGCGGGCGTTTTCGTAGCGCACGCCGGGGGTGATGGTCAGGCGATGATCGAGCAGACTGATGGCGTTGCTGAGGTAGAACGCGCGGGCGTCGTCATCGAACTTCCAGTCCCGGAACGGCGTCGTCACGCCGGTAGCGACGCGCTGGCGGTTGACCTTGTAGTCGATGTCTTCGCTGACATAACGGGCGCCCAGCAACCAGGTCTGGCCAACCGTGTCGCCATCGATGGTGGCACTGATGCGCGGCTCCGTGCCCCAGACTTTAAAGTCGCGTGGGCCGTCCTGTTTGGTCACCGCCGTACCGTCCGGAGTGAACGGCAGGCCGACTACGAAGTTGCGGTAGCTGTCGTGGGCGAAGTTGGTCCAGCTGTATTCTACTGAGTCGAACGGCCCCATGGCGCCCAGGCGCTGGGTGTAGGTGCCCCACACGCGATTGGTGTCGCCCTCGAAGCGGTCCAGCGGACGCGTCGATTGCCGTGGATCATCCTTGTAATCCTGCACGCTGAGTGCTCCGGCCAGGTCCATATCGGCCTTGTAGTGCTGGATACCGAAGCTCAGATCGCGATCGTCGTCGATGTTCCACTGGCCGCGCAGACGGTAGTTCTGCACATCGGTCTCGGAGTGCTCGCGCCCGTATTCGCCACCCAGGGTATTGAGGTCCAGTTGCAGGCCGAAGTTGTCGGTCAGGTAGCCGCCGGTGCCCACATAGTTGTCCCACAACTGGCGCCCGCCAGCATTGAACGTCAACTTCTCCTGCAGAGTGGTTTCCCACTCGCGCGGAATCGGCTTGCTGATGAAGTTGATCACCCCGCCAACGTTGTTCGGACCGTATTGCACCGCTGCGCCCCCACGCACGACATCAATACGGTCTACAGTGGCCATGGTCACTGGAAACAGCGACAGACCCGTCTGGCCGTACGGCGCCAGTGCTAGTGGAATGCCATCCGACAACGCTTGAATCCGGCCGCTACGACTCTCGTACAGCCCGCGTACCGATATCTGTGGCAAGGCGCCGGTGCCGGTTTCGTCAAAGATCTTGATGCCCGGTACCCGTTGCAGCGCGTCGTCCACACCGCGGACGCTGGCTTTTTTCAGTTCGCTGGAGTCGACAACGCTGCGACTGCCGGCATAGGTACGCACCTCCTGATCGCTGGCCGTCCCGAGAACGTCACCCTGAATCATCATGGGTGCCAGTTCCATGTTACTGGCAGGTCTGGTGGACAAATCGACGGGTTGATCGGCGGCCACGGCACCGTGACAGATGCCCAAAGTGATAAGACTGAGTGAAAAATGTAGGGAGTTTGTTGTTGTTTTCATGTGGACTACGTTGGCTTATTTTTACTGTTGGAGAGAATGCAGGCGGGCTTTCAATGCGTTATGCAGCAAGCCTCGGTCTTCACCGGCCAGAAAACTTCGGATCCCGCGAGCGCGCCACAGCGTGTTCTGTTCGGCCGTGCGGGGATTTGCGCAGAAAGGTATTGCGGCGCTGAGGCAGGCATCGGCCATGTTTTGCAGCGTTTGCCAGACTTGAGGATTGAGCGGGTCGGGGCCCAGATCGAGATCGAGCGACAGATCCAGAGCGCCTTCCATGATCATGCCGACCCCCGGCAGTTGCAGAATCTCGCCGAGAGCGTCGACCCCGGCGCGGCTTTCGATCATGGGAATAATAGGGGTCTGACGATTGGCCAGATCGATGTATTCGGGTAATGGCAGGCGACCGAAACCGGTAATGCGTCCGCCGGTTATTCCGCGTTTCCCCAAGGGGGGAAAGAACGCCGCTTCGATGGCGCGCTGAACTTGCGCAGCACTTTCGGTGCGTGAAAGGACAATGGCTTCGATGCCGGCATCCAGTGCCCGACCGATCAGTTTTTCGTCCACTTGAGGTATGCGCAGCCAAGGCGAAATGCCAGCGGCCTCACACGCGCGGACACAATGCATGATGTCTTCTTCGGAGCGCAGTAAGTGCTCAAGATCGAGAATCACGAAGTCGTAGCCCGCAAACGCGAGCATTTCGCAGAGCATCGGTGAAGGTAGAGAATTGAGCAAGCCGTAGACGTTGTTCCCTGCTTGTAACCGGGAAAACACCGGAGAGGTTCGTATCACTGACGCATATCCTTCAGGGTGGATGCGCGCTAATAATAATCATTCACAATCATAAGTAAACATTTTTAGTCGCCGATTCGTGATATTCGTGATGGTCCTCATAAAAATCCCGTTCTTGGTGTAATGCTGTTCACTGATTCACCCCGGATTCCCGCCACGATTCACCCGATGGCATATGAGGGGGCTGGGGCGATTTCTGAGTTTTGTAAACACCTCGTCGAATCTCGGGTATTAATTTCCACTTTTTAGAAACCTTGACTCTCCAAGGGCCTTATTTTCGCGGTCTAACAAGATTTGTTTACATAATTTGGTCGGCATAAATGCAGTA
>NZ_AOHM01000027.1:0-64519 GCF_000510895.2 Pseudomonas sp. FH1
TGGCCCGCGAACTGATCGGCCATGTGGAAGCCATGGCCGTTGCCGCCAATGCCTTCAACCGCGCGGCCTCGGCGGACAGCGCGGTGGCCGCTGGTACGGTGCGGCTTACCTGCGGGCAGTTACTCGGCGTTGAAGTGCTGCCGCCGCTGTTGCGCACCCTGCGCCGCAGCCATCCGCAATTGGCCATGGAGTTGAGCGTGTCCAACCGCCTCCAGGCATTGGCCCTGCAAGAGGCCGACGTCGCGGTGCGCATCCGGCGGCCCAACGAGTCCAGCGTGGTCACCCGCAAAGTCGGTGACTTGCACGTCGGGCTCTATGCCACGCCCGAATTGCTGGCAGAGCAGGGAGTGCCGGACTCGATCGTGCACTTGAAGGATTTCCCGTTGATCGGGCCAGACCGCAATCTGGCAGAAATCGAACTGCTCCAGCAGCAGGGTTTCGACTGTGCCAGTGAGCGCACGCTGATTCGTACCGATGACCACCTGGCGCAACTGGCCGCCTTGCGTGCTGGCTTGGGCATTGGGGTATGTTCCAGTCAACTGGCCCAGCGGTATGGACTGGTACGGGTGCTGCCGCAGCAGGTGGGGTTCGACGTGGATGTGTGGGTGGCCATGCACCAGGACATGCGCCGGGTGCCGAGGGTGGCAGTGGTATTCGAGGCGGTGGGGTCGGGGTTGGCGGATTTCCTTACGACGCCGTCCGCCTCTGTCGGGCGCTAGCTCAACGCCGCAACGGCCTTTCACCCTCGATGCAGCCCACCAAAAATTCCATCGCCACCTTCACCAGCGGTGACCTGCGCATATCCGGATAAACCGTGAGCCAGATATCCCGCAGCGGGCCGTCGGTCGCGGTGGGCAGCTTGACCAACAACGGGTCGTGATCGCCCACCAAGGTCGGCAACACCACGGCGCCCACCTGGGCGCGCGCGGCCATTTGTTGTGTGATCAGGTCGCTGGCGGCAAAGGCGATTTCTCGGTGGCCGCGCAGCTGATGCATCCAGGCCTGCTGGGGCAGGTGGTCGCGGCTGCTGTCGTAGGCGATAAATGTCCACTGCTCGGCGGGTTTTTGCAGGAAGCCTGGCGGGCCATAGAGCCCGAAGCGCACCACGCCGACCTTCCGGCGCACCAGGGCGTCTTCATCGGGACGCACGGTGCGCAGGGCGATATCCGCCTCGCCTTTGTCCAGCGCGGCCAATTGCGTGGAGGGCATCAACACCAGATTCAACTGCGGGTATTCGGCACGCAAGCGGGCTAGATGGGGTGCGATGCAGTAATTGGCGATGGACGGCGGGCAACTGACCCGCACAGTGCCGGCCATTTCGATGGACGCCACCCTCGACAGACGCATGACCTGTGTGGCCAGTTCACCCATGCCCGCCGCCAGTTCAGCCAGGGCGATGTCCTGTGCGGTGAGAGGGCGGCTGCGCGGCAGGCGGTCTACCAGTTTGACGCCCAGGGATTTTTCCAGGGCATCCACACGGCGGCCGACCGTGGCATGTTCCACTTGCAACTCACGGGCGGCGGCCGACAGCGACTGAGTCCGCGCCAACACAGTGAAGTAATACAGATCCTGCCAGTCGAACATCGGGTTGTTTCCGCACAGAGGCTGGGATGGTTTGGGGAATTTTCCTACTGATAGCGTCGTTTTACCATGGCGACTTCCCAGTGCAAACGGAGTTGTTCCCGATGAAAGCCATCACCCTGCAAACCTATGGCGGCCCGCAAGTCGCGCAATTACAGCTGGATGCGCCCAAACCGCAATGCGTGGCGGACCATGTGCTGATCAAAGTGGCGTGCGCCGGGATCAACTTCATGGACATTCATACGCGCCAGGGCAAATATGCCCAGTCGACGACCTACCCGGTGCGTCTGCCCTGCACCTTGGGCATGGAGGGCGCGGGCGTGGTGGTGGATGTGGGCGACGGCGTCAACCATTTGGCCGTAGGTGATCGGGTGGCTTGGTGCATCGCTTGGGGCGCCTATGCCGAATATGCGCTGGTACCTGTGGCCAAGGTCGCGCAGATTCCCAATGCCATCGCCTTCGATCAGGCGGCTGCGGCGATGTTCCAGGGCTGCACCGCGCATTATCTGATTAATGATGTGGCCCGCTTGGGCGCAGGCAGCACCTGCCTGGTGCACGCCGCCTCCGGCAGCATCGGTCAGCTGTTGGTGCAGATGGCCCGGCACTTGGGCGCTACGGTGTTCGCCACCGGGAGCACCGTCGAGAAATGCGCGATTGCCCAAGCACGCGGCGCCCATCAAGCCTGGCTGTATGACGACGGCCGCTTTGCCGACCGTGTGTTGCAGGCCACGCACGGGCAGGGCGTGGATGTGGTCTTCGACTCACTGGGCAAAAGCACCTTGCGCGACAGTTTTCGCGCTTGCCGTACACGCGGACTGATCGTCAATTACGGCAATGTCTCGGGTTCGCTGACGGACCTGGATCCTATTGAACTGGGCGAAGCGGGCTCATTGTTTCTGACGCGTCCACGGCTGGCGGACCACATGGCTGATGGTGCCACCGTGCAGCGACGGGCAAATGCGGTGTTTTCGGCAATGCTTGAAGGGGCTTTGACGGTGGAAATCGAAGGGCATTACACGCTGGAGACCGTGCAGCAGGTGCATGCGCGCATCGAAGCGCGGCAACAGATCGGCAAGGCCGTGCTGTGGGTCGACCGCGACCTGCATTAAACGAGGGCGAAAAAAAACCGGCTGATCAGGCCGGTTTGGGGTTCCCGCCAGCAGCGCGGGATTAAACGTTATTGCCTTGCAGACGATCAGCACCGCCTTCAGCCAAGCCACGTTCTTGCAGACGATCAGCACCGCCTTCAGCCAGGCCGCGTTCTTGCAGGCGATCAGCACCGCCTTCAGCCAGGCCACGTTCCTGCAGACGATCAGCGCCACCTTCGGCAACACGACGTTCCAGTAGGCGGTCCGAACCGTTTTCGGCAACGCGGTTACTTTGCAGGCGGTCCGAGCCACCTTCTGCAACACGGCTTTCAATCAGTCGATCCGAGCCGCCTTCAGCGACAACAGGGTGAGCAAATGCGTTGGCAGCGAGTACCGAGAAAGCGAGGCTAAGCAAGATTTGGCGTTTCATGTTGGTGTGCTCCGAGTGTTTTAGTTGGGTTGTTGCGGGTATGGGGTTGATGTTACGCGTTGCATTTTTTAAGAGAACTTCATTGGGCTGATGGTGACTATCGACGCCAGCGATGGCTCGTTTCGGCGAGCCATCGCAAGCCCGGTCATGGCATCTGCGGCAGTTCCTGCGGGCGCAGGTCGAACACCAGTACTTCGGCGTCCTCGCCCTGGCTCAAATGAATCTGCCGTTCATCCCGCACGCGGGCGCCGTCGCCTTCCTGCAAGCGCTGGCCGTTGACTTCAACGCTGCCACGGGCCACATGGATGTACACGTGGCGATCCGGCGCCAGGTCTAGGGTGGCGGTTTCGTCGCCATTGAACAGCCCTGCATAGACCCGTGCGTCTTGGCGCACGCTGAGGGAGCCGTCGTTGCCATCCGGCGAGATAATCAGCTGCAAGCGCCCACGTTTCTGCGCCTCGCTGAAGTGCTCCTGCTGATAACGCGGTTCGGCGCCGGCTTCATTGGGCACGATCCAGATCTGCAGGAAGTGCACGCCACGGGTCTGGCTGTGGTTGAACTCGCTATGGGCCACGCCGCTGCCGGCGCTCATCAGTTGCACATCGCCGGGACGGATCACCGAGCCGGTGCCCAGGGTGTCTTTGTGTTCCAGCGCGCCTTCCAGCACATAGGAGAAGATCTCCATGTCGCGGTGCGGGTGCTGGCCAAAGCCTTTGCCGGCCGCGACGCGGTCATCGTTGATCACCAGCAGGTCGGAAAAACCCTGTTCTTTCGGGTTCCAGTAGTTGCCAAACGAGAAGGTGTGGAACGACTTCAACCAACCGTGATTGGCGGCGCCGCGTTCGGAAGCTTTGCGAAGGGTCAGCATGGTCTTATCCTCAAGTGGGAGCGGGCTGCAACATGCAGGGCTCCGGCGTTGAGAAGAAGGTTAATGGTTATCCTAAGATTCATTAATAAGCTGAAATCTGAATAACTGTCTCATTCAGATTGACAGTGGTGAACGTGTAATAATGGCCGCCGCATTCCTTATCGATGGACCTTTCTTGTTATGAAAACCGTGGCCATGGCGCTGTTTCCGGACTTCCTCCTGCTCGACATGGCCGGGCCGCTCGAAGTGTTTTCCATTGCCAATCGCTACCTGCCAGCGTCGGATCACTATCAGATCCTTACCCTCGGCACCGAGCCTGGCCCGTTGCGCGCCTCCAATGGCGTCGCGGTACAGACCGACCTGCTGCTGGACCAGGCCCAGGATGCCTACGACCTGCTGCTGGTGCCCGGCGGTCCCGGTGCCTACAACGAATGCCACCCCGCGTTATTGCCCTGGCTCAGGGCCGCGGCGCCACGGGCACGGCGCTTTGGTTCGATCTGCACAGGCGCCTTTGTACTCGGGCATGCCGGGCTGTTGGACGGTCATCGCGTGACCACCCACTGGCACTACACCGAGCGGCTGATCAAGGCGTTCCCCAAGGCGATTGTCGAAACCGACCGTATCTATTTGCAGGACGGGCGTCTGATCACCTCGGGTGGCGTCACGGCGGGTATCGACCTCGCGCTGTCAGTGGTAGCTCAGGACCACGGCAAGCAGGTCGCCGTCGAAGTGGCCAAGGTGCTGCTGGTGGTGATGAAACGCCAGGGCGGCCAGGCGCAGTTCAGCCCGATGACGGCGGCGGTGGCGCCCCAGGAAACCGCAATTACCCGCGTGCAGCAGCATGTGCTGGAGCATCTCGACCAAGCCTTCACCATCGAGTCCATGGCTGAGCTGGCCGGCATGAGCGCGCGGCATTTTGCGCGGCTATTCGCCAAGGATGTGCAGATGACGCCGATGGCATTCCTGCAAGGCGCGCGCATCGACCGCGCCCGGCAATTGCTGGAAACCACCGACCTGCCGCTCAAGACCGTGGCTTTTCACGCAGGCTTCGGCAGCGTGCGGCACATGCGTTTTCTGTTCAGTGAAAAACTGGGCCTCAACCCGACCCAATACCGACAGCAGTTCAGTTAACGACAGAATGTCCGTCTCGCGCACCCGAATGTCCGTATCGCTCCCCGCGCCAGCATTGTCCTGTCATCGCCAACTGGCAAGATAGCGGCAAGCCCATGGAAAAGGATGCGCGAACGCCCAAGGCCGGGTGTTTCCGCGCTTTACACAGATGAACAACCCGCAGGCGATTGAGGCTGAAGGCACGGTGCGTTTCGGCGCCTATGTCTTTCACCGGCAACAACGTCTGGTCAGCAAGGCAGGCTGGCCGGTGCCGTTGGGTGGGAGGGCGCTGGATATCCTCACGACGTTGCTCGAAGCGCCTGGGCAGTACATCAGCAAGGCCACCTTGATCGAGCGCGTGTGGTCGAACAGTGTGGTGGAAGAAAACAACCTGCGGGTGCACATCGCTGCACTGCGTCGCGCCCTTGACGGGCAGCGCTTCATTCTCAACGATCCGCAGCGTGGCTACTGTTTTGCAGCCGCTGTGCACGGCGTTGTGCCGGCCACGTTACCCCGGCATAACCTCGCCGTACGCCTTAGTCCGGTGATGGGCTGCGATGAACTGTTGGGTGTGCTGGTGCGGCGCTTGTCCGGCCAACGCCTGATGACGCTCACCGGGTGTGCCGGCGTGGGCAAGAGCAGCCTGGCCCTGGCGTTGGCCGAGCGGGTGCTGCCGCGTTATCGGGACGGCGTGTGGTGGGTCGACCTGGCCACGGTGGAAGCGCCGATGAGCATGTTGCGCCACCTGGCTTTGGTGCTGCATCTTGAACCCTGCGCCAGTGCGGCTGAACTGGGCCGGCAATTGGCGACCCGTCAGTTGCTGCTGGTGCTGGACGGTGCCGACTTGCTGCTCGGCGCCTGCCGTCACCTGGTGCGCGTGCTACGCGAAGCGGCGCCCCAGGTCAGTGTACTGGTCAGCAGCCGTGAAACCCTGCAAGTCCCCGGCGAATGGGTGCAGCGCGTGCCCCGGCTGGCGGTGCCTGCGCCGTCAATGCTGGGCAGTGTCGAGGAGGCGATGGTAAACCCTGCGGTGCAAGTGTTCGTCGCCCGAGTACGTGCGGCTCAGCAAGGCTTTGTGCTGCGGCCTCAGGACCTGGCCCCGCTGCGTGACATCTGCCGGCGCCTGGATGGTATTCCCCTGGCCCTGGAGCTGGCGGCCGCTCAAGTGGACGCCCTGGGTGTGCGGGGATTGCAGCAGCAATTGTGCAAAGGCGTACAGGTACTGAGCCGGGGCCGGCGTACGGCGGTGGAACGTCATCAATCCCTGAGCGCCGCCCTGGACTGGACTTACCAGCGCTTGAGCCTGCCGGAGCGCTGGCTGTTCCTCCAATTGAGCCTGTTCAAGATGGCCGTCACCTTGCCCACCTTGAGCGAATTGGTCACCGGCACCGAGTTGGAACATGCCGACCTGGCCTACCTGCTGGAGCGTCTGGTCAGTACTTCGTTGCTGAGCCTTGAACCGGGCCCTGGCAATGCCCGTTACCGCCTGCTCAACTGCGTGCGCAGCTATGCCCTGACGCAATTGCGCGACCCGATGCAGGTCGCGCGTTTGCAGCAGGGCTATGGGCATTACCTGGGGCCGTTTTCAGGCCGGCCGTTTGTCCTGCAACTCGTCGAGCAGGCGGCGTACGCGGACTAGGTCCTGGGTGGCAAAGCCTTCAGTGAACCGCGCGTAAATCGAACTCAGCAGATCCCGCGCCGGCTGCACGCGGCCTTGCGCCTGCCACAGCCTTGCCAGTGAGGTGGCACAGCGCAACTCCCAGGCAAGCGCGCCTTGCTGGTGTGCCAGGCCCAAGGCTTCCAGCAGCAGCGTTTCGGCCGCACGGCGATCTGTCAGGCTGTCTGCACGCACCCTTAGAATCTCCGGGGTACACCAACCGGCGAGGCCATTTCTGGCGCGTTCAAATAGCCCGTCACTGACCTCGACGGCGTTGAACGTCACCAGGATGTCCTCGACCAGGCCCAGCCCCTGCACATCGGCCATCGGCAACGTGCCTTCGTAGCAGCGCGCCCAGGTCTGGAACAGCTGCACCGAGTGCTTTTGCGATTGTTGCAACAGTTGGTCCAACTGCTCGCGTGCCACCTTGTTGTCGCCGTTGTAGTAGGCGATAACCACCCCGGCCAGGGCCAAGGTGTAGCAGATCGACGTGCCATGATTGATGTTCAAGGCCAGCGCCAACGCCTGGCTGGCGGTGCGCCACGCGCGCTCCGGGTAACCCCGCAGCCACAGGATGCGCGCCAGGATGGTCAACGAGGCGACGCTCTGGTCGTACTGCACGCCAAAACCGTGGGTAAAACGGTTGAGATGACCGCTGTGGGCCATGCGCTGGATCACCTGTTCGGCATTGTGCTGCGCCAGCGCCTGGTTGCCGGCGAAGTGTTGCGCTAATACCCGCAGGCGTTGGGCGCTGAGGGCCAACAGGGGCTCGGCCTCGGGACCCAGGCGGTCGAAGTGCAGGCTTTGCGCCAAGGCCTCACGGTAATTGCCGCAGCACAGGTTCACGGCCATGTATCCCGACACCGCACGCAGTTGGCCTGCCAGGTCCTTGCCGGCTTCCGCCAGGCGCCGGGCGCAACGGAAGGCTTCGATGGTCTGCGGCGTGCCGCCCTGGGTGTGATAGGAAAAACTGCCCAGCGCCAGCTGCAACGCCATGTTCAAGCGCTGGCTCGGTGTCCTTGACTCGCCCAGCCGTGCCAGGGCCTTGCCCACGTACAAACCCTGGTCACGCAGCAGCGACAGCTCCTGCCACAACGGCATCGCACTCACCGTGAGGCGCATGCCCAGCACGTGCACGCCCTGGTCACCCAAGCTCCAGTCGAGGGCGGCGCGGATGTCTTCGCGCAGGGGCGCGTAGCGGTCGATCCAGGGTTGGGTCGCGGTCAGTTCCCAATCGTCCTGGGCCTGGTGCATCAGCGCCAGGCAGCGTTCGGCGTGGCGCTCGCGGGTGGTGTCGAGTTCATCGGCGACGCTGAGTTTCTCCAGGGCGTAGGTGCGGGTGATGTCCAGCAGGCGATAGACCATCTCGTCATCGCCGGCTTCCACATTGAGCAGGGATTTGGCGACCAATTGAGTGATGGAGCCCAACACTTCGGTCGGTGCAATCTTTTCCCCGGCAATCACCGCTGCCGCGCTGGCCAGGCTGAAACCGCCGCGAAACACCGCCAGGCGCCGCAGGCAGATCTGTTCGCAGGCGGTCAGCAGCTCAAAGCTCCAGTCCAGCGTGGCGCGCAAGGTTTGATGGCGGGGCAGGGCGTTGCGCCGGCCACGGGTCAGCAGGCGGAAATTGTCCTCCATCTGCACCAATAGCCCTGGCAAGCCAAAGCGCTCGATCTGCGCCGCCACCAACTCGATCGCCAACGGAATGCCGTCCAGGCGCTGGCAGATATCGATTGCCAGCGGCAGCTCGGCTTCGCTCAGTTCAAAGCTGTCCTGATGGGACATGGCCCGCTCGATCAACAATTGCAGGGCGGGGTAGCCCAGTGCCTGCGCGCGGTTGCCGGTGACGGGCGGGCAGGCCAGCGGTTCCAGGCGCTGCACGGACTCGCCCTCGGCGCGCAATGCCTCCCGGCTGGTGGCCAGGATGTGCAGCCTGGGCGCATGGCGTAGCAGGGTCTCGCTGATCAGGGCGATGTCATCAAGCAGGTGCTCGCAGTTGTCGATCACCAGCAGCAGTTGGCGCTCCTGCACGTTGCGCGCAAAGGTGGTCAAGGGTTCATGCTCGGCGTGGGGGAGATCGAGCAGGGCGGCCAGGTTGGGCAGGATCATCGATGGCGCGCTCAACGGCGCCAGGTCGAGCAGGCGAATGCCGTCGCGGTAATGGCCGATCAGCAATTCCGCCACACGCAGCGCGACGGTGGTCTTGCCGATGCCACCGGCGCCGGTCAGGGTGATAAAGCGTTGTTCCGGCAGTTGCTGCACCAGGCTGTCGATCAAGGCCTGACGGCCGATCATCCGGGTACGCCGCAACGGCAGGTTATGGCAGGAACGTTGTGGGGCACCTTCGGAAGGCGGCGTCATCGGTTCGATGCTCAGTGGCGCAACAAAACTGTAGCCGCGCTGGGCCACGGTCACGATATAGCGCTGCCCGGCCTGGCCATCGCCCAGGGCCTTGCGCAACGCCGCCATATGCACCCGCAGGTTGCCGTCTTCCACCACGCTTTTTGGCCAGACGCGGGCGATCAATTCCTGCTTGCTCACCACATTGCCGGCCTGCTCCAGCAGGATCAGCAGGATCTCCACCGCGCGCCGTCCCAAGCGTAACGGGCGACCCGCCTCCAGCACCAGGCGTTGGCGCGGGTGGATGCGATAGGGGCCGAAATGCACGGCCTGGTCGCCGGGATCGCTCATGGGGGGCCATGCTCGGGAAATGGGGAGCGGCCAGCATATTCCAGGTACGCACCGACCACTAGGCTGCGATCACTTGAGGCTTGTGGCGCGAGTGGTGATTTCGCCAGGTCATCGGGTTGACACCTTCGCTGCGGGTGAACATATGGCAGAAGTGCGCCTGGTCGCAAAAACCGCATTCCAGGCTGATTTGCGTCAGGCTCAGGGACGAGCTGGTGATCAGTTCCTTGGCGCGCTGGATACGTTGTTGACGGATCCACTCCTGTGGCGACAACCCGGTGGTGCACTTGAACGCCCGGGAAAAATGGCTGCGCGACAACGCGCAGGCCTGGGCCAGGTCGGCAATGGCCAGGCTTTCGCCGAGGTTGGCCAGGATCAGTTGCTTGGCGATGCGCTCGCGCCGAGGGCACAGGCCTCCGGTGGCGGACAAACGAGGGGCATATTGCTCGAGTCGGGCCATGACAAATATCCGCAGTCGATGGGAGCGTTCCCGGTGAATGGATGCAGTGTAGACGCCACTAATCTTGTTGCCGGACCGTCCGGCTGACGAGTTAATCGTTGTTAATTTCGCCAGGTGCGCAGGTGGAAAAGACAGCACAGGCATGCAATGCAAGTCGGGTTTTGCGTGCTTATCTGTGGGCTTGCCAACCGTTTGGATAGCCCCATGAACCGCAACGACCTGCGCCGCGTCGACATGAACCTGCTGGTTATTTTCGAAGCACTGATGTTCGAGAAGAACCTGACCCGTGTCGCCGAAAAACTCTTTATGGGCCAACCGGCAGTGAGTGCGGCATTGGGGCGTCTGCGCGATTTGTTCGACGACCCGTTGCTGTTGCGTAACGGGCGGGGCATGGAGCCCACGCCACGCGCCGTGGCGATACTCAAGGAGTTGCAACCGGCCATGGACACCATCTCCGGCGCGGTCAGCCGTGCCAAGGATTTCGACCCGTCCAGCAGTTGTGCAGTGTTTCGCATTGGTCTCTCGGACGATGCTGAGTTTGGCCTGTTTCCGCCTTTGCTCAGTCAACTGCGCGAGGAGGCGCCGGGGATCATCGTGGTGGTGCGCCGGGCCAATTACCTGTTGATGTCGTCGCTGCTGGCCAGTGGTGAGATTTCGGTGGGGGTGAGTTACACCACTGACTTGCCGGCGAATGCCAAGCGCAAGAAGCTGCGGGATATTCCGTGCAAGGTCTTGCGTGGGGATGGGGGGACTGAGCCGCTGACCCTGGATGACTACTGTGAACGCCCTCATGCGATGGTGTCGTTTTCGGGGGATTTGAGCGGCAATATCGATCTGGATTTGGCGAGGATCGGCCGGGCGCGGCGGGTGGTGTTGGCGGTGCCGCAGTTCAGTGGGTTACGGGCGTTGTTGGCGGGCACGCAAATTATTGCGACGGTACCGGATTATGCGGCGTGTGCGTTGACCGAGGGGACGTCGTTACGGGCGGAGGATCCGCCGTTTGCGATTGATGCCGCGGAGTTGTCGATGGTGTGGAGCGGGGTGCATGACAATGATCCGGCGGAGCGGTGGTTGAGGGGGAGGATTGGGGAGCATATGGCTCGGGGTTTTGACTGAGTACATATCCGTTATTAGGTTGATGGCTGAAATAGGTTCCGCCCTTACGGCGGCTCACTTTGGAAAAGCCCCAAAGTAAGCAAAGGGCTCTTGCCCCAACACTCGGCACCTCGCCTAGGCTCGGTGTGCCCGAACGAAGGCTTGAATCCGTGGGCCGCCGCGATGGGCCATCCTTGGCCCAGCGCGGCTAACCCGGCGTCCTGCCGGGTTACCCACGGATTCAAGCCTGCGTTCGGCCAGCGTGTTTAACGGGGCGCCTTAGATCAAGATCAAGATCAAGATCAAGATCAAGATCAAGATCAAGATCAAGATCGAAAGCAAGAGCACGGCGGCCTAGTAGCCGACCTGAGTGGTTAGATCAAGAGCAGATACGTGTAGGAGCCGGTGTGCCTGCGAAAAATGTGAGAGCGTGGCGTACATCCTGGTTTATCGCGTCATCGTCGAAGACCATCGTGGACTGCGTTTGCCGTTGCCTTTGCTCCACACCACTCAAGCCGGCTGTCAGGCCGCTGTGCTTTTGTTTTTGATCTTGATTTTGATCTTAGGCGCCCCGTCAAACACGCTGGCCGGAATCTGACAGGGATTTGGGGGGTAAACCGGCAGGGATGCCGGTTTAGCCGCCCCGCGCCATGGATGGCGCGTGGCGGCGGCCCCCCAAATCCCTGTCGGATTACGGGCACACCGAGCCTAGGCGAGGTGCCGAGTGTTGGGGCAAGAGCGTTTTGCTTACTTTTGCGCTCTATCAAAAGTGAGCCGCTGTAAGAGCGGAACCATAGGTAGCCGCTACCCTAATAACGGATATGCCCCCATACCCCCCGCCCAAACAATTGGTCACCCATTCTTCCCCAAAATTGGATATTCCTCCCCCAAGGCCCGATGACTAACCTAGCCACCAATCCCCACTGCCTTGGAGCACCCTCATGCAAACCCGTACCGATTTCTACACCGCCTCCCCAGACGCCATGAAAGCCATGCTCGCCCTGGAAGCCGCCGTCGGCAAACTGTCCATCGAGCTGCCCCTGCTGGAGCTGGTCCGCCTGCGCGTCTCGCAGATCAACGGCTGCGCCTTCTGCCTCGACATGCACACCGCCGACGCCCGTAAAGGCGGCGAAACCGAACGCCGCCTATACACCGTCTCCGCCTGGCGCGAAACGCCGTTCTTTACCCCGCGTGAACGCGCCGCACTGGCCTGGGCCGAAAGCCTGACCCTGATCAGTCACACCCACGCCCCGGACGAAGACTTCAACGCCCTGGCCGCCGAGTTCAGCCCTCAGGAGCAGATCGACCTGAGCGTGGCTATCGCCACCATCAACAGCTGGAATCGCCTGGCCGTGGGTTTCCGCAAGATGCCGAAGTAAGCGTCAGAAGTTGACCGAAGCACTCAGGCGCGCCGTCAACGGCGCGCCCTGGAACAGATAGTCATCGCCCATGTACTCGCCCGCGTCGCGCCAGTAGCGCTTGTCGAACAGGTTGTCGACGCTCAGGCGGAACACCGTTTCATAGCCGCTCACCTTGGTGGTGTAGCGGCTGCCTACGTTCACCACTGCGTAATCCCCCACCTCCACATTGCCGCTACGGTTGGCGTACTTCTTGGCGCTGTATTGCACGCCGCCCAGCACCGCCAGGCCGTTCACCCAAGGCAACGCGTAATCGGCATACACACTGGCGCGCAGCTTGGGCACGTTGATCGCTTGGTGGCCCTCATAGTCGGCAGTACCGCTGCCGCTCACCCGCGCGCGAATCGCCGCCACGCTGGTTGCGATCTGCAGGCGCTCGGTGGCCCAGCCGTTGGCCGACAGTTCCAGTCCGGTGTTTTTTTGCTCGCCCTGTTGCACATAGTCGAATT
The DNA here is from genome assembly GCF_000510895.2 of Pseudomonas sp. FH1. Lineage (NCBI taxonomy): Bacteria > Pseudomonadati > Pseudomonadota > Gammaproteobacteria > Pseudomonadales > Pseudomonadaceae > Pseudomonas > Pseudomonas sp. FH1. Next base: position 12,845 of record NZ_AOHM01000027.1, read on the forward strand.
GGCCAGTGCCGTCCGGCTTGGCGTACTGGTAGGCCTGGCGGGTCTGGAATACAGCGGCGGTAAAGCTCATGCGGCGCCAGTCGTATTTAACGCCGGCTTCGATTTGACGTGAGGTGGTGGGGGCCAGGGTTTCGCCGTCGTTGCGGGTCGTCCAAGGTGCCTCACCGCCCAGGGACAGGCCTTTGCTGTAGCTGGTGTACAACGACACGTTTTCCACCGGTTTGTAGATCAACGATGCCTGGGGCAGGAACTCGTATCGCTGGGTGTGGCGTTGTTGATTGCCGTTTTCGTCGAAGGCTTTTTCATCCAGACGCACTTCACGGCCCCCGAGGATGGTTTGCCATTGCTCGTTGAAGCGGATGCGGTCGGTGACGAACAGGCCGTACTGGCGGCTGTCGAGGCGCTTGTGCTTGTCGTTGAGCGGCACGTCGGTGGAGGTGTAGGTTGGGGCGTCGACGTTGATGTTGGAACTGCCGATGTATTCGTTGACCGACTTGCGCTTGTCGACCACCCGGCGGAACGCGCTGGTGCCAAAGGTCAGTTCATGGCCGAGGCTACCGGTGTCGAACAGCCCGGTCATGGCTGCCTGCACTTCGTCGTCACGGCGGGTGTCGTCGGGGCTGCGGTAGTCGTAGATGTCGTAGTCGCCGGTAGGGCTGAAAAAGGCGGTGCCGCAATCGGTGACGTAGAAGCAACCATAGGCAAACGAACTGTAGTCATCGATCACCACCTTGCTGCGGGCGGCGCTGACACTGCCTTTCCACTGATCGCTGAAGCGGTACTCGAACTTGCCGTTAAGGTTCAGTGAATCAATGCCCACTTGCTTCGAACCGCTCTGGTGCCCCAGCAGTTTTTTTGGCGAGGCGTCGTGGGGCACTTCGGTGCCGCCCAACAACTGGTAGCCCGGCACCGAGCGCTGTTGTTTGTTCTGGTACTCGGCATCTAGTTGCAACACCGCGTCAGGGCTGATGTTCCAGTCGAACGCCAGGGACACAAAATCACGCTGGCCGTCGGCGTGTTTCACATAGGAATTGAGGTCTTCATGGGCCACGTTGGCGCGTAGGCCGAATTGCTGCTCGCTGCCAAACCAGCCGCCGACGTCGGTGGCAATGTAGCCGCTGCCACGGTCGTCAGTGGAGACGGTTACCGAGCGCACATCTTCCGGGCGCTTGGTCACGTAGTTGATCACACCACTGGGCTCGGAAATCCCGCTTTGCAGGCCCGCCAGGCCCTTGAGCACTTCCACCTGTTGTTTGTTTTCCAGGGCGACGTTCTGCTCGCCCGTGATGGTGCGCCCGTTGATCTTGTAGCTGCTCGCCGCGTTCAGCGAGAAGCCGCGCACCACAAAATTCTCGTAGTAGCCGATGGGCGCGTAGCTGTCGCCCACGGATGCATCGTTGCGCAGTACTTCACTGAGCAGGCGCGCCTGCTGGTCCTTGATCATTGTGGCGTTGATCACCGTGATCGAAGCGGGCGTGTCGAGCAGCGGCGCGTTATCGAAGCCGCCCACCGAGGCGGTTTCACTGCGGTAGCCGGATTCATCCTGGCCCTGGACGTTCAACGCCGGCAGCTCGATTTCAGCCGCCAGGCTGTTGCCGATACCGCCGCTGAGCAGCAGGCCGAGGGCGAAACGTGAGGTAACGACGGGACGAAAACGCAAAACCATGGGGGCAGGGCCTTAAAGCGCGGGGCGGGAGGGCGCATAAGCTAGGCATATCGGCCAGGTTTTACAAGGTATTGAGAAGGTTTCTCCGTTAGTGACGATGCTTTAGCGTTTCACTCGGCAGTTCCTTGAACAATGCCCGGTAACTGTTGGAAAACCGCCCCAGGTGCCAGAACGACCAATTCATCGCCACCTCGGCCACGGTGGCGTTCGGTGAGCCCCGCAACTCCCGCCGCGCCCCATTCAACCGGCGCAACCGCAACCACTGCGCTGGGCTCATCCCCGTATAGGTCTTGAAGCCCTGTTGCAACTGACGCAACGGCACGCCGGCAATGTGCGCCAGTTCCAGCAGGTTCACGGTCTCATCCGGTGCATCCGCCGCCCATTCGCCGATGCGCGCCATCAGCCGACGCTCGTCGCTGCGTCGCTGCAACGAGTGGCGGTCCAGGCAAACGCAGGCGTTATCGAGGATGAACAGGCAATCGTCCAGCAACTGCTGGGTGAGGGCGTCACGGCTGGCGGGGTCGATTTCGGTGGACAAGCGGGTGAGGGTGCCACTCAGCCAGCGGCTGAACAGCCCATTCTGTTGGCAGCTCAGCGGCGCCATGAACAGGCCTTCCAGCTTGGCCACATCCAGCCCATGGCGCTGCACGAATTGCGGCCCGAACACCACCGCCACTTCACGGTAGTTTTCCGGGGTGATCCAGGTGTTGTGGCTTTCGCCATTGAGCATGTACAGCGCGTTATCACTGCCGTCGAAACAGAACGCCAATGAGCCTGGCGGTGCATTGAAATGCTGCTCTACGCGGGTGTTCATGCACTCCTCGTACACCTCCACGCCTTGCAGGTCGAGGTAGCGGATCTGCCCGGCAAAATGCCCTGGGGACATCTGCTGGTACTGCTGCACCCAACCGGGTGTCGCATTACATTGAGCGGCCACATCACCGGTGGTGAAGGCCTGTACGCGCAAAGCTGTTGCCTGTGTCATGGGTAACCTGGGCGCACTCTATTGGTGCGTTGTGGTTCGTGCAAAGTGGATAGATGCCGCAGGGGCGGCGCATCAAGATAGACCTCAATGCGCCAGGAGTACAAGCCGGCGCATGCACCCAACCCATGACGAGGTCCTTATGAACGCCCCCTTCGATCAGCTGTCCGCCTGGCTGAAAGAACACAAGATTACCGAAGTCGAATGCGTGATCAGTGATTTGACTGGCATCGCACGCGGCAAGATTGCACCCACCAACAAGTTCCTGCATGAGCGAGGCATGCGCCTGCCGGAAAGTGTACTGCTGCAAACGGTAACCGGGGACTTTGTCGACGACGACATCTACTACGACCTGCTCGACCCGGCCGATATCGACATGGTCTGCCGCCCGGTGTCCAACGCCACCTACGTGGTGCCGTGGGCCATCGAGCCGACGGCGATTGTGATCCACGACACCTTCGACAAGCAGGGCAACCCCATCGAACTGTCGCCGCGCAACGTGCTGAAGAAGGTCCTGCAGTTGTACACCGACCAGGGCTGGCAGCCGATCGTCGCGCCGGAAATGGAGTTCTACCTGACCCAGCGCTGCGAAGACCCGGACCTGCCGCTGAAAACCCCAGTAGGCCGCTCGGGCCGCGCCGAAACCGGTCGCCAGTCGTTTTCCATTGATGCGGCCAACGAATTCGACCCACTCTTCGAAGACGTCTACGACTGGTGCGAAGCCCAGGGCCTGGACCTCGACACGTTGATCCACGAAGACGGCCCGGCGCAGATGGAAATCAACTTCCGCCACGGCGATGCCCTCGACCTCGCTGACCAGATCACTGTGTTCAAGCGCACCCTGCGCGAGGCAGCGCTAAAGCACAACGTCGCCGCCACGTTCATGGCCAAGCCGGTGGCCGACGAGCCGGGCAGCGCCATGCACCTGCATCAGAGCGTGGTCGACATCGCCACCGGCAAGCCGGTGTTCGTCGACGCTGACGGCAACAAGAGTCCGCTGTTCCTGCACCACATCGGCGGCTTGCAGAAATACATCCCCAAGCTGCTGCCGATGTTTGCGCCCAACGTGAACTCGTTCCGTCGCTTCCTGCCGGACACTTCGGCACCGGTCAACGTCGAGTGGGGCGAAGAGAACCGCACCGTTGGCCTGCGCGTGCCCACCTCCAGCCCCGACGCCATGCGCGTGGAGAACCGTTTGCCCGGCGCCGACGCCAATCCCTACCTGGCGATTGCGGCTAGTCTGCTGTGTGGCTACCTCGGGATGATCGAGCAGATCGAACCCAGCGCGCCAGTGGAAGGACGTGCCTATGAGCGCCGCAACCTGCGCCTGCCGTTCACCCTCGAAGATGCGCTGGCACGCATGGAGGATTGCGATACGGTCAAGCAGTACCTGGGCGACAAATTCGTGCGGGGCTACGTCGCGGTCAAGCGCGCCGAGCACGAGAATTTCAAGCGGGTGATTAGTTCCTGGGAGCGTGAGTTCCTGCTGTTGAGCGTCTAAAAAAACCAAAAAAGGGGTGTCGATATGCGTCTTGTGAAACAGCTTCTCCCGCTGGCCCTGGTGGCCGCATTCAGCAGCGCCAGCCAGGCGGCGCCGACGGTCAGCGTCTACAACTGGACCGACTATATCGGCGAGACCACCCTGGCCGACTTCCAGGCCAAGACCGGGATCAAGCCGATCTACGACGTGTTCGACTCCAATGAAACCCTGGAGGGCAAGTTGCTCGCCGGGCGCACCGGTTATGACGTGGTGGTGCCGTCCAACCACTTCCTGGCACGCCAGGTGAAGGCCGGTGCGTTCCTCAAGCTCGACCGCGCGCAACTGCCCAACTTCAAGAACCTCGACCCCAAGCTGCTCAAGCTGCTGGAAAAAAATGACCCGGGCAATGCGCACTCGGTGCCCTACCTGTGGGGCACCAATGGCATCGGCTATAACGTCGACAAGGTCAAGCAGGTGCTGGGCATCGACCATATCGATTCGTGGGCGGTGCTGTTCGAGCCCGAGAACATCAAGAAACTCAACCAATGCGGCGTGGCCTTCCTCGACTCGGCGGACGAGCTGTTCCCGGCGATCCTCAACTACATGGGCAAGGACCCGCGCAGCGAGAACCCCGAGGACTACAAGCAGGCCGAGGCCAAATTGCTGACGTTGCGGCCGTACATCACCTACTTCCATTCTTCCAAGTACATCTCGGATTTGGCCAACGGTGATATCTGCGTGGCCTTCGGTTATTCCGGCGACGTGTTCCAGGCCGCCAACCGCGCCAAGGAAGCCAAGAATGGGGTGAACATCGCCTATTCGATTCCCAAGGAAGGCTCCAACCTGTGGTTCGACCTGCTGGCGATTCCCGCCGACGCCAGCAACCCGAAAGAAGCCCACGCGTTCATCAACTACCTGCTCGACCCTGAAGTGATCGCCAAGGTCAGCGCCTCGGTGGGGTATGCCAACGCCAACCCGGCCGCCAAGGCGTTCATGGACCCGGAACTGGTGAACAACCCTGAGGTGTACCCGTCTCAGGAAGTGCTCGACAAACTCTATATTTCCACCACGCCGACCCCGGCGACCATGCGCCTGATGACCCGCGCCTGGAGCAAAGTGAAGACCAACAAATGATGCCGTCGACTGACCACGCCCGGTCTTACTACCGGGCCACGGCCAACGCCCTGACGGAGCGCCCCGCATTGGGCGCCGACCTGACCGCCGATGTGTGTGTGATCGGCGGCGGCTTCACCGGTGTGAATACCGCCATCGAGCTGGCCCAGCGTGGGCTCTCGGTGATCCTGCTGGAAGCCCGGCGCATCGGCTGGGGCGCCAGCGGGCGCAATGGCGGCCAGTTGATTCGCGGTATCGGCCATGACGTGTCGGGCTTCGCCAAATACGTGGGCGAGGAGGGCGTGCGTTACCTGGAGCGTGCCGGCATCGACTCGGTGGCGTTGGTGGGCGAGCGTATTCGTGAGCACAACATCGACTGCGACCTGCGTTGGGGCTTTTGCGAATTAGCCAATACGCCCGCGCAGTTCGCTGCGTTCAAAGGCGAGCAGGCGCACCTGGCGGCGCTGGGGTATACCCACGAAACGCGCCTGGTCGGTCCGCAGGATATGCCGCAAGTGGTGGGCTCGTCGGTGTATGCCGGCGGCTTGGTAGACATGGGCTCCGGGCATCTGCACCCGTTGAATCTGGTGCTGGGTGAGGCGCAGTTGGCCGAATCCCTCGGGGTGCGGATTTTCGAACACACCGAAGTGCTGGAGCTGATCCACGGCGACAGGGTGCAGGTGCGCTGCGCTGGCGGCAGCGTGCGTGCCGACCACCTGGTGCTGGCGTGCAATGCCCATCTGGAGGAACTGGAGCCGCGCTTGAGCGGCAAGGTGCTCCCGGCGGGCAGTTATATCATCGCCACCGAGCCTTTATCCGAGGCGATGGCCAACCAGTTGATCCCACAGAACCTCGCGCTGTGCGACCAGAAAGTCGGCCTGGATTATTACCGGTTGTCCGCTGACCGCCGTCTGTTATTCGGCGGCGCTTGCCATTACTCCGGCCGCGATCCGGCGGACATCGCCGCCTATATGCAACCGAAAATGCTCAAGGTGTTCCCGCAACTGGCCCATACCGCCATTGAGTTCCAGTGGGGCGGCAAGATCGGCATTACTGCCAACCGCTTTCCGCAGGTGGGCCGGTTGAAGCAGTACCCGAATGTGTTTTATGCCCAGGGCTATTCCGGGCATGGGCTGAACGTGACCCACTGGTGCGCCAGGCTGCTGGCCGAAGGTATCCACGCCGGCCACAGCACGGGCCTGGATATTTTCAGCCAAGTGCCACACATGACGTTTCCGGGTGGCAAGGCGTTGCGCTCGCCGCTGTTGGCGTTGGGGATGTTGTGGTATCGGTTAAAGGAGCTGATGGGTTGATCAACCGACGGGTTCGGTCAGTACTTTCCTGAAGGTTTCCACCAGAGGCCGCAGGTTGATCCGATGCCACGCCGCCCACAGCGGCGTGGTGTAGCTCAGCCACGGCAACTCCCGCAACACCACGCCGGGCGGGGCATTGCGGCTCAAGCCCTTTTGCACCATCGCCACGCCCAGGCCTGAAGCAACCAGGCCCAAGGCGGTAAACGGTTCACCGGCTTCCATGGGGATCTGCGGGGTGAAACCGGCGCGGATGCAGGCGGCGATAAAGTCGTCAGTTGGATGCGCGCCGGGTTTGCGCTGTACGCCGATCCATTCCTGATCGGCCAGGTGCTCGGGCAGCAGCTCGCTTTGGCGTGCCAATGGGTGGTGTTCAGGCAGGGCCAGCAGCATCGGGTCATCCAATACTTGCAGTGCGATCAGGTCGGGATCATCGTCGGCCGGCGGCTCGTTCACCAGCGCGATATCCAGGCTGCGCTGACGCAGGCCTTCCAGTTGTTCGAGAGAGGGCAGGTTGTACAGCTTGATATGCACGGTGGGGCGGTCGTCGCGCAGAATGCGCAGGGCATTGGGCAACACACCGGCATGCATGGCGTTTTCGATGTAGCCGATGCACAGCCCACCTTCTTCGCCACGGCCCAGGCGCTTGCCCAGGGACTCCAGGCGATTGGCATGGGTCAGCAGCGCTTTGGTTTCAGCCAGGAAGGTCTGGCCGTCACGGGTCAGGCGGATGCGTTGCTGGCTGCGTTCGAACAGGGTCAGGCCCAGGCGCTCTTCCAGCTGGGCTATCTGTCGGCTCAGCGGCGACTGGGAGATGTGCAGGCGTTCGGCAGCACGGCCGACGTGTTCTTCTTCGGCGACCACTTCGAAGTAGCGCAGTTGGCGGAGATCGATCATGTTAGACCTACAAGGACTCAAGTTGGTCGCAGTATGTCTTGGACGGTCCGATCTCTGCAATCTAGGATCTGCTCAACGGTCACAGCGACCCCTGAACCCATTGAGGATCCACCATGAGCTTGAAAGACAAACTCCCAGGCCAGCTCGGCTTTGGCACCGCACCGCTGGGCAACATGTTCCGCGCCATTCCTGAAGACGAGGCCCTGGCCACCGTGGAGGCCGCCTGGAACGCCGGCGTGCGTTACTTCGACACCGCGCCGTTCTACGGCTCGGGACTCTCGGAAATCCGCCTGGGCCAAGCGCTGTCGCAGTACAACCGCGACGACTTCGTACTCAGCACCAAGGTCGGCCGGGTGATCCTCGACGAAGTCGAAGACAGCGCCCGTGATCTCGGCGAAAAAAGCGGCGTGTTCGAACACGGCCGCCCGAACAAGATGCTCAACGACTACAGCGCCGATGCCACCTTGCGCTCCATCGAAGACAGCCTGACCCGCCTGAACACCGATCGCCTGGACATCGTATGGATTCACGACATCGCCCAGGACTTCTACGGCGACCAGTGGCTGGAGTACTTCAACCAGGCCCGCACCGGCGCTTTCAAAGTGCTGACCCGCCTGCGCGAAGAGGGCGTGATCAAGGCCTGGGGCCTGGGTGTGAACCGCGTCGAGCCGTGCGAATTGACCTTGGACCTGACGGACGCGCAGCCCGACGGCTTTTTGCTGGCTGGCCGCTACACTCTGCTGGACCACGATCGCGCCCTGCAACGCTTGATGGACGCGGCCCTGGCGCAGAACGTCGAAATCGTCGTCGGTGGCCCCTACAGCTCCGGCATCCTTGCCGGTGGCGCGCACTTCGAGTACCAGAAAGCCAGCCCGGCGATCATCAGCAAGGTCGAGCAGATCAAGGCGATCGCCCAGGCATTCGGCGTGAGTGTGAAAGCCGCCGCGCTGCAATTCTCCCTGGCCCATCCGGCCGTGGCAGCGGTAATTCCGGGTGCCAGCCGTCCGGGCAGGATTGCCGAAGACGTTGCAGCGTTGTCAGAAAAGATCCCGGCAGCCTTCTGGCAGGCCCTGCGCAATGCCCGATTGATTTCGGATCGCGCACCACTGCCGCTTTAACCTCAGGAGTTTCAACCATGAAAATTGATGTAAGCGGCAAAGTAGCGATTGTCAGCGGCAGCACCGCTGGAATTGGCCTGGGCATCAGCCAGGCGCTGGCGCAGTCCGGCGCCACGGTGGTGGTGATCGGGCGCGACGCGGGCAAGGTGGATGACGCCTTGGCGAGCATCCGCCAGACCGTTCCCGGCGCGGACCTGCGTGGTTTGGTGGCGGACCTCGGGACGGCCGACGGTGCAGAAAAACTCTTCGCCGCCGAACCGCGTGCCGACATCCTGGTCAACAACCTGGGCATCTTCAACGATGTGGATTTCTTTGAGGCCCCGGACAGCGAATGGACACGCTTTTATGAGGTCAATGTGATCTCCGGCGTGCGCCTGGCGCGGCATTACACACCGGGCATGGTCGAGCAGGGCTGGGGGCGGGTGATTTTCCTGTCGTCGGAGTCCGGCGTGGCGACCCCGGCGGACATGATCAACTACGGCGTGACCAAGAGCGCCAACCTGGCGGTGTCCCATGGTTTGGCCAAGCGCTTGGCGGGCACCGGCGTGACGGTAAACGCGGTGTTGCCTGGGCCGACCTTCACCGACGGCCTTGAGCAGATGCTCAAGGACGCCACCGCACAATCCGGGCGCAGTGCGCGGGACGAGGCGGATGTGTTTGTGCGTAACGCACGGCCGACCTCGATCATCCAGCGCGCGGCAAATGTGGATGAAGTCGCCAACCTGGTGGCGTACATTGCTTCACCCCTGTCATCTGCCACCACCGGTGCCGCGTTGCGGGTCGACGGTGGTGTGGTCGACAGCATGGCCATCTGAATTGTTTTTCATTTTCTGGAGTAATTAACGTGGCAACAGCGTCTTCTGTAATTGAAATCCCGGTGTCGGCCGATCAGGTCTGGCAATTGGTCGGCGGCTTCAACAGCCTGCCGGACTGGCTGCCGTTCATTGTCAAAAGCGAGCCAAGCGACGGCGGCCGCGTGCGTCACCTGCAAACTGCCGACGGCGGTGTGGTGGTGGAGCGGTTGCAGAGTTTTGACAACGTCGGGCGTACCTACAGCTACACCATCGAGCAGTCTCCGTTCCCGGTGAGTGCGTACCTGGCGACGTTGCAGGTTGAGGCCTTGACCGAATCGTCGGCGAAAGTGACCTGGTCGGGTGTGTTCACACCGGCGGCGGGGACTTCGGATGCGGCGGTGGAGGAGTTGTTTACCGGGGTCTACAGCGGAGGGTTGGAGGCGTTGCGCGCCAATTTTCCAGGCTGATCCGCGTCCCCTGTAGGAGCCGGCTTGCCGGCTATTACAGGGTTTTGTGGTGCTTGTGTTATTCAGGCATAAGCTGCTGGCGGCATTCCAGGACTAATCTGGCACCGCCTTGCTCGCTGGTACCGACCTCCAACTTGAACCCGTGCAAGTTGATGATCGCCGCCACGATCGACAAGCCCAACCCGAACCCGCCTTGCTGGTCGCTTTCATCCACGCGATAGAAGCGCTGGAACACCGCGTCACGTTCCGCCGCGGGTATGCCGGGGCCGGAGTCGTGCACTTCAATGCGCGTGCTACCCCCATCATTGACCCCGCGCAAGATCACTTCGCCGCCCGGCGGGGAGAACTTGATCGAGTTGCTCAACAGGTTGGCCAGGGCCTCGAACAGCAGGGCACGGTCGCCGGTGATCCACGGCAGGGATTCCGGGGTTTCGAGGCGCAATTGCAGTTCGCCTTCTTCAGCCAGGGGCAGGTAGAAGTCGTGCAGCTCGCGCAACAGCGGCAACGGGTCCATGACCAAAAAGCCGGAGCGACGCTGGTGGTCTTCCAGTTCGGAGATACGCAACAGCCCGCGAAAGCGCGCCATCAGGGTGTCGGTTTCGGCAATCGCGTCATCCAGTTTCACCGCGTAGTCCGATTCCGCCTCGGCCTCCTGCTTGATCCGGTACAGCTGCGCACGCAGGCGTGTCAGCGGGGTGCGCAGGTCGTGGGCGATGTTGTCGCACACGCCCTTGACCTCGTTCATCAGCTTCTCGATGCGATCCAGCATGGCGTTGACGATGGCTGCGAGCATGTCCAGTTCGTCGCGTCGGTTCGACAGCGGCAGACGGTGAGTCAGGTCGCCGGCGACGATGGCTTCGGCGCTGGCCTGGATCCCGCGAATTCGCCGCAACGGGCGTCGACGCAATAAGTGCCAGCCGGCAGCGCCGGGGATAATCGTCAACGAAAGCGCCCACAGCAGGGCATGCCAGATGATCCGGGTCACGCCAAACAGCGAACCGTTGGCGCGCACCAGCACCAGCCAGCGGCCGTCTTCGGTATGGGTGGCGACAGCGTCGCAGCTGTCCTTGGGCAACTTGGGGTCGTCGGAGTCGACGCAATTGGCCAGGGCGTGGATCTTGCCGTCCAGCGGCAGGTCGGGCGGCACTGCGCGGATCGGCCCGCTCAACGGGCGGAATTGCTCGTCGAACAAACCGTAGGCGTCCACGCCCTTCATGTCGAAGGTCATGCTGGTGGTCAGGGCCTCCACCAGTTCCTCACCGTCAAAGCGCTGGAACAAGTGCTGGCGCTGCATCAGGGAATGGCGCGACAGGTCGCCCAGGTAACCCGACACCTCGTAATACAGCACCCCCATGAGGATGCAGCTCCACGCCACGAACAACGAACTGTACAGCGCCAGCAAACGGCTGCTGGAAGAGCGCCAGCCCTTAGAGGGGTTCAGCAATGACATAACCGGAACCTCGTACCGTGCGGATCAGCGGCGTGAGGCCCGGTGGATCGATCTTCTTGCGCAGACGGCCGATGTGCACGTCGATCAGGTTGGTGCCGGGGTCGAAGTGATAGCCCCAGACTTCCTCGAAGATCATCATCCGCGACAGGATCTGCCCGGTGTTGCGCATCAGGAACTCCAGCAATTTGTATTCAGTGGGCAGCAGGCTCAGGGGCTGATCGGCGCGGCTGGCTTCGCGGCTGATCAGGTTCAGCTCCAGGTCGGCCACGCGCAGGGCGGTTTCGAATTCCTGGACCGTGCTTTTGCGCCGCAGCAGCACTTCGACGCGGGCGGCCATTTCATCCGAAGCGAACGGCTTGGTGAGGTAATCATCACCGCCGGCACGCAGGCCGCGTACACGCTCATCTACGTCGGAGAGGGCGCTGATCATCAGGATCGGCGTCGACACACCAATCGTGCGCAGCGTGGTGACGATGGCCAACCCATCGAGTTCCGGCAGCATGCGGTCGAGGGTGATCAGGTCGTAATCGCCACTCACGGCGCGGACCAGGCCTTCGCGGCCGTTGTCTACCCAATCTACATCCAGTCCATGGCTACTCAGCTCGGCGACGATTTCGCGGGCCGTTACGGCGTCATCCTCGATGGTCAAAATACGGGTCATAGGATTACCTGGTGAGCGATTCACACTAGAAGTACGGGCATTTTGCCAAGAAATGGCTGAACGCTTCCTAAATAAAACTTCATGTTGGCAAAACCGCCACATTGGCCTTCGGGAATGCATAACGCCCGCCTGCCACTGGCCTTTCTTGCAACTTGCATGGTCCTAGGAAGTTCAAGTTATTTAACCTGTTGAAATATATGGATATTTATTTTTGTGGCGACTGGCATGGTGCCTGCACTGTCCCTTTTGAGACTTGTAACACTATTTTTCTGCCTTGGAGCACAACAACAATGATCACATCCTCATCCACGCTGCAAGAGTCGAGCGCGCTCTCCGGGGTTTCCTGGGGGGCGATTTTTGCCGGGGCGGCCGCTGCGGCCGCATTGTCACTGATCCTAGTATTGCTGGGCTTCGGCCTGGGCTTTTCGGCGGTGTCGCCGTGGGCTGACAGCGGTATCAGTGCCAAGGGGCTTGGCATTTCCACGATTGTCTGGCTGGCATTCATCCAGATTGTCGCGTCCGGGCTGGGCGGTTACATCGCCGGCCGGTTGCGGGTGAAGTGGGCGAATATGCACGGCGATGAGGTGTACTTCCGCGACACCGCCCATGGTTTCCTGGCCTGGGCTGTGGCCACCTTGATCACTGCGGTACTGGTGGTCGGTTCGGTCAGCAGTGTCGTCAGCGGCGGCGTGAAAGCCGGTGCCAGCGTTGCAGCCGGTGCGGCCAGCGGCATCACCCAAGCCGCCGGCAGTGCTGCCAAGGGCGTCAACGGTGGCGACTTCGACTACTACGTCGACAGCCTGTTCCGCGACGACCGCCCGGTCGCCGTCAGCGATGACGCCGCCCATGGTGTAGTTGCCCGCATCTTCACCCGCACCCTGAGCAACGACGGCCAACTGGCCCCTGAAGACCGTGCCTACCTGGCCCAGTTGATCAGCCAGCGCACCAACCTCAGCCAGGCGGATGCCGAAGCGCGTATCGATAAAGTCTACGGCGATGCCCGCAAAGCAGTGGAAGACGCCAAGCTCAAAGCCAAGCAAGCCGCTGATACCGCCGCCAAGGTCGCTGCCTATACCTCGCTGTGGACCTTTGTTGCCCTGTTGATCGGCGCGTTCTTCGCCAGCTTCGCAGCCACCTTTGGCGGTCGCCGTCGCGATGCCGTGGTGTATGTCGAAACCGAACACTTCGTACGTTAATTCAAGGAGAACATCATGCGCTCATTACTGCTTTGGTTCCTCGGTGTGCCTATTCCGGTGATCATCCTGATCGCGATCTTCATGCACTGATAGCCGCCCCAACCAAGCCGCGCCTAACCAACAGGCGCGGCTTTTGGCTGTAAGGTCCTGGCCCAGATCCGCTATCACGGCCGAGTTCTCACGCAATTGTTAATAGCGGCTTAACCCGCGCTTGGCTAGACTCGCGCCCCATGAGCCGCCTTCTACGCGTCATCCTCGTCATGCTTTTAAGCCTCACGCTTCCCCTGACCGGGATGGCGGGTGTGCCGTCGAGCACCGAACCCTGCCCGATGAAGATGTCGGACATGCAGGTGATGACCGACATGAACCCGGACTGCTGCCAGGACGGCGTCGATCATGGCAAGGCCTGCAAACCCGGCCAGGAATGCAAGACCGGCGGCCTGTTGCAACTGTCCCTGCCGGTGCTCAAGGCGCCGTTGACCCTGGCCCATCCGCTGCTCGTCAGCGCCGCTTCGGACTTCATCCCCGACCGCACGCCGTCCGGCGTCTGGCGCCCACCCCGTTCCTGATTCCTGTTGCACCTCAAGACGCATCCCCTGATCGGGATGGCTTTGCTGTGGGCCGCGTAATGCGGCGCGCAGCGCAACGGAACAGGAATCTTCAACATGAATCCCCTCTACATGCGCGCCCTGGTGGTGGGCGTGCTGGCGTGGCCGGCGTGGGCGAGTGCGCTGACCCTGGACGACGCCCTGCGCCTGGCGCAGAACAACGCACCGTCGCTCGCTGCTGAGTCGGCCAAGTTGCAGGCCGCGACCCAGGCGGCGATCCCGGCGGGTGAATTGCCCGACCCGAAGCTGGTGGTTGGCCTGCAGAACTTCCCCATCGGTGGGCCCAATCGCGGCACGTTGTATGGCGATGACATGACCGAACAAATGATCGGTATCCAACAGCAGGTGCCCAGCCGCGACAAGCGCAAGGCGCGTATCGAACTGGCCGATGCCACGGTGGAACGCACCGCGGCTGAAGGTCGGATCGAACGCCTGAACGTGCGCCAGGCCACGGCCCAGGCCTGGATCCGTGCCTATGCGGTGGAACGCAAAGAGGCCTTGTTCAAGGATTTCTACCAGCAGAACCGCCTGCTGCAAGACAGCGTGCTTGCGCAACTGGCCGGTGGTCGCGGTCAGCCTTCGGATGCGGTGATACCGCGACAGGAAGCCGCCGAACTGGCCGGGCGTGAAGACGAGCTGACCCAGCAACGCGCCCAGGCCCGAGCGGCGCTCAAGCGCTGGATCGGCCCGGCCGCCAATGAAGCACCCAGCGGCCAGTTGCCCAACTGGCCCATCGACGGGCGTTATAACCTGCATCAACACCCCGAGCTACAAGCCTTTGCACCGCGCACCCGCGAAGCCGAAGCGCGGTTGCGCGAAGCCAAGGCGCAAAAGACGTCGGACTGGAGTTGGGAAGTGGATTACCAGCACCGTGGCCGTGAATACGGCGATATGGTCAGCCTGCAATTGAGTTTTGACCTGCCGATCTTCCCCGGTCGCCGGCAAAACCCAGGGATCGCCGCCAAGCAAGCCGAACTGGATCAACTGGACGCCGAGCGCGAAGCGGTCACCCGCGAACACACCCAGCAACTGGATGATGACCTGGCGCAATACCAACGCCTGGACCGCGCCGTGCAGCGCAGCCAGGACAGCCTGGTGCCCTTGGCCGAAGAGAAGGTCGCACTGAGCCTGGCCGGCTATCGCGCTGGCAAGGGTGACTTGCTCAACCTGGTCAGTACCCGCCGTGAGCTGGTCGAAGCCCGTTTCAAACAGATCGATGCCCTTGAGCAACGTGCCTTGGTTGGCGCGCAGCTGTATTTCGCCTACGGAGAAGCTTCCCATGATTAATCGACTCCTCGCAGTGGCGTTGTTGGGCGGCGGCCTGGGCGCTGGTTACTGGCTGGCGCAGGCACCGGCTCCGGTCGCGGCCATGGCCGACAACAAACCGGCGCTGTACTGGTATGACCCGATGTACCCACAGCAGAAATTCGACAAGCCCGGCAAATCGCCTTTCATGGACATGCAATTGGTGCCGCGTTACGCCGAAGGCGCCGCAGACAGCGCCGCCGTGCAGATTGACCCCCGTGTGGCGCAAAACCTCGGTGTGCGCCTGGCAACGGTCACCCGTGGCGTGTTGGCGTCCACACTGGACCTCTCCGGCATCCTCGCCTTCAATGAGCGCGACGTCGCCGTAGTACAGACGCGGGCCAGTGGTTTTGTCGAGCGCGTGTATGACCGCGCGCCGGGGGACGTGCTCAAGGCCGGCGCGCCTCTGGCTGACCTGTTGATACCCGAATGGGCGGCGGCTCAGGAAGAATTCCTGGCCTTGCGCCGCAGCGCGGATGCGAGCTTGTTGGCGGCAGCGCGTCAGCGTTTGCGCCTTAGCGGCATGCCCGCCGGATTGATCGCGCAAATGGAACGCAGCGGCCGTGCGCAATCAGTAATGACCGTCACCAGCCCCATCGGCGGTGTGGTGCAAACCCTGGACGTGCGCGAAGGCATGACGATGGCGGCGGGGCAAACCCTGGCGCGCATCAATGGCCTGGATCGCCTGTGGTTGCAGGTCGCCGTGCCGCAATCTCAAGGTGCGGACCTGGCTGTGGGGCAGGCGGTGGAAAGCCGCTTTGTCGGGATGCCGGGTCAAGTCGTCAAAGGTGCGGTCAGTGCCATTCTGCCGGCGATTGCCGGCGACAGCCGCACCGTGCAGGTTCGCGTTGAACTGCCCAATACAGACGGCACCTTGCGCCCCGGCATGACCGCCCAGGTGCGTCTGGCGCAATCCTCCCCGCAATCCGTGCTGCAAGTGCCCAGCGAAGCGTTGATCCGTACCGGTAAACGCACGTTGGTGATGCTGGCTGAGGAGGGCGGGCATTACCGTCCGGTGGACGTCGAGGTCGGCGCGCAAAGCCAGGAGATGACGGTGATCCGCAGCGGTTTGCAGGAAGGCCAGCAGGTGGTCGCGTCCGGTCAATTCCTGCTGGATTCTGAAGCCAGTTTGCGCGGGATTATCCAACCATGATCGCCTTATTGATTCGTTGGTCAGTCGCCAACCGTTTTCTGGTAGTGCTCGCAACGTTGTTTGTCACGGCCTGGGGCGTCTGGGCGGTGCAAAACACGCCGGTAGACGCATTGCCGGACCTCTCCGATGTGCAGGTGATCATCCGCACGCCCTATCCCGGCCAGGCGCCGCAGATCGTGGAAAACCAGGTCACCTACCCGATGACCACCACCATGCTTTCGGTGCCGGGCGCCAAGACCGTGCGCGGGTTTTCCTTTTTCGGCGACAGCTACGTCTATGTGCTGTTCGACGAAGGCACCGACTTGTATTGGGCGCGCTCGCGGGTACTGGAATACCTCAGCCAGTTGCAGGCGCGCTTGCCCGCATCGGCTAAACCGGCGTTGGGGCCGGACGCCACTGGCGTTGGCTGGATCTACCAGTACGCATTGGTTGACCGCAGCGGCCAGCATGACCTGGCGCAGTTGCGTGCCTTGCAGGACTGGTTCCTCAAGTTCGAACTCAAGACCCTGCCCAATGTGGCCGAAGTCGCGACCATCGGTGGCCAGGTCAAGCAGTATCAGGTGCAGCTCGACCCGCTGGCCCTGGCCAATCGCGGCATCACCCAGGCACAGGTGGTGGAGGCCATCGGCAAAGCCAACCAGGAAACCGGCGGCTCGGTGCTGAACATGGGCGAATCCGAGTACATGGTGCGGGCGTCCGGCTACCTCAAGTCGCTGCAGGATTTTCGCGGGATTCCTTTGCGCCTGGACGCGAATAATGTGCCCGTGACGCTTGGCGACGTGGCAAGCATTCAGCTGGGCCCGGACCTGCGCCGGGGCGTGAGCGAGCTGGACGGTGAGGGCGAAGCCGTGGGCGGGGTGGTGATCCTGCGCAGTGGCAAGAACGCGCGGGAGGCCATCGCCGCCGTCAAGACCAAGCTTGAGCAACTGAAGAGCAGCCTGCCGCCCGGCGTGGAGATCGTCACCACTTACGACCGCAGCAAACTCATCGACCGCGCCGTGGACAACCTCAGCCACAAGTTGCTGGAAGAGTTAGTGGTGGTGGCGCTGGTCTGCGGGATATTCCTGTGGCACCTGCGTTCGTCCCTGGTGGCGATCATCTCGCTGCCGGTGGGGGTGTTGATCGCGTTTATCGTCATGCGCTTCCAGGGCATCAACGCCAACATCATGTCCCTGGGCGGCATCGCGATTGCCATCGGCGCGATGGTCGACGCGGCGGTGGTGATGATCGAAAACGCCCACAAGAAAATCGAAGCCTGGCACCACGCCAATCCGGGTCGTGAACTCAAGGGCGAAGACCACTGGAAGGTCATGACCGACGCGGCGGTGGAGGTCGGCCCGGCGCTGTTTTTCTGCCTGTTGATCATCACTTTGTCGTTCATTCCGGTGTTCACCTTGCAGGCCCAGGAAGGTCGGCTGTTCGGTCCGCTGGCCTACACCAAGACCTACGCCATGGCGGCGGCCGCCGGTTTGTCGGTGACCTTGATCCCGGTGCTGATGGGCTACTGGATTCGTGGGCGCATCCCGGATGAGCAGCGTAACCCGCTCAATCGTGGCCTGATCAAGCTCTACCAGCCTGCGCTGGAGGCGGTGCTGCGTCGGCCGCGTTTGACCCTGGTGGTGGCGTTGCTGGTGGTCGCCAGTGCGCTGTGGCCGATCTCGAAACTGGGTGGTGAATTCTTGCCGCCGCTGGACGAAGGGGACTTGCTGTACATGCCCTCGGCACTGCCGGGGCTGTCGACGCAAACCGCGGGTGAGTTGCTGCAACGCACCGACCGGCTGATCAAGACGGTGCCGGAAGTCGCCCATGTGTTTGGCAAGGCCGGTCGCGCCGAAACCGCGACCGACCCGGCGCCGCTGGAAATGTTCGAGACCACCATCGAGTTAAAACCCCGTGACCAATGGCGCCCGGGTATGACCCCGGACAAACTGGTGAAGGAACTCGACCGCGTGGTGCAGGTGCCGGGCTTGACCAACATCTGGATTCCACCGATCCGCAACCGCATCGACATGCTTGCCACTGGCGTTAAAAGCCCGGTCGGCGTGAAGGTCGCCGGTACCAGCCTGATGCAGATCGACGCAGTGACCCAGGCGGTGGAAAAGGTCGCCAAGGGCGTACCGGGCGTCAGTTCAGCCTTGGCCGAACGCTTCACCGGCGGGCGCTACATCGACGTGGATATCGACCGGGCAGCGGCCGCGCAATACGGACTGAACATCGCCGATGTGCAGTCGATTGTGTCGGGTGCCATCGGCGGGGAAACCATTGGCGAAACCGTGGAAGGCCTTGCGCGCTTCCCGATCAGCCTGCGTTACCCGAAGGAATGGCGCGACTCGGTGACAGCCTTGGCAAACTTGCCGATCTACACGCCGTCCGGCAGCCAGATCACCCTGGGCACGGTGGCCAAGGTCAAGGTGAGCGACGGCCCACCGATGCTCAAGAGCGAAAACGCACGGCCTTCCGGCTGGGTCTACATCGACGTGCGTGATCGCGACCTGGCGTCGGTGGTGAAGGACCTGCGTGCAGCGATCAACCAGCAGGTGCAATTGCAACCGGGCATGAGCCTCAGCTATTCGGGGCAGTTCGAATTCCTGGAACGGGCCAATCAACGCCTGAAATTGGTGGTGCCGGCGACCTTGCTGATCATCTTCGTGCTGCTGTACCTGACCTTTCGCCGGGCGGATGAAGCGCTGCTGATCCTGGCGACTTTGCCGTTCGCACTGACGGGCGGGGTGTGGTTGCTTTACGGGCTGGGCTTCAACTTGTCGGTGGCCACGGGCGTAGGGTTTATCGCGCTGGCCGGCGTGTCGGCGGAGTTCGGCGTGATCATGCTGCTCTACCTGAAAAACGCCTGGGCCGATCGCAAGGATGGGAACTTGCTGGCCGCCATCACCGAGGGCGCGGTGCTGCGGGTACGGCCCAAGGCAATGACGGTGGCGGTGATCATCGCGGGCTTGTTGCCGATCCTGCTGGACGGCGGCACCGGCAGCGAGGTGATGAGCCGCATCGCCGCGCCGATGATCGGCGGGATGCTCACCGCACCGTTGTTGTCGCTGTTTGTGATCCCGGCGGCCTATCGGTTGATGCTCAGTCGTCGAAGCCAACCTGCTCATGAATCTCATCCACCTTCAACTCCAGCCGGTACGCCACCGCAATAAACAACGCCTGGCACAGGCACAGGGTGGCGCTCAACGAGCGGAAGGCAAACGACGAACCTTCATTCACCAACAGCACCGCGTTCGCCCGCTTGGCCAGGGGCGACAGGTTGCTGTCGGTGATGATCAACGTCTTGGCCTGATGATGCTGGGCAATCCGCAAACAGTGCTGGGTCTCTTTGCCGTAGGGCGTAAAGCTGATGGCAATCACCAAGTCGTTGGCGCGCACGCTGCGCATCTGTTCGCGATAACTGCCGCCCAGTCCTGAGATCAGGTGAATACGCTTGTTGGTGTGCTGCAGGTTGTAGACCAGGTAATCGGCCACCGCAAAAGAGCGGCGCACGCCGACCACGTAGATATTGTCGGCGTTGACCACCAGGTCCACGGCTTTGTCGAAGGCGACATCATCCAACTCCAACCCCAGGCGCTCGATACCGGACAAGGTGGCGTTGACGCACTCACGCGCCAGGTCGCCGCCGCTGGCCTTCTGCGACTTGTTGGCGATCATGCTGCGGATGCGCTGCTGGTAGTTCTGCACCGGCGTGGTCTTGTGGGTGTAGGCCTCGCGGAACAACGCCTGCATCTCACTGAAGCCACTGAACCCGAAGCGTTGCGAGAAGCGCACGATGGCCGACGGGTGCACTTCGCACTCGCGGGCTATGTCGCTGATGCGGTCGACCATGATCCGGTCGCTCTGCTGGCTCATGTAGCTGGCGATGCGCTTGAGCTGGCGTGGCAGGCTCTCGTATTCGTCGGTGATCAGCTGCAACAGGCGCTCGGCATTGATCGGAGGGCTGGCGATAGTGTCTTCCAGGGTGGTCTCGGGATCGGTGCGGGACATGGGCAATCCTTCTGGCGTTTTTGTCTGTTGCGCTGATGGGTGGCGCAAGTCTACAGGGTAGGCGCAAAAAAATACCCCGGCATCACGGCCGGCGTGGCCTGCTGAAACGATGCACTGTCGTGGGATGGCCCCTGTACAAGCTTAATGGAAAAAATATTCCAATGAAAAAATATATGGAATAAATATTGATTGGCGTCGCCGGACGTTCTAGTCTGCTCCCACCAAGAGCGTTTGCCGTCGCCACGTCGGTGCAACGCAGGCTGATAAAAATAACAGGAGCCAGCATGGGCCAGACTCGTTTTGCCAGTGGGCGTCAATTGGATCTGATTTGCCTCGGGCGCCTGGGCGTCGACCTCTATGCGCAGCAAGTGGGTGCGCGGCTTGAGGACGTGTCCAGCTTCGCCAAGTACCTCGGCGGTTCTTCCGCCAACATTGCCTTCGGCACCGCCAGGCTGGGGCTCAAGTCGGCGATGCTGAGCCGGGTCGGTGACGACCATATGGGGCGCTTCCTGGTGGAGTCCCTGGCCCGTGAAGGCTGTGACGTCAGCGGCATCAAGGTCGACCCGGAACGCCTCACCGCCCTGGTGTTGCTCGGCCTCAAGGACCGCGAAACCTTTCCCCTGGTGTTCTACCGCGAAAACTGCGCCGACATGGCCCTGCGCGCCGAAGACATCAGCGAAGCCTTTATCGCCTCCAGCAAGGCGTTACTGATCACCGGCACGCATTTCTCCACCGACGGCGTGTACAAGGCCAGCATCCAGGCCCTGGACTACGCGGCCAAGCACAACGTCAAGCGTGTGCTGGATATCGACTACCGCCCCGTGCTGTGGGGCCTGGCGGGCAAGGCCGATGGTGAAACCCGGTTTGTCGCTGACCAGAATGTCAGCCAGCACGTGCAGACCATCCTGCCGCGTTTTGATTTGATCGTCGGCACCGAAGAAGAATTCCTCATCGCGGGCGGCAGTGAAGATTTACTCGCCGCGTTGCGCAGAGTGCGTGAACTGACCCCGGCGACCCTGGTGGTCAAGCTCGGCCCGCAGGGTTGCACGGTCATCCACGGCGCCATCCCGGCGCGCCTGGAAGACGGCGCCATCTACCCCGGTGTGCGGGTTGAAGTGCTCAACGTATTGGGCGCCGGCGATGCGTTCATGTCGGGTTTCCTCAGCGGCTGGATCAACGACGCGAGTGACGAGCGTTGCAGCCAGTTGGCCAATGCCTGCGGCGGCCTGGTCGTCTCCCGCCACGCCTGCGCGCCGGCCATGCCGACGCCGGCGGAGCTGGAATACCTGTTCAACAGCCCCGTGCCGATTACCCGCCCGGACCAGGACGTGACCCTGCAACGCCTGCACCGCGTGACGGTGCCGCGCAAGGCTTGGAAACAACTGTTTGTGTTTGCCTTCGATCACCGCTGGCAACTGGTTGACCTGGCGCAAAAGGGCGGCCAGGACCCGGCGCGCATCAGCGATGCCAAGCAACTGTTTATCCAGGCCATCGAACGCGTCGAGAAAAAACTCGCCGAGCAAGGGGTGGAAGCCGACGTCGGCCTGCTCGCCGACCAACGCTTCGGCCAGGACGCGCTCAACGCCGCCAGTGGCCGTGGTTGGTGGATCGCGCGCCCGGTAGAAGTGCAAAACTCGCGCCCCCTGGCGTTCGAACACGGGCGTTCAGTGGGCAGCAACCTGATCGCCTGGCCCCAGGAACAGATCATCAAGTGCCTGGTGCAATTCCACCCGGACGACGAACCGATGCTGCGCCTGGAACAGGAAGCACAACTCAAGGCGGTGTACGAGGCGTCGATTGTCAGTGGCCATGAACTGCTGCTGGAAGTCATTCCGCCCAAGGATCACCCGTCCACCTACCCGGACGTGCTCTACCGCAGCCTCAAGCGCCTGTACAACCTGGGTATCTACCCGGCGTGGTGGAAGATCGAGGCGCAGTCGGCCGAGGACTGGAAGAAGCTCGACGAACTGATCCAGGAGCGCGACCCGTATTGCCGTGGCGTGGTGTTGTTGGGCCTGAATGCGTCGGCCGAATTTCTCGCCGACGGCTTCCAGCAGGCCAGCCAGAGCACCACCTGCCGTGGCTTTGCCGTGGGCCGCACGATCTTCCAGGAACCGAGCCGCGCGTGGATGGCGGGCGAGATCGATGACGAGACCTTGATCCAGCAGGTGCAAGCCACCTTCGAACAACTCATTAACGCCTGGCGCACTGCGCGTCGCTGAACCGCTTTCCGGCAACTTTGAAAAACAATAAAAGGTGCAGCCATGCCCGCAATCCGAATTGGCATCAACCCGATCTCCTGGAGCAACGACGACCTGCCGGCCCTGGGCGGTGAAACGCCCTTGAGCACCGCCCTGAGCGAAGGCAAGGAAATCGGCTACGAAGGTTTTGAACTCAACGGCAAATTCCCCAAGGACGCCAAGGGCGTCGGCGATGTGTTGCGCCCCTATGACCTGGCGCTGGTTTCCGGCTGGTACTCCAGCCGCCTGGCCCGGCGCTCGGTGGCCGAAGAAATCGAGGCCATCGCCGGGCATGTCGAGTTGCTCAAGCACAATGGCGCCAAGGTCTTGGTCTACGGCGAGGTGGCCGATTCGATCCAGGGCTCGCGCATCCGCCTGATCGAACGCCCACGTTTTCACAGCGAACAGGCCTGGCAGGACTACGCCGACAAGCTCACTGAACTGGCGCGCTTCACCCTGTCCCAGGGCGTGCGCCTGGCGTACCACCACCACATGGGCGCTTATGTTGAATCCCCGGAAGACATCGACCAACTGATGCGCCGCACCGGTCCTGAAGTCGGCCTTCTGTTCGATTCGGGCCACTGCTACATGGGCGGCGGTGAGCCTATCGAGGTGCTGCGCAAACACATCGACCGCATCTGCCATGTGCATTTCAAGGACGTGCGCAAACCTGTGGTGCAGTTGGCGCGCAACCAGATGTGGAGTTTTCCCGACTGCATCGTCAACGGCACCTTCACCGTGCCCGGCGATGGCGATATCGACTTCGCGCAATTGCTTGATGTGCTACTGGCCGCGCAGTACGAGGGCTGGCTGGTGGTGGAAGCCGAGCAGGATCCGGCGGTGGCACCCAGCTATATCTATGCGAAAAAAGGCTACGACACCCTGCGTGCGCTTCTCAACGAGAGGACTTGAGTGATGAGCTTGTTGGTCAAAAGCAGTAAACGCGGCCAGACCATGGTCGCCCTGGAAGCCGGGCGCCTGGAGTACGTGGGTTTTTGCGCCTACCGCCTGAGCCTGGGGGAAACCCTGCCGGTCAGCGCCGGTGATAAAGAACTGTGCCTGGTGCTGCTCAGCGGCCGGGTGAACATCGAAGGCGAAGGCTTCAACTGGCAGAACCTGGGTGATCGCCAATCGGTGTTTGAAGACAAATCGCCGTTCGCCGCCTACCTGCCGCCGGGCACCGATGCCCAGGTCACCGCGTTGAGCGACGTACAGATTGCCGTGTGCGCCGCGCCGGGCGCAGAGGGCTACGAACCTCGCCTGATCCGCCCCGAAAACTGCAAGCGCAGCGTTCGCGGCAAGGGCGCCAACACCCGCTACGTGTGCGACATCCTGCCCGACAGCGAGCCGGCCCACTCGCTGCTGGTGGTGGAAGTGCGTACGCCGTCCGGGCATTCATCGAGCTACCCGCCGCACAAGCACGACACCGACGACCTGCCGCACCAGAGCTTCCTGGAAGAAACCTACTACCACCAGATCAACCCGCCCCAGGGCTTCGTGTTCCAGCGCGTCTACACCGACGACCGCAGCATCGACCAGGCCATGGCCGTGGAAAACAGCGACCTGGTGGTGGTGCCCAAGGGGTATCACCCAGTCAGCGTGCCCTATGGCTACGAATCCTATTACCTGAACGTGATGGCCGGCCCCAAGCGTGCCTGGCATTTCCACAACGACCCGCAGCACAGCTGGCTGCTGGACCTCTAATCAGCGGTTTGGACGGAGAACAACAATAAATGAAGTCGCCTCTACGTTTCGCCCTTAACCGCATGGTTGCTCCCCATCTGTCCCTGCCGGATTTCATCCAGTTGGCTGCAACGCTCAAGTGCGATGCCATCGAGATCCGCAATGACCTGGCCGACAAGCAGATCGAATTCGGCACCCCGGCCAGCCGCGTGCGCGAACTGTGCGCGGTGCAGGGCATCACCGTGCTGTCGATCAACGCGCTGTACCCCTTTGATGTGTGGAACGACGAACGCCGGGCCCAGGCGATCAAACTGGCGACCTACGCCCGTGAATGCGGGGCCCAGGGCCTGGTGATGTGCCCGCTCAATGAACCGGGCGACACGCGCAACGAAGCCCAGCGTGCCGCCGGTTTGCGCACGGCCTTGAGCGAGCTGGCGCCGATCCTGCGCGACTACGGGATTCTCGGCTTTATCGAGCCCCTGGGTTTTGAAGAATGCGCCCTGCGACGCAAGCGTGTGGCGGTGGAGGCGATCAAATCCATTGGCGGCCTGGATGTGTTCCGCCTGGTGCATGACACCTTCCATCATCACCTGGCCAGCGAACACGAGTTCTTCCCGGAACTGACCGGGCTGGTGCATATCTCCGGTGTGGACGATAGCGAGGCGCCGCTCAGCTCGATTCGTGACGGCCATCGCGTGCTGGTGGGCGAGGGCGACATCCTGGGCAACGCCGCGCAGATCGACACCTTGCTCAGCACCGGCTACAGCGGCTACCTGTCGTTCGAACCGTTTGCCGAGAGCGTGCATGCATTGGCGGATATCCAGCAGGCGTTGGGGGCAAGCATCGCCCACCTGCAGAAACGATAAGGGGCGCGAGATGACCACCACACGATTGACCATGGCCCAGGCCCTGGTGAAGTTCCTGGATAACCAATACATCGAAGTCGACGGCGTGCAGAGCAAGTTCGTCGCCGGGGTGTTCACGATTTTCGGCCACGGCAACGTGCTGGGGCTGGGGCAGGCCCTGGAGCAGGATGCCGGCGACCTGGTGGTGCACCAGGGCCGCAACGAGCAGGGCATGGCCCACGCTGCCATCGGTTTCGCCAAGCAGCACCTGCGCCGCAAGATCTACGCGTGCACGGCTTCAGTAGGCCCTGGTGCTGCCAATATGCTCACCGCCGCCGCGACCGCCACGGCCAACCGCATCCCGTTGTTGCTGCTGCCCGGCGATGTGTACGCCAGCCGCCAGCCTGACCCGGTGCTGCAACAGATCGAGCAGTTCCACGACTTGAGCATCAGCACCAACGATGCCTTTCGCTCGGTGAGCAAGTACTGGGACCGCATCAACCGCCCCGAGCAGTTGATGACCGCCGCCATCCACGCCATGCGCGTGTTGACCGACCCGGCCGAGACCGGCGCGGTGACCCTGGCGTTGCCCCAGGACGTGCAGGCCGAGGCCTGGGATTATCCGGATTACTTCCTACAGAAACGCGTGCACCGCATCGACCGTCGCCCGGCCACGGCTGCGATGATCAGTGATGCACTGGCGGCGTTTCGCGGCAAGCGCAAGCCGCTGATCATCTGCGGTGGCGGGGTGAAGTACTCCGGCGCCAATGCCGCGCTGCAAGCCTTTGCCGAACGCTTTGAGATTCCCTTCGCGGAAACCCAGGCGGGCAAGAGCGCCGTGGTGTCCAGCCATCCGCTGAATGTCGGCGGGATTGGTGAAACCGGCTGCCTGGCGGCGAACCTGCTGGCGCCCGAGGCTGACCTGATCATTGGTATCGGCACGCGCTACACCGATTTCACCACCTCATCCAAGTCGTTGTTCAAGCATGCCGACGTCAAGTTTCTCAACCTCAATATCAGCCCCTGCGACGCGCTGAAACTGGACGGCGTGCAGGTGTTGGCCGACGCCCAAGTCGCCCTGGAAGCACTGGCGGATGCCCTGGGCGATTACCGTTCCGGCTGGGGCGGGCAGATCAGCGAGGCCAAGGCGCAGTTGGAGGCCGAAGTGGATCGGGTGCATCAGGTCGAATATGCCGGCGACGTTTTTGTGCCTGAGGTCGACGACCTCCTGGACCGCGCGGTGCTGCGTGAATTTATCGAGCTGACCGGCTCGTGCCTGACCCAAAGCCGCGTGCTGGGCGTGCTGAATGAAACCCTGGCCGACGACGCCATCATCGTCGCCGCCGCCGGCAGCCTGCCCGGTGATTTGCAACGCGCCTGGCGCAGCAAGGGCGTGAACACCTACCACGTCGAGTACGGTTATTCGTGCATGGGCTACGAGATCAACGCCGCCTTGGGCGTGAAACTCGCCGAACCGAGCAAAGAGGTCTACGCCCTGGTCGGTGACGGCTCCTACATGATGCTGCACTCGGAGCTGGCTACCTCGATCCAGGAGCGCCGCAAGATCAACGTGGTGCTGCTCGACAACATGGCCTTCGGCTGCATCAACAACCTGCAGATCGGCAACGGCATGGACAGCTTTGGCACCGAGTTCCGCTACCGCAACCCCGAGAGCGGCAAGCTCGACGGTGGCCTGGTGCCGGTGGACTTCGCCATGAGCGCAGCGGCCTATGGCTGCAAGACCTACAAGGTCAGCAACGTGGAACAGTTGCGCGCCGCGCTGGCCGATGCGCGTACGCAGACGGTGTCGACGCTGATCGACATCAAGGTGCTGCCTAAAACCATGATCCACGGCTACCTGTCGTGGTGGCGGGTGGGCGTGGCGCAGGTCTCCACCAGCGAGCGCACAAATGCCGCCGCAAAAAAACTCAATGAACACCTGGCGAAGGCCCGGCAGTACTAATAAAAAGAGGAGTGTTTGTATGTCTTTGAAGCTCGGTGTCATCGGTACAGGCGCTATCGGCCGGGACCATATCCGTCGTTGCAGCCAGACCTTGCTCAACAGCCAGGTAGTAGCGGTGACCGACATCAACCTGGAGCAGGCCGCCAAGGTGGTGGCTGACTTGAATATCAGTGCCGAGGTATACGCCGACGGCCATGCGCTGATCAATTGCCCGGAAGTCGAAGCGGTACTCGTCACCTCCTGGGGGCCGAGCCACGAAGAGTTCGTGCTCGCCGCCATCGCCGCCGGCAAACCGGTGTTCTGCGAAAAACCCCTGGCGGTCACCGCCGAAGGCTGCCGCAAGATCGTCGATGCCGAAGTGGCGTTCGGCAAGCGCCTGGTGCAAGTCGGCTTCATGCGCCCGTACGACGAAGGCTATCGCGCCCTTAAAGCCGTGATCGACAGCGGCCAGATCGGCGAGCCGCTGATGCTGCACTGCGCGCACCGCAACCCGACGGTGGGCGAGAACTACAAGACCGACATGGCGATCACCGACACCCTGATCCACGAGCTGGATGTGTTGCGCTGGCTGCTCAACGACGACTACGTGTCGGTGCAGGTGGTATTCCCGCGCAAATCCAGCAAGGCCCTGGCCCACCTGCGCGACCCACAGATCGTGCTGCTGGAAACCGCCAAGGGCACGCGCATTGATGTGGAAGTGTTCGTGAACTGTCAGTACGGCTACGACATCCAGTGCGAAGTGGTGGGGGAGACCGGCATCGCCAAGCTGCCGGAGCCGTCCCAGGTGCAACTGCGCAGTGGCGCGAAGCTGTCCAACGCGATCCTGATGGATTGGAAGGACCGGTTTATCGGGGCCTATGACGTGGAGTTGCAGGCGTTTATCGACAGCGTACGTGCCGGCCAGGTCGGTGGGCCCTCGGCCTGGGATGGCTTTGCCGCGGCGGTGGCGGCGGATGCGTGCATCGAGGCGCAGAACAGTGAGCAGATTGTGAAGGTGAGCCTGCCGGATCGTCCGCACTTCTACGGCTGATCACCATCGCACAGGTGGAATGCAATCAGTGTGGGAGCGGGCTTCCACTTCAATTGAGGAGTATATGTATGCGAATTGGATTGGTCGGCTACGGCCACGGAGGGCGCTTCTTTCATGCGCCGCTGATTGCAACACTGCCCGGCGCTACGTTTGTTGGCGTGGTGACACGCTCGCCGGAGCGCCGACAGCAATTGAACACGGACCTTCCCGGTGTAAAGGCCTTCGACTCCATCGGCCAGATCGTCGAGGCCGGTGTCGACGCCCTGGTCATCTCCACCACCCTCAAAGGCCGCCCGGCCCTGGTGCTGGAGGCCATCGAACACGGTGTCACCGTGGTCAGCGACAAACCCTTCGCCGCCAACGCCGAACAGGCCCAGGCGCTGATCACTGCCGCCGAGCGCCAGGGCACGCTGCTCAGCGTGTATCAGAACCGGCGTTGGGATTCGGACTACCTGACCCTGCGCAAGCTCATCGATGCCGGCGCCCTGGGCAAGATCACCCGTTTTGAATCCCGTGTGGAACGCTACAGCCCGCAGGCCGTGGGCAACGCCAGCGGTGGCGGCTGGCTGCGCGACCTGGGCAGCCATTTGGTCGACCAGGCGTTGCAACTGTTCGGCCCGGTGGATCGGGTGTTTGCCCAGCTGCATTACACCGCCGAACACCCCACGGTGGATCACGGTTTCTTTGTCTCTCTGACCCATGCCAATGGTGTGATCTCACACCTGTGGGGCAACGCCTTGCAAAACAGCCAGGCGCCGCGTTTTCGCGTCAGTGGCAGCGCAGGTTGCTACACCGTCGAAGGCCTGGACGGTCAGGAAGAGGCGCTAATGGCCGGCAAATCGCCTAAAACCGAAGGCGAACACTGGGGCGCCGAAGAGCATCGACGCTGGGGCTGGTTCGAGCAAAGTGCGGAGCGTGAGCGAGTCCCTTCGGAAAAGGGCTGCTGGACGCAGTTCTATCGGCAGTTGCAGTTGGCGGTACAAGGGCAGGGACCCTTGCCGGTGGACGCCTATGACGCCCTGGAAACCACCCGTATATTGGACGCCGCACGGCTCAGCGCCGAGCGCCAGCAGGTGGTTTCAACAAAAATAGAATAAAATTCTAAAACAGGTTGATATGGAAATTATTTTCCAATAAAGTCTTTTCCAGGTTGCATAAAGTACGTTCGGGCTCGATCCGGGCGACTCAACAAAAACAAGATCAAAAACAACCAGGTACCGTCAGATGAAAATCTTCAACGCTGTACTGCGAGTTTTACGCCCTGCCAAAGCGCCACGCGGTCTGCCCCGCGCCCGGCCGTTCTACTTCTCCTTCCTTAATGTGCTGTGCGTCGAAAACAAAGGCGCGCTGCTGTGCTGCATTCCCGGTGCACCCGTCGTCCGGCTGCCTGCCGAGCTCTGATAAACGCAACGTCCAAAAAACCAACAAGAAAGTGGAGACAGACCGTTCATGAAGACCCCGATCCGTTTTACCGCCCTGGCCTTGTCCATGCTGCTCGCCAGCGGTGTTGCCTCGGCTGCTGATCTGAAGATAGGCGTGAGCATGTCCGCCTTCGATGACACCTTCCTGACCTACCTGCGCGAAGACATGGACAAGCAGGCCAAGTCCTATCCCAAGGGCGATGGCGTGCAATTGCAGTTCGAAGACGCGCGTGCCGACGTGGTCAAGCAACTGAGTCAGGTCGAGAACTTTATCAGTCAGAAAGTCGACGCGATCATCGTCAACCCGGTAGACACCGCGTCGACGGCCAACATCATCAAGGCCGCCACCGCAGCAAAAATCCCGCTGGTGTTTGTCAACCGTCGTCCTGACAGCCCGACATTGGCCCCAGGCGTCGCGGCAGTGACGTCCGACGACGTCGAGGCCGGCAAGTTGCAGATGCAGTACATCGCTGAAAAGCTCGGCGGCAAAGGCAACATCGTGATCCTGCTGGGCGACCTGGCGAACAACTCCACCACCAACCGCACCAAGGGCGTGAAGGAAGTCCTGACCCAGTACCCCGGCATCAAGATCGAACAGGAACAGACCGGTATCTGGCTGCGTGACAAGGGCATGACCCTGGTCAACGACTGGCTGACCCAGGGCCGTGAGTTCAACGCGGTGTTGGCTAACAACGATGAAATGGCCATCGGCGCGTCCATGGCCCTGAAGTCTGCGGGGAAGAAGGGCGTGTTGATCGCCGGTGTCGATGGCACGCCGGATGGACTGAACGCGATCACCAAGGGTGACATGACCGTGTCGGCCTTCCAGGACGCCAAGGGTCAGGCCGACAAGTCGGTGGAGACGGCGCGCAAGATGGCCAAGAACGAGCCTATCGAGCAGAACGTGGTGATCCCGTTCCAGCTGATCACTCCGGACAACGTCAAAGACTTCAAATAGTCCCTACATAACAACAATAAGCCGGCAGGGCGGTCGTGCCCGCCCTGCCGATGGAGTACCTCCCTATGCTCGCTCAAGCGACTGTCTCGCAGCCTCCCGGTATCCAGCCCCAGCCGCTGGAAGAACCCTACCTGCTGGAAATCGTCAATATCAGCAAAGGCTTTCCCGGCGTCGTGGCCCTGGCCGACGTGCAATTGCGGGTGCGCCCTGGCACCGTGCTGGCGCTGATGGGCGAGAACGGTGCGGGCAAGTCGACGCTGATGAAAATCATCGCCGGCATCTACCAGCCCGACGCCGGGGAAATCCGCCTGCGTGGCAAGCCGATCGTGTTTGAAACACCCCTGGCGGCCCAGAAGGCCGGGATCGCGATGATCCACCAGGAACTCAACCTGATGCCGCACATGAGCATCGCCGAGAACATCTGGATCGGCCGCGAGCAGCTCAACAGCCTGCACATGGTCAACCACCGCGAAATGCACCGCTGCACTGCCGAATTGCTGGCGCGCCTGCGCATCAACCTGGACCCCGAGGAACACGTGGGCAACCTGAGCATCGCCGAGCGGCAGATGGTCGAGATTGCCAAGGCGGTGTCCTACGACTCCGACATCCTGATCATGGATGAGCCGACATCGGCCATTACCGAGAAGGAAGTGGCCCACCTGTTTTCGATCATTGCCGACCTCAAGTCCCAGGGCAAAGGCATCGTCTACATCACCCACAAAATGAACGAAGTGTTTGCCATCGCCGATGAAGTGGCGGTGTTCCGAGACGGCCACTACATCGGCCTGCAGCGCGCCGACAGCATGAACAGCGACAGCCTGATCTCGATGATGGTCGGCCGTGAACTGAGCCAGTTGTTCCCGGTGCGCGAGACGCCCATCGGCGACCTGTTGCTGACGGTGCGCGACCTGACGCTGGACGGCGTGTTCAAGGACGTGTCGTTCGACCTGCACGCCGGCGAAATCCTCGGTATCGCCGGCCTGATGGGCTCGGGCCGTACCAACGTGGCAGAAACCATTTTTGGCATCACCCCCAGCAGCAGCGGCCAGATCACCCTGGATGGCAAGGCGGTGCGCATCACCGACCCGCACATGGCCATCGAAAAAGGCTTCGCGCTGTTGACCGAGGATCGCAAGCTCAGTGGCCTCTTCCCGTGCCTGTCGGTCCTGGAAAACATGGAAATGGCGGTGTTGCCGCACTACACCGGCAACGGCTTTATCCAGCAGAAGGCCCTGCGCGCGCTGTGCGAAGACATGTGCAAGAAGCTGCGGGTGAAAACCCCGTCCCTTGAGCAGTGCATCGACACCTTGTCCGGCGGTAATCAGCAGAAGGCCTTGCTGGCGCGTTGGCTGATGACCAACCCGCGCCTGCTGATCCTCGATGAACCCACCCGTGGCATCGACGTGGGCGCCAAGGCGGAGATCTACCGATTGATCTCATTCCTCGCCAGCGAAGGCATGGCGGTGATCATGATTTCCTCCGAATTGCCCGAAGTGCTGGGCATGAGCGACCGGGTCATGGTGATGCACGAAGGCGAATTGATGGGCACCCTGGACCGTAGCGAAGCGACCCAGGAAAAAGTCATGCAGTTGGCCTCCGGGATGACGGCAGTCCACTGACGTACAGAATAAGAAGGTGATTGGCTATGAATGCAATAACGGACAACAAACCTGCGACGGTGCCCACTAAAAGTCGTCGACGCATGCCCACCGAGCTGAGCATCTTCCTGGTGCTGATCGGTATCGGCCTGGTCTTCGAGCTGTTTGGCTGGATCGTGCGGGACCAGAGTTTCCTGATGAACTCCCAGCGCTTGGTGCTGATGATCCTGCAAGTATCGATCATCGGCCTGCTGGCGATCGGCGTGACCCAGGTCATCATCACCACGGGGATTGATCTGTCCTCCGGCTCGGTGCTGGCGCTGTCGGCGATGATCGCCGCGAGTCTTGCCCAGACTTCCGACTTTTCCCGTGCGGTGTTCCCGAGCCTGACCGACTTGCCGGTATGGATCCCGGTGGCGATGGGGTTGGGCGTGGGGCTGCTGGCGGGGGCGATCAACGGCAGCATCATCGCCGTCACCGGCATCCCGCCGTTCATTGCGACCCTGGGCATGATGGTCTCGGCCCGTGGCCTGGCGCGTTACTACACCGAAGGCCAGCCGGTGAGCATGCTCTCTGACTCGTACACGGCCATCGGCCATGGTGCGATGCCGGTGATCATCTTCCTGGTGGTAGCGGTGATCTTCCATATCGCCCTGCGCTACACCAAGTACGGCAAGTACACCTACGCCATCGGCGGCAACATGCAGGCGGCGCGTACCTCGGGCATCAACGTCAAACGCCACTTGATCATCGTGTACAGCATCGCCGGCCTGCTGGCAGGTCTTGCTGGCGTGGTGGCCTCGGCACGTGCCGCCACCGGCC
Source organism: Pseudomonas sp. FH1 (assembly GCF_000510895.2). Lineage (NCBI taxonomy): Bacteria > Pseudomonadati > Pseudomonadota > Gammaproteobacteria > Pseudomonadales > Pseudomonadaceae > Pseudomonas > Pseudomonas sp. FH1. The sequence goes on from NZ_AOHM01000027.1 coordinate 45,598, forward strand.
AGGCCGGCATGGGCATGTCCTATGAGCTGGATGCGATTGCGGCGGCGGTGATCGGCGGCACCAGCCTGGCGGGCGGAGTAGGGCGCATCACCGGCACTGTGATCGGCGCGCTGATCCTTGGGGTGATGGCCAGCGGGTTTACCTTTGTCGGGGTGGACGCGTATATCCAGGACATCATCAAGGGCCTGATCATCGTGGTGGCGGTGGTAATCGACCAGTATCGCAACAAGCGCAAGCTAAAGCGCTGAAGCGCAGCGGCAAGCTTTAAGCCTCAAGCTGCAAGCAGGGCGAGTGTTTGCAGCTTGTCGCTTGCAGCTTGCGGCTTATAGCTGCTTCACGAACTTTCCTGCTATAAACGCACTCCGATGACCATTCGCCGAGCCCGTCCTGGTGCTTTTGGGGGTTATCTCGGAAAAATTGCCTGTCTTTTCAGTTGCTGCGCCCTCAAGTCGGCCTTAGACTGCCGCCCCTCGTAAATTGAGTGCCGGGTGGCGCTTGAAATGGATGGCGCCCTTCCGAGACCTGCAGAGGTCGGCCGGAACGCTCCCTTATTCGCCTTAATGCACGTATTTTTTATAGAGAAATCAATGACAAAGGAAAAGTTGCTGGCCATGCCGGCGGATGACTACATGAATGCCGAACAGCACGCTTTTTTCGAGCAGTTGCTGCAAGACATGAAAGTGGAACACCACGAGCGCATTGAACAGAACCGTATCGCCATTGAAAGCCTGGACACCCCGGCTGACCCGGCTGACGCTGCTTCCGTTGAAGAAGAGCGCACCTGGCTGGTCAACGCCATTGACCGCGACCAGCGCATGCTGCCGCAGCTGGAGCGTGCACTGGAGCGCATCAAGGAAGATTCCTTCGGCTGGTGCGATGACAGCGGCGAACCTATTGGCCTCAAGCGCCTGCTGATCAGCCCGACCACCAAGTACTGCATCGAAGCGCAAGAGCGCCACGAGCAGATCGACAAGCATCAGCGCCAAGCCTGATGCGGTGAAGCTGGGGTACCGTCCTGCGGTTTCCCAGGGAAAGACCCGTTACACCCGGTCTATTGATCTGTTGCAAGCTACCCCACTAAAGGCCCATGGATAATGGCCCGATAGTGGCGTTTAATGCAGCGACAATAATGACAAGCAGTGGGGTAACGAAGATGGCTGGAGACGGATCTCTGATGGGCGCAGCAGTGTCACCGCAAACGGTGGCGCGCGGGCTGCCCGGCTGGCTGACGCCACTGTTGCAGAGCACCGCCCTGGTGTTGGTCCTGCTTGGGTTGGCGCTCGCCAGCCTGCCGCTCTACCTTTGCCTGCCACTGGTTCTGCTGGTGATCTGGCTGCCTCGATTGAAAAGTCGCACACCTGTTATCGCATCTTCCGATGCCGTCGATGCCATCGGCGAATTGACGCGCGACCTGTCCTACACCACCAGTCATAACGCGTTGTCCGCCGCCGGTGTGGCCTATTCGGTCAAGCAACTGGCCGCGCGCGTGCAGTCGCAGCTGGGCGCGGCCAAGCAGATTGTCAGCAGTGCCGAGGTGATGATCGGCACCGAAAAGGTCACCTCCCAACTCAGCCGCGAAGCACTGGGTGCCGCCAGCCAGGCCCATCAACGCAGCACCGAAGGCCGCGAAGTGCTGGCCCAGTCGATCACCCGCATGCACCAGCTCAGCCAGCGTGCGAATGCCAGCCGTGAACTGATCGAAGCCTTGAGCCTGCGCAGCGAGGAAATCCAGCGGGTGACCCTGGTGATCCAATCCATTGCCAGCCAGACCAATCTGCTGGCACTCAACGCGGCCATTGAAGCGGCGCGGGCCGGTGAGCATGGGCGTGGGTTTGCGGTAGTTGCGGATGAAGTGCGTGGGTTGGCGGGGCGTACGGCCACGGCTACCGATGAAGTCGGGGTGATGGTCGCGGATATCCAGCAACGCACGGCCCAAGTGGTGGAGCAGATTCGCCAGCTCTCGGCGGACCTGCATACCGGCGTGGAGCAGGTGGAGCACGCCGGTGAGCAGTTGCAGAGTATCGCCAGCCTGGCGGCGGATGTGGAAGGCCAGGTCAATGAGATCGCCCAGGGCACCGACACCAACCGCACCCAGCTCGACAGCTTGTTCCATGCCGTGGAACAGATGCGCAGCGATCTGGCTGTCAGTGATCAGCAAACCCGCCAACTGGCCGACGCCGCGGTGCAGATGGAGGGGCAGGCCGAAACCATCAGCGAGCGCTTGGCGGAAGTTGGGCTGGATGACTATCACCAGCGCATCTACGACCTGGCGCGCGAGGGGGCGAGCCGGATTGCTGCGCAATTCGAAGCCGACGTGCAGCAGAATCGGATCAGCCTGGATGACCTGTTCGACCGCAGCTATACGCCGATTGCCAACACCCGCCCGAGTAAGTACCACACCCGCTTTGACGGCTACACCGACCAGGTGTTGCCGGCGATCCAAGAAGCGCTGCTGCCACGCCATGAAGGCTTGGTCTTTGCCATTGCCTGTACGCCCCAGGGCTACGTGCCGACGCATAACAAGGCGTTTTCCCACGCGCTGACCGGCGATGCGCAGGTGGATGCGGTGCAGAACCGCACCAAACGCAAATTCGAAGACCGCACCGGAATCCGATGTGGCAGCCACCAGCAGGCCGTCTTGCTGCAAACCTATACCCGCGACACCGGAGAGCTGATGCACGACTTGTCGGTGCCGATCATGGTCAAGGGCCGGCATTGGGGCGGCTTGCGCCTGGGCTATAAACCCGAAGCGGTAAAGGGCGGACGCTAGGGATTATTGCTGTTTATGCAATGGAGCTATTCCGGGGATAGCTTTTTCCAACTGGAAGAAAACCGTAGCATGGCCAACATTGTTAGCCAGCTAACTAATGCTGCGGAGAAGCTCCATGCAAAACAAAGTCGATGTCGCCGTGATGATTGGCAGTGGCGTACCCCAAACCCTGCGTGCGCTGGGCCAGAGGGCCTGCTGGGTGGTGTTGCTCAACGGTGAGCAACGCGGTACGGCGTTCGCCAGTCGCGATGAAGCGGAGGAGTGCAGGGCTGCCTGGCAGGCGCTGTTGCGCCTGGAACAGTCGGACAGCCTGCATTGAGACGGGTTTATTGCGATTGATGCAGGCGTTGATTCAGCTCATCCACGGGAATCGCCCATTCAGCGTCCTCGCGCAGCTCTTCTTTCAGAAAGGCTGCTTGCTGTTTAGACCAGAACGGCGCATCGATCAGCTTTACATCTTCAGGCAAGGGATGCGCGACGATAAAGGCGTCGATGGCGTCCGGAGTTGAATCCAGGCCCAATTGTTCGAACAGGGTTTCAAGGGTAGGAATTGGCGCGTCCATATCGTTCTCCATGCAGGGTGGTGGTTGTACATGGGAGGGTGACGGAGCAACAGAGTTCTATCGGATTGTCAGGAATTCAAGGCTCCGGCATCCACAGCAGCTTTCAGGGCCTTGGCGGATTCCTTGGCTGCGAGGGCAGCAGCGTCGACGGTTTTGAACCAGCGGTCCTTTTCCACTTGATGGGTGGTGACAGTGGTCAGCGGTGGCTTGGCCCGCATGATGATCACTGCTTGAAATTCACCGTCTACTTCCCTTGCGTCGCCATGGATGAAAAATTCGCCGATATCAAATTCCGTCACGTAGAGCCTTCCCTTGGAGATAACTGCACTGGTGAAGCCTGGCCCGCAGGGCACACACTTCAGTGGACGGGCCAGTATGGCAGTTGTTGCAGGTCGGCGGCGCAGTTAAGTTATAGGGCGGATGAAACGACCGCTCCGTGAGGTGCCTGCAACTGGGCTTCAAGTGTCTTGGCCAGTTCACACGCCTTGACATGGCCGCTGCGAAAGCCTTTGATTCGGCCGCTGAGCACTTCACGGATATGGAAAAAGTTTTTGCCGGCAGGTACGACTTGGTAAAGAACCGAATCCGGGTACCCGTCGAAGCCGCCCAAGCGGTAGTATTGAGCCTCGCCCTGGCATGATGAACGGGTGTGCGAAGACATTGCATTGTAGGTTGATCGTTGCATGGCCTGCTCCTTTCGATCGATCCGGTTGACTTGATTGCAACGTTTTGGGTGGTTTTGATCGGTGCTGCTGTTTTAGTATTGTCGTCGGCGGCCAGCGCCCGGTTCCATGACAGCGTGTTTATTTGTGTTTGCATGTCGGAAAACCGCATTTTTAATTAGGTTATTTTCTGAAGTTGGTCGGCCCGTATTCTCGGGCTGTTGAACCTGTGATCTCCTGTGATGCCTGATGACCTTGCACAAGGTCCATCGCGTACGTCTGTACTAGTCTTATGGCGCGACAGCGGGATCTTCTTCAGTTTTTTTCACAGAATGAGTGATGTAACCGAGCCGTAATGGCCGTTTTTTTGTGCTGCCCGCTCTGGCGGACGGCGCTCTTTTCGATGTGGGGGCGTTTCCTTGGCAGTCAGTAATCTGGATATGCACGCGTTGTTCGTGCTGGGTGATTTGCGCGCAAAGTTGGTCAAGCAGTTTCAATCCCGTTTTGTTTACATCACGGAGCAGACGCCGGAAGGCATCTACATCGCCGAGATCGACACCGAGGCGGCGATGGTTGTAGATGACAAGCCGCGTCTGGAACTCAAAGTCGGCGATCACTTTCGCGCAGCGGTATTGCCCAGCCGTGAAGGTGGCAAGTTCGAGCTAAAGTTTCGCGACATCAAGTTGACCGTCTATGGCCTCGGTGACTACGCCTTTGTGTCCTCGGCCGAAGGCCAAGGCATCGTGTTCAAGGAAGGTCACAGCGTGATGCTGGTATTTGCCGCCAACGAACAACTGCAGGAAGGCCTGACCAAGACCCTGAAGGCCGTGACCGGCAAGGCCGCCAAATGGCGCAAGGGTGAATTGGTCACGTTCAAGGCCAGCGAATAAGCATCAAATTCCTCGAACACCCGCTATCTCCCGGAACCTCTACTACAGTTGAGTTGACTTAACTATTCAGAGGCTTCGCGCTTATGTAGCAAAGCCGTCCGCTGTCTGCTGCGATATCGCGAGGTGCAAGGGCATGAAAGGATTGAGAACACTGTTGGCGGCGTCCGTGGCGACCTTGAGTTTGTCAATGACCGCACTGCCGGTTTCGGCCGCCGAGAAGCCAGTGCACTTTGCCGATTTGAACTGGGAAAGCGGCAGCCTGATTACCGAAGTGCTGCGAGTGATCGTCGAGAAGGGCTATGACTTGCCCACCGACACCTTGCCTGGCACCACCATCACCCTGGAAACCGCCCTGGCGAAGAATGACATCCAGGTGATTGGCGAAGAATGGGCGGGCCGCAGCCCGGTGTGGGTCAAGGCCGAAGCCGAAGGCAAAGTGGTTGGGTTGGGCGACACGGTCAAAGGCGCGACCGAAGGCTGGTGGGTGCCGGAATACGTGGTGAAGGGCGACCCCGCCAAAGGCATCAAGCCCCTGGCGCCTGAACTCAAGAGCGTGAAGGACCTGGCGCGCTACAAAGACGTGTTCAAGGACCCGGAATCCCCCGGCAAGGGACGCTTTCTCAACAGTCCCATCGGCTGGACCTCGGAAGTGGTCAATAAACAGAAGCTCAAGGCCTATGGGTTGGACGACAGCTATGTGAATTTCCGCAGTGGCTCGGGCGCGGCACTGGATGCCGAGATTGCCTCATCGATCCGCCGGGGCAAACCGGTGCTGTTCTATTACTGGTCGCCAACGCCGTTGATGGGGCGCTACAAGTTGATCCAACTGGAAGAGCCGCCGTTTGATGCCGAGGCGTGGAAGACGCTGACGGATGCGGATAATCCTGATCCGAAGCCCACGCGCTCGTTGGCCTCTAAGTTGAGCATCGGGGTGTCGACGCCGTTCCAGAAGGAGCATCCGCAGATTGCGCAGTTCTTCGAGAAAGTCGAGTTTCCGATTGAGCCGCTGAACAAAGCCTTGGCGACCATGAGTGAGAATCATACGGCGCCACGGGACGTGGCCCAGGCGTTTTTAAAGGAACACCCAGAAGTTTGGAAAGCCTGGTTGACTGAAGAGGTGGCGCAGAAAGTTGAGGCGAGTCTGAAGTAAGAATGCGCATACATTGTAAGAGCCCGGCAAGCCGGGCTCTTACATTCAGGTGTTAGAACTTGGTTTGCACCGCCAGCTCAAATGTCCTCGGCGAGCCCAGGTAATACGCCGGCGACACATGCGCAAACTCGGCATATACCTCATTCGTCAAATTGCGCACCCGGCCCGTCACCGAGGTGTGTGAGTCGACCTTGTATCGCAGGAACGTGCCGAACAGCGTGTAGGCCGGCACCGTCTGGGTGTTGGCGTTATCGGCGTACACCTCGGCCACATAACGCGCATCCACGCCCCCTTGCCAATCTTCGGCAAAATCATAGGTCAGCCACAGGTTACCCACGCGCTTGGGCACGTTGGTTGGCGTATTACCTTTACGCGAGACCACCGCGCCACTGGCTATTTTTTCGTTGAAATCATCGTATTCCGCGTCGACCCAGGCGAAGTTACCCTCCGCCAGCAACCTTGGCGTGATGCGTAACGAACTGGCCAACTCGATACCCTTGGATGACTGCGCCCCGACCGGAATGCTGTTGGTCGGGTCCTGCGGATCGGTCACGGCAAAATCCTTACGCTCGATCTTGTACGCGGCCACGGTGGCCGAGCCACGGCCGTCCAGGTAATCGAACTTGCTGCCCACTTCCCACTGCTTGCCCGTCGAGACATCAAACACTTGCGTGGTAGTGTTCGGCTGCTCGGCGGCGGTGCTGTATTGCACGTACACGTTGGCCGACGGGATGAACTGGTAGGTCAGGCCGACGCGGCCGGTTACCGGTTCCCAGCTGCGCTTGAAGTGGCGGGGATTGGTGGCGGTGATCGCGCGATGGTTGGTGACGTCCAGGTCGATGGCGTCGTAACGCAGGCCGGTGAGCAGCGAAAGTTTATCGGTGAGCCCCAGGCGGTTCTCCACGAACAGCGCCTTGGTGGTGACCTCGTTGGTCTTGTCCTTGCCGAACTTCTCACGGGTTCGCGGGATGTCGTAGAAGTGTCCAGGGTTGTAGTTGTTCGGGTCCACGCTGCTGTTGCCCGGCACATTCAGTGGGGTGTTGGTGGTGCTGTTGACCTTGTATTCGAAGCCCCCGGACCAAGTGGTCGACAAACCGAAAATACTGTCATCGTGGCGCAGCTCGAACTGGTTGCCGTTCTGTTCGCCCTGGTGGCGTACCTGATAGGCCGTCGAGCGGTTCACCGCGCTGTTATCGGCGTTGTATTGGTAGGTTTCCAGGTTGCGATAATCACGCTGGCTGTCCAGGTGATAGAGGGTGTTTTTCAGGGTGGTGTTGTCGTTGAGGCGGTAGTCGATGATCGAGCGCGCCCAGATCGTGCGCTGTTCATAGCGGCCGTCAGCAACGTTGTAGTTGTTGAAGCGGTTGTGCTTGTCGATCTTCAGCTCGCCCACCTTGGGATTGAGCACCGGCGTACCCCAGTAAGGGTTGTCTTCATGCTCATCCTGGTATTCCAGCGCCAGGGTGTGAGACAGGTTGGGCGTGAGGTCGCTGAGCAGGGAAAACGCCAGGCTCCAGGCCTCGCGCTGGTCGCGGTCGATGTAGCTGTGATTGGTGTTGCGGCTTACATCCAGGCGCGCGTAGTGCTGCACCTCGGCGCCGGGTTCGGTCAGGGCGTGATTGACGCCAAACGCCATGCCGGCGGTGTCATAGCTGCCATAGGTGAGCTGGCCTTCGGCGGCCTGTTCCTCGCGGGTGGCCAGCTTGGTCACGTAGTTGAGCGAACCGCCCACGGAGCCGGCGCCGTTGATCAAGGAGGAGGGGCCACCTACCAGCTCCACCCGGTCATATATCCAGGCATCTACCGGCCGGGCCAGGCCGGTCGCCACATTGATCCCGTTGAACATCTGGGTGATCTGGCTGCTGGTAAAGCCACGGTAGGAGACAAACCCGCCAAATCCTGGCGGGGCGCTGGCATTCACGCCAGGCAAGGTGTTGGCAGCGTCGCGGAAGGTCTTGGCGCCATGGCGCTCGATGTCATTGCGGTTGGCGATAGCCACCGACGCCGGGGTTTCGCGCACACTCAAACCCAAGCGCGAGGCCATGCCGCTGGATTGATCCAGGGCCAGGCCAGGCTCGGCGGTTTGTTCGCCATCAATGGTGGTCGGGGCCAACTCAAGGGCCCAGGCGCAGACAGGCAGGCAGCCGAACAGGCCCGCCAACAGGGGAAGATGTTTCATGGTTGAATCCTGAAAAACTTGGCTTGAAAACAACGCACAGCCGCCCGTACGTCCTCGCGGAAACGGTGGTCAGTGCAGATCGGAAAGCGAAGGGATCAGGCGAAAGCAGGCGGTGCGCGCGGATTAGCCGCAGGCCAGGTGAAGCGGGCAGGAATGTCGGCAGCCAGGACAATGGCCGGCGGCGGTGCATGGGGCTGTGGCAGTACTGCCACATTCAAGCTGGAACTCAGCGCCGGGCCCATGCCACCGGTGGAGCACAGCGGGCAACCAAACGCCTTGGACAGCGTTGGCAGGTTCTCTTCAGTGGAGTTGGACGGCTTGGGCGCCTGGGTTCGCGGGTCTACCGTACAAAACTGACCACCGATGCCATTGAGCTGCATCCCGACCATCTGCCCATGACCGATACTGCAGGCGAACACATTGAACAGGACGCAGCAATAGAGCATCCAGGCAATGAGCGAGCGGTCGGCACGAGCGATTTTCATGGGGCGGCACTTTACCATCAGCTGCCGACGAAATGCCTGCAAAAAATCTCCAGGCGACTATCCTCTTTCGCACCTTTTAAGGGAGAGCCAGCCATGAGCTTTGTTGTCGCACGATGGATTGTCGGCATTTTCACCTTCATCAGCATGGTGCATTTGTACTGGGCTGCCGGAGGCAAACTCGGCTTCCAGGCCGCCATTCCCCAATTGCCCGGCGAATTCGCTCGCGGGCCGAAACCAGCGTTCAAACCCTCCGCGCTGGCTACGTTTCTGGTTGCCATGGGGTTGGTGGGGATTGCACTGATGGTGTGCTTGCGGGCTGGGCTGTATTTCTCGGCAGTGTCTCATGGGGCGTTGCAGTGGGGGATCAGTGCGATTGCGGTGGTGATGTTTGCCAGGGCGATTGGGGATTCGGAGTTGGTGGGGTTTTTCAAGAAGGTCGGTGGGTCGCGGTTTGCGCGGTTGGATACGTATTTTTATTCGCCGTTGTGCCTGGTGTTGGGGGTGGGGTTGTTGGTGGTGGCGTGGGGGTAAGAAAGGGCCGACTGAACACAGGAGAACACCGCAAAGATCCAACTCAACAGCCTGCGAAAAAGCGATAAACCTGATTGCAGCGCATCAACTCAAATAAAAATCGCTCTCATCCTTGCCCGATCTTCCGACATGGCCGTCATGGTTTATAGAACCTCCCTTACCCAGGATTTCCCATGTCGCGCCTTGCTCGTCCCTTGCACCCACTGGCCTTGTCAGTGGCGATGGCTTTTGCCGCCGTGCCGTTGCTGACCGTCCAGTCCTCCTTTGCCGAAGAAAGCAGCAGCGCCGTGCGCAGTTTCTCGATTCCCGCTGGTGATTTGAGCCAGGCGCTCAATAGCCTGGCCGAGCAGGCGGGCCTGGTGCTGGCGTTTGATGCAAGCCTGACCCGTGGCAAGCGCAGCAAGGCCCTGAGTGGGCAGTACGACACCGATGTGGCGCTGAACCAGTTGCTCGCCGGCAGCGGCTTGCAAGCCTTGAAGCTCTCCGCCGACCGCTACCGCCTGGAAGCCATCCCGGATAACGGCGGGGCCATGGAGTTGCAGGCCACTACCATCAGCGGCGCGTACCAGAGCGAGAGCCCGACCGGGCCAGCGTCCGGTTATGTGGCCATGCGCAGTTTGTCGGGCACCAAGACCGACACTGCGCTGATCGAAACCCCGCAGTCGATCTCCATCGTCACCAAAGACCAGATGCGCGCGCAAAACGCCGAGAGCCTCAACCAGATCCTGCGCTACAGCGCCGCCGTCATTCCGGAAACCCGTGGCGCCACTGCATCACGTCTCGACCAATTGACCATCCGGGGTTTCTCGCCGGCCACTTACCTTGACGGCCTGCGCATGCCCTCGAGTCGTGACGCCTTGCCGCAAAAGGACGCTTTCGACTTGGAACGCGTCGAAGTGCTACGCGGCCCGGCCTCGGTCCTTTACGGCCAGGGCACGCCGAGCGGCGTGATCAACATGGTCAGCAAGCGCCCGCTGGATACGCCGTTTCACGAAGTGGGCGTGGAATACGGCACCTTCAACAAGAAGCGTACGACCTTCGACTTGAGTGGCCCATTGGATGATCAGGGCGTGTATTCCTACCGCGTGGCCGGGCTTTTCGACGATGCCGATGGCCAGGTAGAACACACCGAGACGCGCCGCCAGTCATTGTCCAGCGCCTTCACCTGGCGCCCGGACGACGCCACCTCACTGACCCTGCTCGGGCATTTCCAGAAGGACCCCAAAGGCGCGTCCTACGGTTCGGTGCCGGCCTGGGGCTCGGTGCTGCACAGCCCGACCGGGCGCAGTATCGATGTGGACTTCTACGACGGCGAAAAGAATTTCGAGAAAAGTGACCGCGAGTACTACAGCATCGGCTGGGCATTCGAGCATCACTTCGATGACGTGTGGACCGTGCGTCAGAATGCGCGCTACCTGCGCAGCGAAGGCCAGTACCGCAGCCTCTACAGCAACTACCTGATGGCGGATTACCGCACCATCCGCCGCTCGACCATCGCCAGCGATGTCGACCTGGACGCCTACACCCTCGACAACCAGGTGCAGGCCAAATTCGACACCGGCCCGTTGCAGCACACCTTGTTGATGGGGCTCGACTACCAGAACACCAGCACCGACACCAAGTCCGGCTCGGGCGTGTACACCGCCGGCCCGACCCTGGATATTTTCAATCCGGTCTACGGCGCGGCCGTTCCGGTGCCGGCCTACACCACCGACGGCACCTCGCGCAGCGAGCAGACCGGTGTGTACCTGCAAGAACAGATGAAGTGGGACAAATGGGTCCTGTTGTTGGGCGGCCGCTATGACTGGGCCAGCACTGACAGCAGCACCAAGACGATTCGCACCGGCTCTAAATCCGAGTCGTCCCTGGACAGCAAGGCGTTTACCGGCCGTATCGGCCTGGTCTATCTGTTTGATAATGGCCTGGCGCCGTATGCCAGCTATGCGGAGTCGTTCAACCCGCAGTCGGGTACGGGCTACGGCGGTTCGGTGTTCAAGCCGACTGAAGGCAAGCAGTATGAAATCGGCATCAAGTACCAGCCGCCGGGCAGCAACAGCTTTATCACCGCGGCGATCTTCGACCTGCGCCAGACCAACGTGCTGACCACCGACCCGGACCCGACTCATCTGTGCGGCACCGGGCGCTGCCAGAGCCAGGACGGCGAAGTGCAATCCCGTGGCTTTGAGCTGGAAGGCAAGGCCAGCCTCAACGATAACCTGGACATCACTGCGGCCTATGCCTACCTGGACAACCGCATCAGCAAGTCCAACAACACCGTGCGTTACGCGCCCATCAGTGACATCGGCGTAGGCCCGGCCATCGCCGCTGAAGGCACCACCACTTACGGCGTGCCGCGTCACACCGCTTCGGCGTGGGCCGACTACACCTTCCATGATGGCAACCTGAAAGGTTTCGGTGCGGGCGCGGGTGCGCGGTATGTCGGCTCGTCCTGGGGCGATACGGCCAACACCCTGAAGGTGCCGGGCTACACCCTGTTCGATGCGGCGGTGCACTACGACATCCCGAACATCACCAACCTGAAGGACAACCTGCGCCTGGCGCTCAATGCCACCAACCTGGCGAATAAAGAGTACGTTGCGTCCTGCTACTCCTATTCGTGGTGCTGGTATGGCTCGCAGCGCACCGTACAGGCAAGCGCCACGTACCAGTGGTGAGGTGAAAAAAAGGCCTTGGCGAAAGGATTCGGGAGCAGCATCGCCAAGGCCGAAACGGGCTAGCGCTTAGCGGGCTCGATCCATTTGTCGACCACCGGCGCCTGCCACCGCCCAAGGGCATCGAGCAGGGCGCCGGGGTGGTCTTCGACGATCAGCATCTGGCTGTGCTCGGCCTTGATGAAGCCTTCCTTTACGCCGTGCGCGAACAGGCCCCGCAGCGGCGCGAAGAACTGTGCGGTATTCAGGCAGGCCACGCCTTTGTGGTGTTCGCCAAGCTGCGTCAAGGTCATCGCTTCCAACAACTCCTCGAAGGTGCCGAGGCCACCGGGCAGGGCGATAAACCCATCGGCCAGTTCGCTCATGCGCGCTTTGCGGCTGCGCATGTCTTCGGTGATTTCATAGGCGCTGAGCCCTGGATGCATGTGCCCGAGCTCATGCAGCAATCGGGTGATGACGCCGATCACTTCGCCACCCTCAGCGAGCGCGCTATCAGCAATCATGCCCATCAAGCCTTTGGCGCTGCCGCCGTAGACCAGGCGAATACCGCGCCGGGCGATTTCACGGCCCAGGGCTTTGGCGTCTTCACTGTAGCGAGGGTGGGTGCCGAAGTTGGAGCCGCAAAACACCGTGAGACTGCGCATCAGAAATCCTGGCTGGGGGAGGGCGTTGCAGTTTCACGCCTGTTGGCTGACAAGCACAGCGCCAAGAAATCGCCTGATGACTAGGCCACCCAGCATTCCAGGATGCGCCGGCCCAATGCTTCAGCGCTGGCCTGGGAATCGATGTTGGCAAATCCCAACAGCAGGCCGGGACCGCTGTGCTGCACGACATTCCATTCACTCAAGGCTTCTGCGAAGAGACCGACGCTCGCCAGTTTCTGCACCAGCAGGCGGTCTGATTGCGGGGTCTTGAACCGCAGGATCAGGTGCATCCCGCCAGGTTGTGCATCAATGGAAATATGCGCGCCCAATACCTTGCGCAACCCGTTGGCGGTGGCTTCGCGGCGCTCGCCGTACAGCTTGCGCATGCGCTGGATGTGCCGGGCGAAATGCCCTTCGGCAATAAAACTGGCGACGATGGCCTGGGTCAGTTCCGGGCAGTTGCCGAGGAAGCTCTGGCTGACCTGCTCGAAACGCCCGACCTGGGAAACGGGCACCACCAGATAGGCCAGGCGAATGCCGGGGAACAGCACTTTGCTGAAAGTGCCCGCGTAAAGCACCCGACCCTCGCGGTCCAGGCTCTTGAGCGCCGGTAGAGGGCGGCTGACGTAACGGTACTCGCCGTCGTAGTCGTCCTCGATGATCCAGGCGTGTTCGCGGCGGGCCCAGGCCAGCAGTTCCAGGCGGCGCGGCAGCGACAGCGACACACATAGCGGGCTTTGATGGGCCGGGGTGACGACCACTGCGCGGGCAGCGCCGAGGTGCTGTACGCAGAGGCCGTCCTGATCCACCGGCACAGGGATGGACTTGATCTGCAAATGGTCCAGCAAGGGTCGCGTGGGCAGATAACCTGGGTCTTCCACCAGCACCGCGTCGCCGGGTGACAGCAACGCATGGGTGACCAGGCTCAGCGTGTTGCGGTAGCCCGACGTGACGAAGATCTGCTCTGGCGAGCAATGGATTCCCCGCGCCACCTGCAAGTAACTGGCGATAGCGGTGCGCAGCGAAGGCAGGCCGTAGACCGGCGGGTTGGCCATGTCCGCCAGTTGCGTGGCGCGTACGCAACGGGCGGCAATTTTCGACCAGATTTTGCGCGGGAAAGCGTCCAGCGCCGGCAGGCCCATCTGGAAGGGCAGTACGTGTGACTGTTGTCGCACGGCGTTGTAGGGCGTGATGACCACGGGCGTAGGCTGGGCGCTCTGGATACCGTGCGCCACCACCGTGCCCGCCTGGCCGCGAGCCTCAAGGTAACCCTCGGCGGTCAGCAATGCGTAGGTGCTGTCGATGGTGCCGCGCGCGAGTCCCAACTCCTTGGCCAGTGCCCGCGCTGACGGGACGCGCTCGCCGGGCTTGAGCAGGCTTTCGGCGATGGCATTGCGAAAACGCCAGTAAAGCTGGCGGTAGATCGGCTCGGCCGAGGTAGGGTCCAACGGGGGTAGGGTGTGCATGAGGGAGATTTCCTGGTCGCGCCTGCCTTAACTGTAGCGGCTGCATGACCTGTACCCAAGTGCCATAACTGCAACATTTGACTAGACCATCATGGTCCGGTCACCGGGCCCATTCTTGGCTCTTCAGAGGTGAGCCATGGCGCTGCAACATGGTGCCTTCACTCAACCTCGACAGGATTTATCATGACCACTCGCCTCGATTACACCCAAGCATCCCCGGAAGGCTACAAGGCTTTCGGCAGCGTTTATGTCTACCTGCAAAACTGCGGCCTGCCCAAGACGCTGATCGACCTGGTTTACCTGCGCGTTTCGCAGATTAACGGCTGCGCCTTTTGCATCGACATGCACTCGCGTGACCTGCTCAAGCAAGGCCTGGCCGTGGACAAGCTGGTGCTGGTGCCGGTGTGGCACGACGCTCGTGATGTGTTCACCGCCCGCGAACGCATCGCCCTGGCTTTCGCTGAAGCGGTCACCCGCAGCGACGTCTCGGATGCCGAGTACGCAGCGGCCGCCGCCGAGTTCAGCGCCAAGGAGCTGGCCGACCTGACTTACGGCATTGCCTTGATGAACGCCTTCAACCGACTGGGCATCACCTTTCGCACCACGCCGGCGGCGGCCAGCTGAAACCTTGCGCAATAAGGCAATTTAATGGCCCCTTTGTAACAAAATCCTCGCCAGAATCGCTTTTATTTTCAGGTGGTTAGGTGAGGATGCAAATGCGCTCTGTTGGAATGATGCTGATCGCCTGCTCCCTGGCTGGCGGCGCGGCTGCCGTGCAGGCACGGGAGCTGCGCGAGGGTGACAAGTACATGTGCAGTTGGGGCGCCGGCACCGCCGCCAGGGCCCAGGAACTCAAACTGTCGGGCGTGTCGTTGTACGCGGCGCGGCAGAAGATCCAAAGCATGAAGTTCAACAAGTCGTGGATGCGCATGATGGCCATGGGCATCACCGAGCAGACCTACGACAGCCGTTCACGGCTCAAGCCCGAGGCGATCCGCCAGGGTTTCTATCAGGATTGCGTGCGCTACAAAGTCGCACGCAAATAACCGCTTAACGTGACAGCGGCGAGCTGGCGTCTTCCTGGAAATACACCTTCGCCGTCTCAATAAACCGCCGATTGGCCTGGGACAGGTATTCGCTGGCGCGCCAGCATAGGTTGAAGTGCATGAATTGCGCCGGCTCGAATGAAACGCCGGCCAACCCTGGCTCTTGCTCCTGCACCGACCGCAGCAAGGTGGACACGCCCATGCCGTTGCGCGTGGCGGTAATCACCAGTGGCACGAAGTTGCTTTCCAGGGCGATGTTGAAACGCACTCGGGCGTTACTGCAAAAGGCGTCCAGCAGATGGCGTTGCAGGAAGGTGTTGTCGAACACCAGCATCGGTTCGTGTTGCAGCCGCTGCGCCGCAATGGACGAGTTGCCCGCCAGTGGGTGATCTTGGGCCATGCACAACACCATCTCATCACTGCCGAGCAGCACCGACTCCCACGCCGGATCCACCCGTCGCGACTCCAACAACGCCACATCGATATCCCGAGTGGCCAGGCGTTCGCTGATGTCATCGGCGCTGCCTTCTACCACATGCATGGCAATGCCGGGGTACCGGGCGCGAAATTGCATCAGCAGTTCGGGAATATGGCGGATGCCGTACATGGGCGGTACGCCCACGCGGATTTCGCCGCTGTGCAGTTGGGTCAGGTCCTGCAATTCACGGCGGGCACCGGCCAAGCCTTCAAGACACGCCTCGGCGCGTGCCAGGAACAACTGGCCTTCGGCAGTCACGCTGATCTGCCGCGTCGCGCGGTTGAACAGGGCCACACCCAGCTCATCCTCCAATCGGCTCACCGCCATGCTCAGCGCCGGCTGTGCCACGTGCAACGCTTGGGCGGCTTTGGTGAAGCTGCCTTGGCGGGCGATTTCGACGCAGTACTCCAGCGCTTTCAGGTTCATGATGGCTCGCATAACAAAGTGTGATAGCTGGCTTAACAAATGGATATTTTCTGTGATGACAGCAAGTCTATAGCCTGTCGGCATTCTTCTCCATGCCGAGTACCCGACCATGCCCAACCATTGGCTTTTCACACTGATTATCGGCGCGTTGGGCGGCAGCCTTGCCAGTTGGGCGGGGTGGCCGTTGCCCTGGGTGATCGGTTCGCTGGTCGCCGTGATGTTGACTCGTTGTGCCGGCAGCCTGGTGCCGGAAATTCCCCATGGCCGCCAGGCCGGGCAACTCATCGTGGCGGTTGCCATCGGCTGTCATTTCACGCTGCCGGTGATGCAGCAGGTGGCGGCTCATCTCGGGCTGATCGTTACGGCGGTGATGCTCACGCTGATACTGGCGCTGTGTTCGGTGCTGCTCCTGCATCGCTGGGGCGTGCCTTTCAGCACCGCATTCTTTGCCTTGATGCCGGCCAATTCCAGCGAGATGGTGCACCTGGGCCGCCAACGCCAGGCGGACACCAGTTTTATCGCCGCCGCCCATAGCATCCGATTGTTGCTGATTCTTTTGACGGTGCCGGCAGTCGCCACCTTCGGCATGCCCCCCGTTGTTGCGCATGCGCCGTTGCCGGTGGTCTGGCCCTGGCTGATCTTCATCCTCGGTGTGGGCTGGCTGGCGGCCCTGGGTTTCAAGCAGTGCAAGTTGCCTAACCCTTGGACGTTCGGGCCGTTCCTGATTTGCGCGGTGGGCGTGGGCTGCAATCACCTCTCGATGAGCATGCCGGGCTGGCTCAGCGGCAGCGGCCAGTTGCTGATTGGCTGTGCATTGGGTGTCGCGTTTGACCGCAGTTTCTTCCAGCGCGCGCCGGGCCTGCTGGGCAAAGTGCTGCTGCTATTGACCGGTTCGGTGATCGCCAGCGCATTGTCGGCCTGGGCGCTGGGTGCCGGGTTGGGCATGCCGTGGCTGTCGCTGGCCCTGGGCATGATGCCCGGCAGCGCGCCGGAAATGAGCCTTACCGCCGAGGCCCTGGGCCTGGCCGTGACATTGGTGACGGCGATGCAGGTCATCCGCATGCTGTTGATCCAGGCGGCGTGCCTGCCGTTGTATCGCCTGTTGGATCGGTCGCCTCAAGCACCGGCCAGTGCAAAATCTGCGTAGACCTGTCCAACTTCGCCCCGGCGCCACTCGCCATACTGGCGCCAGGTAACGACGAGGCCCAAGCCATGACTGACTATGTATTCACCCCGACGCCCATCCCATCCCTGGCCGTGCAGGGCAGCGAAGCCCGCTTCCCGCTGCGCCGGGTGTTCTGTGTGGGCCGTAACTACAGCGAACACGCCCGTGAGATGGGGCATGACCCGGACCGAGAGCCGCCGTTCTTCTTCATGAAACCGGCGGATGCCGTGGTGCCGGCCGAAGGCGTGGTCGCCTATCCGCCGCTGACCGCCGACCTGCACCACGAAGTGGAACTGGTGGTGGCCATCGGCAAGGGCGGGGTCGATATCAGCCCGGAACAGGCGTTTTCCCACATCTGGGGGTATGGCGTCGGCATCGACCTGACCCGCCGCGACCTGCAAGCCCAGGCGAAAAAGCTCTCACGCCCGTGGGATTGGGCCAAGGCTTTCGATGCGTCCGCACCGACAACGGCGCTGCAACCGGTGAGCGCGGTCGGGCATCCGTCCAGTGGCAAGATCTGGCTCAACGTGAATGGTGAACAGCGCCAGGTGGGCGACCTGGCCGACCAGATCTGGTCCGTCAGCGAAGTGATCAGCCATGCCTCCAAATCTGTCGCACTGAAGGCCGGCGATTTGATCTTTACCGGCACCCCGGTGGGCGTCGGCACCTTGCAACCGGGCGATGTCGTCACCGCCGGCATCGACGGCATCGGCGAGTTGCGTTTCACCCTCGGCCAGGGTTGAGGCTACAGTGGTGCCCAGGCCACCCGAGAGACCGTTATGCCAGGCACCCGCGTCACCACTTACGGCATGCAACAGCGCAGCGACCGCCCCGACTTCTATATCCGCGACAAACGCGGGCGGGCGGCGCTGACCAGCCCTCATCGCCATGAGTATTTCCAGATCCAGATCAACCTCGGCGGCGACACCGTGCAGCATATCGGCGGCGCGGTGCGGCCGTTTCCGCGCAAGGCCCTGGCGTTCATCCTGCCCCATCGCTTGCATGTGATTCCCCATCCCGAAGAGGGCGAATTCATGCTGATCAACTTCAGCCAGGCGTTTTTCCTACCGCAGCTCACCTGCGATCCCCTGGATCTGGAAGACATTCCCATCGGCCAGGCGCCGGAGCTGTCGCCGTTTCGCTTTCAGGAACAGCTGGACTTCATCCTTGAAGACGCGGCGTTCGAGCAGGTAAAAACCTGGCTCGCCCATATGCGCGAACTTGATGCCCACCGTACCTTCGGCGCCCGCGAACGCCTCAAGGGCTATCTGTTTCAACTGGTCGGCCTGGTCTGCGAGCAATACGCCGAGCCGCTGCAGGCCTTCGCCGCCAACAATGCCACGCGGCGCGGGCGCAAGGATGCGTTGGCACGGGTGCAGGGCTATATCCGCGAGCACCTGCATGAACCGACGCTCAACCTCACGGACGCAGCGGCGGCGGCGTTCCTGTCGCCCAACTACCTCACTCATTTGTTGCGCAAGGAAACCGGTAAACCTTTCTCGCAACTGGTGCTCGACCGGCGCATGCAGTTGGCGCGCACCTTGTTGCTCAACAGTGCGCAGATGATTGGCGTGGTCGCGCACCGCTGCGGTTTCACTGACGAGGCGTATTTTTCCCGGTGTTTCCGCAAGGCCCATGGCGTGGCACCGGGGCAGTTCCGTCGTCAGCAGCAGGGCGAGGCGCTGTAGGCGTTTTACAAATCCACGACATTCACTGTGTTTCTATTTGCTTACAATTGCGCCCTCTACTAGGGATGGTCTGAAGTAGGCCGCTATTTTTCGACTGCTGAGCCATA
>NZ_AOHM01000028.1:0-88055 GCF_000510895.2 Pseudomonas sp. FH1
GGCCTCATTTTAAGGCTTGGAGGTGTCTACGAAACTAGGGGCGATTCATTCTTGTATCAGCAGTGAATTCCTGTGCGACATGTTGCAGCGCTTGAGTAGGTTACGGGCTATAAGCAGTGTAGTGCGCTAAATCTACTCGCTGCCAGCCAGCAGGCCAGTGCATGCGGGGTTCAAAGGCTATATTTGCTATTAGCAGTGATGCGTACGTCCAAGGCTGCTGGCCAACTGCGATCTGTATTAGCAGTGAGAGGCTTCACTTTCATAAAATAAACATTGGTAGGTGCCGGTCTAGCTGGTACCTGTGTCGCGCAGCGGATGGCGGCGGTGATGCGCTACCCTTCACTGCATCGCTGCTGTTCGAATGCAATGCGGTTCATTACGCAGATGGGGATGGGGTAGCCCTGGATGTGGGTCGTGAGAGCCTCGCTGCCGGCGATCACCATGATGCAGGAGAGGCCTCTGCGGAAGCGCATTCCTCGTCCCGAGTAATTGCGCGGGATGATCTCCCATGATTCGTCGTCGTAGTAAAAACCAACGATTTCTGACCAGTGCGATTGGACGCCCGCGCCCATGATGCCTACTGGTGTCAGGCAGAAAATTTCTACCTGGGTTTCCTGCCCAAGAGGTACGGCGTAAACCCGACCGTTTGGTGCAATGGGTGGGAAGTACTGCCCGTTACCGAGGTGGCGAAATTCCATGGTGGTGCTCCGGATAGATGAGGTCGCTAGACACTCTCCGGTAGTTTTAGGAAAACCCAAGATCAGATGTTGTCTGCGAGTCGGCGCACGGGTTATGGCGTACCGGGCAAGCTAATTCGCCACATCGAGAAGCGAGCATGCCGTTGATCTAAGCGCTTCGGCGCTCCGGTCATTTTCGCATTGACGCGGCAACTGACTACCCAGCCAAGGTCATCGCTGATCTCATGGACTTGGGTGGCAAATATTGCGTATCGCAGTAGTGATGCCTTGCAGGTGGATTCGGGTAGGCGCCCGCTGCCGATGAAAAGGCAGCGGACAGTTTGTTACAGGTATCTGGTCATACCGCTGAAGACTCAATCGTCGCCACGCTTCTTGTCCAGATACGCTGCGACCATGTAGCCAACAGCACCTGTGATGGTGAGCGCACTGATGACCGCAAGTACCGCATATACCAACAATTCAAAACGATCCACGCCCTGACTCCTTTGACTCGAAGTAAGCCAAGTTTAAGGGCGTCTGATCTAATCCCAAATCTGCTGCGTAGTGCCTTAGCGGCTGGTACCGGCTGCTTCCTTCAGTAGGGTGGCTCGGGCACCGACGTATGCATCAGTTTCCCAGATACGTAAATTTCCGAGCTCGTAGGCGACGTGATCCCGCGCCTCTAGATCCTCGTCGTGGGGAGCGTTTCCCCCAAGAATCGGAGCTTTATGATCGGCCCATTGTTCGTAGAGCTCGCAGGCATACGCTGAGCGGCAATCATCAAAATTTAACCCATGAGCAAGCAAAAGCTCCTTAGCTGCAGGTAGGCTGTTTTGCCGCCATATCCGCCATGCTTCTTGTCTTGGATGGTGACAGTGCCGCACACCTTGAACTGCCGAGGCCGTTTCCAAAACGGCGATCTGCTTGCCCCCTGAGATATTAATTTTGCGGTGATCGTATGGATCTTCGCTGCCGTTACTTACCGAATGATATCCGTCTGCTTTGGCGTCATTCAGAGCTATTCGGGCATCGAAGAAAAACGCTTCACGCAGCGAAATGCCCAGATACCGTACTAACATAATCACCACCGCCAGGTGCTCAGAGAGGCGAGTTTGAACGTCTTCTACAGCTGCCTCGAACCTCGCTTGATCAAGGCTGCGCGGGACGGTAATCCGTGCATGGTTAGGAAAGCCAATACGGTCGCCAACGTCAGCTGTCGCGACTTTCCAGCCACCATCGGTTGCAAGGGCCATTACTGAATACACGGTCTCAAGCAAGTTCGCCGCGCCTTGCTGCGAGAGATTCCCGTGGTACACCTGGATACAGAGTTCTTCGCCGTATTGCCGCACCAGTTTTTTATTGACGAGCTCCAGGATGTCCACCTCATGAGACTCCTTGGCGTAAATACTAAACTGGGCCCACTGCTGGTCGTGGATCATTGCCTCGTGTTGGCTGAGGAGGCCGCGCCGGACTGCCTCCCTGAGGATCGCCGAACCGGCCTTGCTCAAGTCCCGATCAAAATGTAGGTGGAAACTCTGCTTCATGGTCATTCCTCCAATCAGCTCAGGTGCTGAGCTGCTGTAGGGAATGTTGAGGAAGAAAAAATATCCTGTGGTTCGTTTTCGGTCGCTTTCAGCACCTGAAATTGACGAGCGCATCCGTCCCGTAAACGGTCGTTTACGGAACGCCTATTCCAGATGAGCTTTTGGGCTTGGGATTTACCGGTTTCCTGTCACTTTTCCTGTACCGAAATCAGTGTGAGAAAAACGTATGGGAAAGCGGATTGGATATGCCCGAGTGTCGACTGATGATCAGAACCTCGACCTGCAGCGAGATGCACTTGCTCTGGCTGGGTGCTCAACAGTCTACGAGGAGACCATGAGCGGCAAGTCGGCGGACAGGCCGGAGCTGGGGCATTGCCTCAAAGCTCTGCGTAGTGGTGACACTCTGGTTGTCTGGCGACTGGACCGCCTCGGTCGTTCTTTGCCTGACTTGGTTGGGATTGTCAGTAGCTTGGAGCGGGAAGGGGTGGCCTTCGAATCCATAACCGAACGAATCGAAACCACCAGCGCTGCCGGCAAGCTGATCTTTCACGTGTTCGCTGCCCTGGCTGAGTTTGAGCGCAACCTCATTCGAGAACGAACTCGTGCAGGACTGGCTGCGGCTCGTGCCCGTGGGAGAAAAGGTGGACGCAAGCCTGCGCTGGATGATCGTCAGGTGCGTGAGATACGAGCTCTTCTCAGAGATCCTGAGATACAGGTGACCGATGTTGCCCGACGGTATGGCGTTTCTCGAACAACGCTTTACCACTACGTCGGTTCGCCGAAATCATCTGCTGTCGTTTAAGTGGTGGTGGTATTTTCCGCTGAAGTTGCTCAGATAATTTTGGGCGCTATGACCTGGCAGGCAAGTGAAGGATGTCTCCGGCGTACTACGTGTGCCGGACTACCACTGAATAAAAATAGGGAGTTTTCATGTCGGTGCTTTTTTCTGTGAAGGGGTGCGTTGGTACCTTGCTGTTGGTTGCGTTGGTGGGTTGCTCCAGTACCCCGAAGGTCACGTTGCCAGAACCTAAAGATGTTCCTCGCGAAAAATGGTCCGATGCCATGTTGGTTCTGGAAGCCATGCGCATCGATGGTCAGCGCGATATTCCAAGAGAAATGGTTGGGAATGAAGTAGATAACCTGAGCTCGCCGCGATCTTCGGGAGGCTCTGGAGGTCTAGCAACGGCAGGTT
Source organism: Pseudomonas sp. FH1 (assembly GCF_000510895.2). NCBI lineage: Bacteria > Pseudomonadati > Pseudomonadota > Gammaproteobacteria > Pseudomonadales > Pseudomonadaceae > Pseudomonas > Pseudomonas sp. FH1. Next base: position 3,414 of record NZ_AOHM01000028.1, read on the forward strand.
TGGGATACGTGTCACCTCCAACTGGTTTTAGCAGCGCAGGAGCAGCTTCTCTTGGCGTCGGGTTGTTCTTGTTGGGTGGTGGCAGTGCTGGCCCTGTCTATCACTACCAGGTTGCTGCGTGGGTGCCTGAGGAGCTGGCGTCTAACCCAAAGGAGGCATCTGCGTTGGTCAGGTCGGCTTGGCTTGAGGCGAGAGAGAAATACTTCGGTGGAACAATCTCAAAGTTGCGCCATGAGCCTGCTAGGTACGCTGACGGCTCAGGTAAGAAATACGACAGGCTTGCAGATTTGGCTGCTGGGAACCCCGCGCCGTTCGACGCTCCGGCGAGCGCTGCGCCAGCATTCATTTTGGCCGAGAAAGCCTACGGCCCGATTTTCCTGACCGATCCCTCAGGCGAACTATTTGCTGACGCTAGCCGAGCAGATAAGGACGGCATGGATGCACTGGCGGGTATTGCTCGTCACCTGCCCGAATGGATGTATGCGTACTATCCTGGACGGAATTGGCCTAGGGACTTCCGACCTGCCGCGATTTACAACAAGAACGGCAATCTCTATTTCATTGGGAAGTAGTCGTGGTCGGCCTGTGCGACTGGCGATCAGCCAATCATTTCGGAATTTTGTCTGCGTGATCAGTTATGCAGATTCTATCGCGAGGCGAAGGCGTTCAATAAAAAACGAAGGTGCTCAACACAAACATTGAGCACCTTCGGCGTGCGTTGAGCGCCTTCAGGGAGTGGTGGGAAGCTCCCATGCCCATCCGCCCTGCATTCCTGTTTTGTGTGAACGTATACCTAGCTGTTTCTGGGCTCTGCGAAGTGACGCCGAAGAAATGCAACGCTCTTCAGCTAGAGCTATCAAGTCATTGCTTGCAACAGGCCCAGCTTGCAACGTCTCTTTAAGGAAGCTGCAGGCCTCTTGAGTAGCTGATACGGGCCTGGCGTCACCCGTTTGCTCAATAGCAGCGAGAATGGCTTCAGCGCTTCCTTCGATAGCATCTCCCCATCGGATGCAGGTTGTTTCCAGCTGCTCGCCTATAACGACGGGCTCAACGAAATACTCAATCCCTCCGCTATCAATCGAAACGTTGGATTTGGCTCGGACAAGCACCCTGGCTTCTGAATTCTGATCTTTCTCTGCCACCAGTACAGTGCGAGCGAGCGCGGAGAATGCCTGGCTGCCGATCACACGATTAGCTGCGGAGGACTGGCCCGAACCTTTGCTTAGGTGAGATATGCCGAGGACAGCACAACAATGTCGTTCTGCAAAATCCACTACCATTTGCAGCCCCTGCCGAACTTCGTTTGCTCGGTGCATGTCCCCACGAATGAGATTGATCAGGGGGTCGAAAATCAGCAATGAGACGCCGTCAATCCGTGCGGCTGCTTCATTTAAAAGGGCAAAGTTGGCAGCAGGATCAAACTGTCGCCTATTCCCACTCTGATCCCTTAGCCCCTCAATTACGTGCACGCGGTTCAGGTCTGCGTCTGCAGCTATGAGGCGAGGAATGATGGTGTCAGCTATACCATCCTCGCCGCTCCAAATTACAACGTTGCCTGCTGCGTCACCTATGCTGCCGTCTGGCCAGTCCGCTCCTCTACTAAGCCTGGCGGCCAGCGATATTGCCAACGTGGTTTTACCGCACCCACCTGCGCCGGCAAGAATGGATAGCTTTGCCCTTGGCAGCCAGCCTGGCCAAATCCACTGGATCTTTTCCACTGGAATATTGACCGCTGCTGTGAGTTCTACCGTCCAGCCTGGCTGTTGAGGTGTTCGGCGCTGCATTACAGCGCCTCCCTTTGCCGAATCCAAGCTTGGATTTCGCTGTTTTTCCAGCCGACGCTGGAACCGCACAAAAGGCGTTGTCGCGGGAAAAGGCCCTCCGATATTTTGCGATAGATCGTTGAGCGTTTTAGGCCGACGATTGCTTCGACATCGCGTAAGCGAAGAATTTTGTCATCGTCGCCGACGTCGTCAAAGTTGCTAACGTGCATTGCCATAGGTTTTGAGTCCTAGGTCCTGAAGCGTGGGGCAGCGTCCTCCGGCACTACTGCTAAAAAGGGTAAAAGACGGAAATCGGCTGGCTATTTAGCGAGCACGGGCATTTGCCACACGCATAGGTATATGCGCGTTTCCGAGATAAATGTTCGGTAGCGTCGGAGGTCGTTGTGGGCTACAGAAGTTCTAGGGCCCTAAGGCTTCTAGTGGCAGAACGGGCTGAGGGTGTTCTGACCAGATACGCAAATCAACCAATGGCAGCTGATGCGGCCCGTTCAGCGGATGCGAACGAGGCGAAAGTTTTTAACGTCGTTACCAGGGCGACGTGGCGGACCGTTGCGGATCGATAGGGATCGCTTGGGACGGACAATTTTTAACATGAGAGTGCCGGGCTGGCAATCAGCAGATGCTCTGCCTTGGTTGGGTAAGGGGCCCCAACCAAGGCAGTAGTTGACTGAGTGCTCAGCGTTTTATCGGGCTTAACTAGTCATCTGTGGCGATATCGAGTTTGGGCAGCGCCTTGACGATTTTCTGGGTTTCCAGGCTCACGGTGACCACGCGCTGGAAGAGCTCCAATGGATACTTGGGGTTGCCCATGGTTTCGTTGGCCCAGTCGTTGGCGTCGTTGACGATGCCGCTGGCCTTGTCGATACGCACCGCTTGGCGCTCCATCACCCAATCGAGTGCGGCTTTGCCGTTGACGACGTAATCCCACGCCGCTTCAGGAATGCCCTTTATGGTGATGCGGTGGTTGTAGATGACGGTGGTCTTGTCGCCCTTCTTGGCGAACTTCATCTTCTCCACGCGGTAATCGGCATTAGTCAGCGTGTCCTTGGCCTCGATGGTCAGCGGGTAGGGCGCGACGGTTTCGTAGTTCAGGTGAAGTTCGGCCAATGCGCGGCCCGCCTTGCTGAAAGCCCAGAAGTCGACGGCTTTCTTCACTGCCGGAATGCGTGGCAGTTCCTTGCTCAGGTTGTCGGCATAGCGCTCCCGGTAGTCGGGCGAATGGAGGATGCTGTAGACGTAGTAGAACAGGTCTTCTTTGCCGATCTGCTCGCCGGGATAGGCTGTATTGAAGTGTGCAAGGCCGGCATCGGTGATGGCATCTCGGCGGCGCAGCCCACTTTCAACCGGCTCTGCAAAGAGGTCGTCATCTGAGGCTTGGGCGGCTTCGTCGTAGAGGTAGAGGGGAAAGCATTGCGTGCCTCCATCGGTCTGTAGTTCTGGCGGGCGGTTCACCATTAACGCAAGTTGACCAAACTCGGCGGGGCGTTGCTTAACCATGATGAGACAATTTTCCGCCTTAGCGTTCGGGAAGATGCGCGGCATCTGGCCAACACGGTGTACTACGTTCGAATCATAAGAGAAAGCCTGCTTGGTAAACGGCCGGTAGACCATGGTTCCAATACAATCTGGACGGAGCTTCAGCATGGTTGCGTCAGCGGCATTAGCAAACAAACTGCTCGTCCAGCTAATTTGCGTCGCATCGTTGGATAACAATGGCTTTATCTGGTCGATTCGCTCCTTTTTTGATCCTTGGAGGGATGCGGCACCAACGCGCTGAATCTCTTTGTTATAGAAGTCCAGCATTGATGCTACGTTGAGTTTCACCTTCGACTCACTGGAGTTGATGACCCATGCATCCCGCCCGGTCTCCAGCCCTCTGGTGTAGTTTTCAAAAAGTACTTCCGAAGTTCTGTCGTCCTTATCGCCCAAGACGATGAACTGGCCAAAGCTATTATCACGCTGCTTCAACCAATCACCATGCTCGTCGGGGACTACGTGCTGCCAGCCTGGAATGCCGGCCACACTGGCATAGCTGACTATCTTCTCCAGCTTTTCTTCGCGGCTGAGATAGTCGCCGATATCGTGGAAATAGATCTGGCCGTGGGTTACCGCTTCGGGGTTCTTGACCAGCAGCGAGATGGCAATTGGGGCACGGCTGCCACTACCAAAAATCTTCCCACCTTCCTTACGTGAGGTTTCGCCACTGGTACGCTGGTTGCCACGTAGGTGGAACACATAGAGGCTGGAGAACTCATCCACCAGGCACTTGCGTAGGCCATCTGCAGTATTGGCTTCTACGAAGCCTGCGTTGGTAACGAAACCGATGATGCCGGCATCACCAATACGGTCACTGGCCCAGCGAATGGAGCGGATATAGCTGTCATAGAGTGCGTTCTTGTTGTTCGCGTCTGAACGAGCGGCATAGGTTGTTCGAATGCGCTCATCCAAGCTTGGATAAGGGACGTTAGCGTTGTTGGCGTTGGCGTCACCTTGGCCGACTGAATAAGGCGGATTGCCCACAATCACGCGTATATCCAAATCCTTCTGCCGCTTACGCCGGGCGCTGTTGTCCTCCAACAGCGCGTCTACCAAATCGTCCTTCTCATACATCTGGAAGGTATCGGTCAGGCAGATGCCTTCAAATGGGGCGTACTCGTCGATTACTTCGCCGTGGTAGGCCGCTTCGATATTGATGGCGGCAATGTAGTAGGCCAGTAGTACCAGCTCGTTAGCGTGGATCTCGTGCCGGTATTTGTGCGGCAACTCTTCCGGCTTGATCAGGCCAGACTGGATCAGGCGGGTGATGAAGGTACCGGTGCCAGTGAACGGGTCGATGATGTGGACGCCCTTACTGCCCAGGGTTTGGCCGAACTCCTGTTGCAGCAGGTGGTTGACGCTGTGGAGGATGAAGTCCACCACTTCGACCGGGGTGTAAACGATGCCCAAGCGCTCGGTCATCTTGGGGAAGGCGTTGCGGAAGAACTTGTCGTACAGCTCGACGATGATCTTCTGCTTACCCTGGGCGTTGTCGATGCCGGCAGCACGCTGACGCACACTAGCGTAGAACTTCTCGAGGGTATCGGCTTCCTTGGCCAGGTGATGTTCGTGAAGCGCGTCCAGTACGCCTTGCATGGCCTTGGACATGGGGTTGTGACTGGCAAAGCTGTATTCATCGAACAACGCATCGAACACTGGCTTTGTTACCAGATGCTGGGCAAGCATTTCGACGATCTCGCCATCGCTGATGCTGTCGTTGAGATCATCGCGCAGCTCTGCGGCGAAGGCCTCGAAAGTCGCTCTCTCCTGGGTATATTCAGGGTTCTCCAAAATGCCCTGGATACGGTCGATATGGGTGCGGGCGATCTTGGCGATATCGTTGGCCCAGTCTTCCCAGTGGTGGCGGTTGCCGCACTTGTCGACGATCTTGGCGTAGATGGCCTTCTCGATTTCCCCTACCTCATAGGCCAGCTCGGCCTGCTGGGTCATCTGGCCTTCGACATCGTACTTAGCGCGTTTCTCACCAATGCCGTACTGACCTTTACCTGCCTGGCCGTTGCTGGTGCCGCTAGCTTTCCTGGCCTTTTTCTCGACCTTGTCGGTGATGGCGATGACTTCCATCTTGCGCGGGTCAGAGCCGATCAGATCGAGCTTGTTGACCATGGCGTCGAAGCTGTCGTCGTGCGAGCGCAGTGCCTGGAGCACCTGCCAGACGACCTTGTAGGTCTGATTGTCGTTGAGGGCTACATGGGGTTCCGTATTGGCTGGGATAACCACCGGCAACACCACATAGCCACGCTTCTTGCCTGGTGCGTTGCGCATCACTCGGCCTACGGATTGCACCACGTCCACTTGGGAGTTGCGCGGAGTGAGGAAAAGCACCGCGTCCAGTGCCGGTACGTCCACGCCCTCAGACAGGCAGCGCACGTTGCTAAGGATGCGGCATGTGTTGGTGGGTGGTTCTTCTTTCAGCCAGTTGAGCTTGGCTTCTTTCTGGCTGGCGTTCATGCCGCCATCGACGTGTGCGGCTTCACAGATGATGCGCGAGCCCTCGTCGATCTCTTCGGACTCCTGGTAAGCCTCAACCACCGACTGGAACATGCTGGCGATGTTGATCGAGCTGACCTTGTGCTTGGTTCCTTTGTAGTTAGGCGAGATGACCTGGCAGAAGGCCACAGCGCGCTTCATGGGCTGATCATCACCCACAAGATTTTCAGCTAGCCCTTGTTTGGCCAGCGCCTTCCAGCAGCCGACGATCTTGGCGGCGTCGTCCACCTTGAGTTGATTGTCTTCGTCCTTCAACAGTTCCTGAAGCCGACGATTGATAACGCTCTCTTCAACAGTGAGTACCAGAACCTTGTAGTCGGTGAGCAGACCGCGCTGAACAGCCTCGGAGAAGTTGATGACGAACAACTCTTTGCCGTAAAGCGCTTCGTCATCCATCGAGCACAGGGTGACTTCACCAGACTCGGCCTTGATCTTGGCGTTGTCGCCGTAGATGCGCGGCGTAGCGGTCATGTACAGGCGTTTGGTGGCACGGATGTAGTCGACATCATGAATGCGAACGAAGGTGCTTTCGTCATCATCGTCGAAGGTCGCGCCGGTTGTGCGGTGGGCTTCGTCGCAGATCACCAGATCGAAAGCGGCCAGGCCATGATCAGCCTGGGCGCGGCTGATTACGTCGATGGAGTGATAGGTGGAGAACACCACGCTCATGTGCTCGGAATCGTGACGCTTGAGCATTTCTGCCGCGAGGCGATCTGCCTTGGTAGTGGCCGGGTATCGCAGTTCATGGGTGAACACCTGAACCGCGTCATCCTCTGCTTTTCGCTTCTTGCCTACGTCACTGTCGGAGCAGACGGCAAAGCTGTGGAGCGGAGTGGCGCTTTCCTGCGTCCATTCGGTAAGGGTCTGCGATAGCAGCGACAGGCTGGGCACCAGGAACAGTACACGCTTACCCTTGCCGGCCTGCTGCTCGGCAATTTTCAGGCTAGTGAAGGTCTTGCCGGTGCCGCAGGCCATGATCAGCTTGCCGCGTTCGGCGTCCTTGAGGCCAGCGGCCACGGCATTCAACGCGGTTTGCTGGTGCGCGCGCAGCTGCTTCTTGGCCTTGAGAGCGACTGCCTGATTGGGCTGGTACTTGGCCCAGTCTATCTGGCTGTCTTCCAGGGCTTGCAGATCGATTTTACTGACTGGAGGCTGCTGGCCCTGCAACGCGTCCTCGGCGTGCTCGCTCCAGTTGTTGGTGGTGGCAACAATGACGCGGTGCGAGAACGGCGCTTTGCCCGAGGCGGTGAAGAAACTGTCTATGTCCTTCTTCTGGACTTTGTAGTCCTCGGCGTACAGCTTGCACTGGATGGCGTGGTACTCGCCGGTGCCCTGGGTGCGAGCCACTAAATCAATGCCCGCATCCTTGCCACTGAGGCTTTGTTCCTTCGCCCACTCCGCAAACGTCCATACTTTGTCATAAAGGTCGCGGTAGGTGGCTTCGTTGCGGAGGTAAGTGCAAATCAGCTCTTCGAAGTAAGTACCTTTTTCGCGTTCGGTGACAGAAGCGCTGCGGTAGGTATTCAGCAAAGCTGATAAGGCTGACATCGGTAGGAATTCCTTTTGGACTGCGTCTGGCGCATTACAGGCGCCAAATCGGCGCAGTTTAGCAATTCAGCCAGTACTGGAGCGATAAGATAGTGCTCGTATTAGCTTGAGGGCTCGCTGGCTGATGGGGGCGCTTGCATTCAGCGTTTTATCGAGTCCAAAAAGTCGGCCCAGATCTGCATCATTTCACGCCGCTCTGGCAAGAAGCTGGTTCGATCGTACGCACGTCCCAGCGGATTTTTTACCGTGTGAGCAAGCTGATGCTCCAAGAGATCTGGGCGAAATCCCAGCACCTCCGCACCTATGGTTCTCGCTGTCGCACGAAAGCCGTGCCCAGTCATTTCGTCGCCGCTGATGTCCATGCGGCGTAATGCGCTGAGTACGGCATTGTTGGACATCGGCCGGTCGCCTCCTCGTGCCGAGGGGAAGGCGTATCGATGTCTGCCGGTGAGTGGTTTCAGCTCGCGCAGAACAGCGATTGCTTGCTGGCTCAGGGGAACCAAATGGTCCGGACGATCCTGTTTGGTGGCAGTGAGCCCTTTCATCTTGTGGCCGGGAATCAACCACTCGCCCGCATCCAGATTGACCTCCGACCACTCCATGTGGCGCAGGTCGCCGGGCCGGCAGAACAGCAATGGGGCCAGTTTGAGTGCACAACAAACAGGCATTGTTCCCGTGTAGCTATCCAGTGCTTTGAGCAGTGCCCCGAGTTTTTCAGGATCGGTCACGGCAGCAAAGTGTTTCACCCGCTTGGCTGGGAGCGTCCGTGAGAGATTCCCTATCTGGTTGGGCGGGGTGATGCCGGCAGCTTCGGCGAACTCAAAAATCTGTTTGTAGATCTGGGCAACACGACGCGCCGTCTCGCGAGCGCCGCGCTTGATGATGCGCTGGAGGTTTTCGACCAGCATGGGCGTGCTGATGCTGCTAATCGGGAGTTTTCCCAGCCAGGGGAAGGCATTGAGCTCAAGGCGCTGCCGTACAGTCCGGGTGTACTCCGGGTCCCAGGAGGATTCGCGAATATTGAGCCACTGCGTGGCAACCGATTCAAAAGTGTGCTGGTGATCAAGTTGGCTGACCACCTTGGCCATGCGTCTTTGCAGCGAAGGATCTTGGCCGCTGGCAAGTTGGACACGAGCGTCATCACGTTTGCGCCGAGCTTCCTGCAAGCCGACCTCAGGGTAAACACCAAGAGCCAGGCGTTTTTCCTTTCCCAGAAAACGGTATTTCAAGCGCCAGTAACGGCCTCCGTTGGGCTGCACTTCAAGGTACAGACCCTGTTCGTCGTATAGCCGATAGGGCTTGTCCTGGGGCTTAGCGTTGCGGCAGTTGGTGTCTTTCAGGGGCATTGGGGGCACATCCTCTCCGAGCGAGCTGATGAGCGTTTTATGCCCCCATATATGCCCCCGTCAACTGTGGGATGCCCTGGGATCAGGTGGGAAAACGCGGGCAAGAAAAAAGCCGTAAAGCTTTGATTTCTCTAGGCTTTACGGCTTTTCTGGGTCTTCTTGGGAAGACAAATTGGTGGAGCCGGGGGGATTTGAACCCCCGTCCGCCAGTACTCCGCTGTCGGTACTACATGCGTAGCCGTTTCTATTAAGTTAACCCTCAGCGACCCGAAGGGCAGGGTGCTTTGGGCGAGTTGTGTAAGTTTTAGCCGCTTCGTCCACAACGTACTGCACGGCGATTCTGTTCTATATGACAATCACTTTGGGTTTACAGACATCCCCTGGTGATTGCTGGACCCGAAGGTACCAGAAGCTCAGGGCTAAGGCTGCTTACGCAGCGAGAGCGAATTCCTGGCCGTAGTTTTCGTCATTGGCAACTATAAGAAGTTGCAACAGTGGATTTACGAGTTCTGTTACCAACTCGGCATGCACCTAAAGTTTCGCGACCGGCGTCGAATCCTAAACGGCCCCGTGCTTGTAACTCGTTGTTTCATAGTGAGTGACAAGCCTTTGCAGTGTACGCCAAACCGTCACGGAAGGCCAACCCGAAGGTTGGCCTTCCGTGACTGATCGGGCTACTGGCCGCCTTTTTCGCTGTTCTGCAGGTCTTGCAGTGCCTTCGAGGTGATCTCGATGCACTTCTTGTCATCCCCAGCGGCGTGGGCGGCCTTGGCCGAGGAGACGGCAGTGTCTATCTCGCCGCTTTTGCCGCTGGTGTCAGTGGCAAGCAGCGCTTTACCGTTGTTGATTTTGTCCAGATTGATCTGGCACAGGTCTTTATCGCCCGCCGCAAAAGCAGGGGAAGCCAGCATCGCAGCGGTAATGAACAAGCCAGCAAGAGCGGAACGCTTCATAGGGTATCTCCTTGCGCAAAAGGGCTCGACGCTGCTGGCGTTCAACGGCTGCCAGCGACATCACTGATGAGCCTCGTTTGTCGAGGCCTATGCAGATGACTACGCCGGCGCGCAGGGGTTCTGTTTTTTTGCAGGATTAATGAGCGCGGGCTTGGGTGACTCGGTCAACCAAGTAGACCAACCCGTGATAATCAATACCGCCGTGCTGGCTCAAGCCGATCTCGCAAGTGCGGCTGGTGGAGATGCCTTCGCTGCAATATTGCACCGCTTCTTTTAGTGTGCGCAGTGAGTGGGCGTTGAGTTCCGGCGTGGTGAAGCCCTTGTCACCGGCAAACCCGCAACAATGAATGCCTTCCGGGATAACCACGGTGTTGGAGCAGCGGCGGACTAGGTCGATCAGGGCCTGGCTTTCGCCCAGGTGTTGGGTGCTGCAGGTGACGTGTACGGCGATGGGTGCTTCCTGGGGCGTGAAGTCGAGGCGGTCCATCAGGTGGGTGCGGATAAACCGTACGGGGTCGTAAAGGTCCAGGCGCGTTTCGCCCAAGTCTTGCACCAGGCGCAGGGTGCAGGGGCTGGTGTCGCAGTAGATCGGGTCAAGCCCGCCACGGCTGGCGTGGAGCAGGGCGCCGATCAGTTCCTGGCGCTTGTGTTCGGCCTGTTCGGCGTAACCTTTGGAGGCGAAAGGCTGACCGCAGCACAGGCTGTCCTGATTGTCGGGGAACACGACTTGGTAACCGGCTTTTTCCAGCAGGCCACGGGTTTTGTCGTACAGCGACATTTGTTCTTTATCCCCCGCTGCCGGGCCCATGGCACGTGAAACGCAGGCGGCCAGGTAGACCACCCGTGGCCGTTCGTCCGTCACTGCCGGGCTGAAACGGATGGCTTTTTCCGGCTGCGGCATGGCGTTGGTCCACTGCGGGATTTGCCCCTTGGACAGTTTGGTCACGCTGGCCGATAGCTTCGCCAGGCGCGGTGCGCCCAGCAGCATGCGGGCGCCATTGGCCACGTGCAGGGTAAAGCGCGCGCCTTGCAGCGCGGCGGAGAAATGGGTGGCGAGCCATTCGGCGGTTTTCGTACGGTCGGCGTCGCGGCTGCGCAGTTTTTTCACCAGGTCGCCGGTATTGATTCCCACAGGGCAGCGCTGGGCGCAAAGGCCGGTCGCGGCGCAGGTGTCGATGCCCTGATAGTGATACGCAGCTTCCAACTCAGTGGTGTCGACACCGGCGCGTTTCTTCGCCTGAATGTCTCGCCAGATCACAATGCGCTGGCGCGGGCTCAAGGTCAGGCCTTTCGACGGGCACACTGGTTCGCAGAAGCCGCATTCAATGCACTTATCCACAAGCTCATCAGCGGCGGGTAGCGGCTTGAGGTGCTTGAGGTGGATTTGCGGGTCTTCGCTGAGCACCACGTCCGGGTTGAGGATGCCGTTGGGGTCGAGCAGGCGCTTGAGTTGCCACATCAATTGATAGGCGTCGCTGCCCCATTCCAGTTCCACGAACGGCGCCATATTGCGCCCGGTGCCGTGTTCGGCTTTAAGCGAACCTCCAAACTCCACCGCCACCAGTTGCGCCACGTCGTCCATGAACGCTTGGTAGCGTGTGACTTCTTCCGCGCTGTTGAAGCCTTGGGTGAACACGAAGTGCAGATTGCCTTCCAGCGCGTGTCCGAAAAGGATTGCTTCGTCGTAGTGATGTTTGTCGAACAGTGCGATCAAGCGATTGACGCCGATTGCCAGTTGCTCAACCGGGAAGGTCACGTCTTCGATGATCACGGTGGTGTCGGTTTTGCGCACGGCGCCAACGGCAGGGAAGGTGTCTTTGCGGATTGCCCACAGTCGGGCGTTCTCGGTGGGGTCTTCGGTGAAGTCGACCTGTTGTTCTGCCGGGAATGGAGCCAGGGAGGCCATGATCAGCGCCAGTTGCTCATGCAACAAAGTCGACGATGCTGCGCGGGACTCGATTAACAGGGCGCAGGCATTTTCCGATAGTTGCTGTACGAAAGCCGGCATGCCTGGCTTGTTTTGTACCGAGCGCATGCTGCGTCGGTCCAGCAGCTCGACGGCCGAGACTGGCTGGGTTTTGAGCACGGTGACCGCGTTGCAGCAGGTCTCGACATCTGGAAACACAATCAACGCCGAGGCTTTACTCGGGTGGTCTATGACGGTGTCGTAGGTGACCGCGCTGATAAACCCAAGGGTGCCCTCGGAGCCCACCAGCAGATGGCTGAGGATATCCAACGGCTCATCGAAATCCACCAGGGCATTGAGCGACAGCCCGGTGGTGTTTTTCAGACGGTACTTGTGGCGAATCCTGGCTGCTAATTCGGCATTGGCCCGCGTCTCGCGACCCAATGTCGCCAGGCGCTCAAGCAGCGCGCCGTGTTGTTCACGAAATGCCTTAACGCTGGTGGCGTCTTCGGTATCCAAGCGGCTGCCGTCAGCCAGTACCAGGCGTATGCCGGCCAGGGTGTGGTAGGTGTTCTGCGCGGTGCCGCAGCACATGCCGCTGGCATTGTTGGCGACGATACCGCCGATCTTGCAGGCGTTGATCGACGCCGGGTCCGGCCCGATCTTACGCCCGAACGGCGCCAGCCACGCATTGGCCTGGGCACCGATCACTCCCGGTTGCAGACGGATTTGCGTGCCTTGCCCACGAATCTCGCGGCCATTCCAATTGTCGCCCAGCACGATCAGCACCGAGTCGCTGATGGCTTGCCCGGACAGGCTGGTGCCAGCGGCGCGGAAGGTTACCGGTACGTGGTCGCGCTGAGCTAATTGCAGCAAGGCAACGACTTCGTCTTCCGACTCCACGCGGATCACCAGTTGTGGGATCAGTCGGTAAAAGCTGGCGTCGGTGCCGAAAGCGAGGGTGGAAAGGGGGTCGTCGAAACGTCGATCTTTCGGGATCAGTTGTGCGACGTCGCTCAGGAAAGCAGCAGGCAGGCTCATCGGTCCTCCAGAAATAGCTGACGCCGGAATCGTATCCGGCGGCATTACGTGCAGGTCGTTAGTGCACCAGCATACCGGTGAACCAGTAGGCCTGGGCCAAGGTGATCAACCCGACGATAGTGGCAAAGAACAAGCTGTGCTTGAGGGTAAAGCGGAACAGGTCGGACTCCTTGCCCACCAGGCCGGTAGCGGCGCACGCCACGGCGATGGATTGAGGCGAGATCATCTTGCCGGTGACGCCGCCGCTGGTGTTGGCAGCGACCAGCAGAGTGTCATTGACGCCGATCTGGTGCGCGGTGGTGGCCTGCAACGAGCTGAACAGGGCGTTGGACGAAGTGTCGGAGCCCGTCAGGAAAACCCCCAGCCATCCCAGGAACGGCGAGAAGAACGGGAAGGCTGCGCCAGTGCCAGCCAATACCAATGCCATGGTCGAAGACATGCCGGAGTAGTTGGTGACGAAGGCGAAGGCCAGCACCATCCCGATCGACAGGATCGGCCAGCGCAGTTCGTAGAAGGTCTCTTTTAAAGTGGTAAGACCAGTCTTGATGTCGATTTTCAGTACCAGCATCGAGACCAGCGCAGAGAAGAAAATCGCAGTGCCGGTCGCCGAAATCGGGTCCAGTTTGAACACGGCCGGGATCGCGGTGGGGTTGGTCACGATTGGCGCGACCTTGATCACCAGTTGATCCAGGTGCGGGATTGCGAAGTTGAACACCCAGCTGTACATCGAGCCCCCGGCAGCGAACATCGCCTTGAACGGCTTGAGGGTCCAGATAGTGACCAGTACGGTGAGAATCAGGAACGGCGACCAAGCCTTGAAAATCTGCCCGAGGCTGTAGGGCGAGACGATGGTGTTGCGTGGCAGGCCGAAACCGCCGGCGCTGGCAGTGACTGCGGCGCTGGAAGTAGCGCCAGCGATTTGTGCGCCTGCAGTGCGTTTGGGCTGCCAGACTTTCAGGAACAGCGTCAGGGAAATCAGGCTGGCCAGGGCTGAGGTGATGTCCGGCAGTTCCGGGCCGATGAAGTTGGAGGTGAAGTACTGGGTGATGGCAAAGCTCAAGCCTGCGACCAGCGCAGCTGGCCAGGTTTCACGTACGCCGCGCACGCCGTCCATCATGAAGACCAGCCAGAACGGCACGAACAGCGACAGCAGCGGCAGTTGGCGACCGGTCATGGCGCCGATCTTGAATGCGTCGATGCCGGTCACCTGGCCCGCAACGATAATCGGGATGCCCAGCGCACCAAAGGCTACGGGAGCGGTGTTGGCAATCAAGCACAGGCCGGCGGCGTATAGCGGGTTGAAGCCCAGGCCGACCAGCAGTGCCGCGGTGATCGCTACGGGCGCACCGAAACCGGCCGCACCTTCGAGGAAGGCGCCGAAGCAGAAGCCGATCAACAGCACTTGCAGACGTTGGTCGTCAGTGATCGACAGGACCGAACTGCGGATGATCTCGAACTGGCCGCTTTTGACCGTGAGTTTGTAGAGGAACACCGCCGCGACGATGATCCACGCGATAGGCCACAGGCCGTAGGCAAACCCGTAACCGGCGGCGGCCAGTGCCATATCCACGGGCATCTGGAAGGCGAAGATCGCTACCAATATCGACAGCGCCAGGGTGATGCTGCCGGCCACATGGCCTTTGAGGCGAAATACGGCCAGGGCAAGGAAGAAGAATACGATCGGAATAACGGCCGCCAATGCGGACAGGCCAAGGCTGCCGAGCGGGCTGTAGAGCTGTTGCCAGGTTTGCATAGTGGGGTGGCCCCTGATTGTTGTTGTTTGGTCAGCTTGGATAATTGGTAATACCAATTTACAATCGCTGTGGGCTAGAGTAAAAGCCTTGGCAGGGGTGTGTCAATTTGCCGCCCGCGAAACTTTGGTCGTAAGTGGGTGGGCAGGGTGTGCTGATCGGGCGAAACGAGGGCGTTCTGATAGGTGCTGCAAGCGCTGCGATAGGCGAGAATAGAGGCCCGGCGCGTGGTCGGGATGGTGGAGAATAAGTGATGGGGTTTGATCAGGTGCGTCAGCGCCGTTTGTCCGATGACATCGTCGAGCAGCTTGAGGGCATGATCCTTGAGGGCACGCTGAAGTCGGGCGAGCGCTTGCCGGCCGAACGCGCGTTGGCTGAGCAATTCGGGGTGTCGCGCCCTTCTTTGCGGGAGGCGATCCAGAAGCTGTCAGCCAAAGGTTTGCTCGTCAGCCGCCAGGGCGGTGGTAACTACGTGGCTGAATCCTTGGGTTCCACGTTCAGTGATCCGCTGTTGCACCTGTTGGAGAACAACCCCGAGGCTCAGCGTGATCTGCTGGAGTTTCGACAAACCCTTGAGGCCTCTTGCGCCTACTACGCTGCGTTGCGCGCGACGGAGGTTGATCGCGAGCGACTTACGGCGGCCTTCGAAGCACTACAGGATTGCTACACCCGGTCCGATGAGGTGAGTCGGGCCGAGGAGGGCGCAGCGGATGCGCGGTTTCACTTGGCGATTGCCGAGGCCAGCCATAACGCCGTGTTGCTGCACACCATTCGCGGTTTGTTCGACCTGCTCAAGCGCAACGTGGTGACCAACATCGGTGGCATGTACCAGCAGCGTACGGAAACCCGCGACATGCTGATCAGCCAGCACCGGGATCTGTACCTGGCGATTATCGAGGGGCGGGCCGAGCAGGCACGGGAAATCTCAACACGTCATCTGCTGTATGTGCAGGAAGTGTTGGAAGAAGTGCGTCAGGAAGTTCAGCGCGTGGCGCGTGCGGAGCGGCGCAAGGGGATGTAGCCAAGGGCGGCTCCCAAGGCTACATCACAGCAAGGATCAGTCTTCCTTGCCCTTATTGCGCACGGCGCGATGCAGTTCTCGATTGGAGTCGCGCTCACGCTCGGTATCGCGTTTGTCGTATTCCTTCTTGCCCTTGCCCAAGGCGATCTCGCACTTGACCAGGTGCTTGCTCCAGTACCAGGACAGGCAGACGCAGGCATAGCCCTTCTGCTGTACGGCGGCAGCGAGCTTTTCCAGTTCGCGGGCATTGAGCAGCAGCTTGCGCGTGCGCACCGGATCGGCAATCACGTGGGTGCTCGCAGTGGTCAGCGGGGTAATATGACTGCCGAGCAGCCATGCCTCGCCATCCTTGAGCAGCACATAACTGTCGACCAGTTGCAGCTTGCTCGCACGCAGACTCTTTACTTCCCAGCCGGCCAGGACCAGACCAGCCTCGAACCGATGTTCGATGAAGTAATCGTGTCGCGCCTTTTTATTTTGCGCGATGGTCCCTGTAGGGTGTTTCTTTTGTTTAGCCATAGGGGCGGCATTATAGGGAGTTGCGAGGCTGTCGGCTACGGTCAACCTGCGTGCTTGAGCGTGTTGGACGAATCCCGGACAATGCGTGCAGTTCTCTGGTTTTTTTCTTTCGCGGATCGGGCTCTTCTTCCGCGATGTTTTGCCTCAGCAGTGGAAATAACGCACACATGACGACGCATATTCAACGTTCGGCGCTGCTGCCCTATCCGGCACAGGCGCTCTATGACCTGGTCAACGACGTGGCGCGTTACCCGGAATTCCTGCCGTGGTGCTCAGCGGCCGAGGTGCTGGAAAGCAGTGATGAGCACATGGTCGCCAGTGTCGGGGTCGCGAAGGGTGGCCTGAGCCAGCATTTTGTGACGCGCAATGTGCTGGTGCCTGGGAAATCCATTGAAATGAATTTGCAGGAGGGGCCGTTTACCCAGCTGCATGGTGTATGGGTATTCAAGGCGCTGACGGACAAAGCCTGCAAGATCAGCCTGGATCTTTCCTTTGATTACGCCGGGCCTATCGTGCGCGCGACCTTGGGCCCTTTGTTCAATCAGGCGGCTAATACGCTGGTGGATGCATTCTGCCAGCGAGCCAAGCAACTGCATGGTTGAGATTGAGGTTGTGTACGCCGCAGTAGATCGCCAGATGCTGCTGGCGGTAACGGTGCCGGCTGGCACCAATCTGCGTTCTGCGGTGCAAGCGTCAGGCATTGCAGCGCAATTCCCCGAGTTGAATCTGGCTGACTGCGTTTTGGGTATATTCGGCAAAGTGGTCGCGGACGCTGAAGTGCGTTGTGTGCAGGCGGGTGATCGCATTGAGATTTACCGTCCCTTGCTGGCAGACCCTAAAGAAATACGCAGGTTGCGCGCAGCCAAGGCGGCGCTGGCCAAGCAACAGAATTCATAGGTAGGCCACCAATTGGCAGGCAACAAAAAGCCCGGCTTGCCGGGCTTTTTGTTGAGCGCCGCACACTTACTGCGGGCTGGTGTCCAGAGGCTGTGGCGTCGGGACGGGAACCGTTTCCACACCGTCGACGTCTTTCTGGATCTTGTCGAGCAGAGAGCCTGGCTTGGCCGGTACTTCGGATTTCGGCTTCTCGCCTTCCTGCGCAGGCGCAGTGACGTTGGTGCCGTTGTCCTTACCGAGCAAGGCTTCATCACGGCTCACGCCGGGCATGAAGTCACCGGACAGGCTGACAAGCTGGTCATTGCCATTGAAAATGACGCTGACGCGCTCCTGTTGGCGTTCACCGCCACCAGGCTGGAGGCTGTAGAGATAATCCCAGCGATCGGCATGGAAAGTGTCGGTCAGCAGGGGGTTACCCATGATAAACCGTACTTGCCGTCGGGTCATTCCGGGGCGTAACTGGTCTATCATGTCCTGCGTGACGACATTGCCCTGCTGGATGTCGATTTTGTAAACCCCGGGGAATGAACAACCGGCGAGTGCGAGCAGTCCCACAAAGGTGAAACTGGTTAGCAAGAGCTTGGTGTTTTGCATCGGTGGGCGACTTCCACTATCTTGGCTGGGACAACGTAAACGCCGATCATACCCGTATTAAGAGAAGCTGCGAAGCAGCATCCGCGAGAAAGCTAACCATGGTTGAAAATAGCGAACTACGCAAAGCCGGTCTCAAAGTGACTCTGCCACGAGTCAAGATTCTACAAATGCTCGATTCTGCTGAGCAGCGTCACATGAGTGCCGAGGATGTCTACAAGGCGCTGATGGAGTCTAACGAGGACGTCGGCCTGGCCACGGTTTACCGTGTACTGACCCAGTTTGAAGCCGCAGGGCTGGTGGTTCGTCATAATTTCGACGGCGGTCATGCAGTATTTGAACTGGCTGACGGTGGTCATCACGATCACATGGTGGACCTGGATACCAATGAGGTTATCGAGTTCACCAGCCCGGAAATCGAAGCGCTGCAGCACAAGATTGCTGAGGAACATGGCTTCGATCTGGTTGACCATAATCTGGTCCTGTACATCCGTAAGAAAAAGTAACAAGCGCTGCAGATGCTCTCTGCAAAACGATCGAAGGCGACCCTAGGGTCGCCTTCGTGCTTTCTATAAAGAGGGAAAATTGTCCGATCAGGCTTTTGCCGCCACGACCATTTTCTTCGCGTGCGCCAACGACTCCTTGGTCAAATCGATCCCGCCGAGCATGCGCGCCACTTCTTCAACGCGTTCCGACTTATTCAGCTTGGACACGGCCGTGTGTGTTGCATCGCTGCCGCGGACCTTGTGCACAAACAGATGCTGATGCCCCTGGGCCGCCACTTGCGGCAAGTGGGTGACTGTCAGCACCTGGCCTCTATCCCCCAGGCGTCGCAACAATTGGCCAACAATTTCTGCCGTCGGCCCACCAATCCCCACATCGACTTCGTCGAATACCAGCGTTGGCACCCGAGAGGTTTGCGCAGTGATTACCTGGATGGCCAGGCTGATGCGCGACAGCTCACCGCCGGAGGCCACTTTTGCCAGCGCTTTGAGCGGCTGCCCAGGGTTGGCGCTGACCAGTAGCTCGACCTGCTCCAGCCCGTGGGGCTGCAGTTCGTTACTCGCGTTGGTGCGCAATTCAATGGTAAAGCGCCCGCCAGGCATGCCCAGGCGTTGGATTTCCAACTCCACTGCGCTGGCCAGGCCCGTCGCTGCTTGCTGGCGCAAGTCGCTGAGTTCGCGCGCCTTCTCCTGATAGTGGCGAGCAAAAGAGGCAAGCTCGTCGCCCAGGCGCTCGATGGATTCATCATTGGCGTTCAGGGTCTCGATTTCATCCAGCAGTTTTTGCTGCATCGTCGCCACTTCGGTGGGCTGGATGCGATGTTTGCGCGCCAGGGTATAGATGGTGTCGAGGCGTTCTTCTATCTCCTGCAGGCGCGCCGGGTCGGCATCGAAGTGGTCCAGAAAGCGATTCAACTCACCGACGGCTTCCTCTACTTGAATCTGTGCGCTGGTCAGCAAGGTGGTGGCCTCGCTCAGTGAGCCGGAGGCGCTGTTCACACTGGACAGGCGATTGAGGCTGGCGGTCAGTGCGTTGAGCACATTGCCGGAGTCACTCTCACTGCATTGCTCTACCACCTGGCGGCAAATGCCCAGCAGGGTTTCCGCGTTGGTGAGGTTCTTGTGTTCCTGCTCAAGCTGCTCCAGTTCGGTTTCGCCCAGGCCCAGGCTTTCCAGCTCTTCGAGTTGATAGCTGAGCAATTGATGGCGGGCGCGTTGTTCATCGCCGGAGTTGGAGAGTCGCTCCAGCTCCTGGCGAGTCTGGCGCCAGCGCTGGGCGGCGAGTTGCACCTGGCGGGCCAGGTCTGTGGCGCCAGCGTACTCATCAAGCAGGCGGCGATGGGTGTCGGTTTTCAGCAGGGATTGATGTTCATGCTGGCTGTGGATATCGATCAACAGTTCGCCCAGGGCCTTTAAGTCGCCAAGCGGGCAGGGCGTACCGTTGATATACCCGCGTGAGCGGCCTTCCGCCGTGATGACCCGGCGCAGGATGCACGGCCCTTCATTATTGAGGTCGCGCTCGGCCAGCCAGGCCTCCGCCTCGGGAATATCCGCCAGGTCGAAGGTGGCCAGGATATCGGCCTTGTCCGCACCCGGGCGCACCACACCACTGTCGGCGCGGTCACCCAGGGTCAAGCCCAGGGCGTCGAGCATGATCGACTTGCCGGCGCCGGTTTCGCCTGTGATTACGCTCATCCCGCGATCCAGTTCGAGATCCAGGTGTTCAACGATGGCGTAGTTATGTACGGACAGGTGCACGAGCATGACGGCCGCTCCCAGGCTTTAGGTCTGGTTATTTATACAGTGTTTTGTTCGGCGCTGACAATCCTGGCGCTTAGCTCGATTTGCTTGAATCTGGATATTTTTAAGCGCAACCAGGAATGACCATGCAGGAATTGATGAAGGTCAGTCGAAAGACTTTTGGTAACGCCTGCGCCCTTGAACCTGGAAATTGTGGCCCCATATACCGGAACAGAAGCGCGAGTTGAGTTCGCGCATGATTTTGAAAGGAGAAAACTATGGCTGACGAACAGACGCAGGATACGCAAACTCCAGACGCCAATTCGGCTGTCGGCGATGAGCTGGCGACTCGTGTGCAAGTGCTCGAAGAGCAATTGGCCGCTGCGCAGGACCAGTCTTTGCGTGTTGCCGCTGATCTGCAGAACGTCCGCCGCCGTGCCGAGCAGGATGTAGAAAAGGCTCACAAATTCGCGTTGGAAAAATTCGCCAATGACTTGCTGCCGATCATCGACAGCCTGGAGCGTGGCCTTGAATTGTCCAACCCGGACGACGAAAACATCCGCCCGATGCGCGAAGGGATCGAACTGACCCTGAAAATGTTCCAGGACACCCTGAAGCGTTATCAGCTGGAAGCGATCGATCCACAAGGCGGCGAGCCGTTCAACGCTGAGCATCACCAAGCCATGGCCATGCAGGAAAGCCATGACCTGGAGCCGAACAGCGTGCTCAAAACGTTCCAGAAGGGTTATCTGCTCAATGGTCGCCTGCTGCGCCCGGCGATGGTCGTCGTGAGCAAGGCGCCTGCACCGGTTTCGCCTTCTATTGATGAGCAGGCTTGAAATACGCTGCAAAGCCCCCATCTATAAGTCAAGCGTTTAAGTGCTACCGCAGTTAGCCACCACTGCTGCGGCAACCAAATTCAAGTTTCGGGAGAGTAAATCATGGGCAAAATTATCGGTATCGACCTGGGGACCACCAACTCCTGTGTCTCCGTCATGGAAAACGGCAAAGCCAAAGTAATCGAAAACGCCGAAGGCGCGCGTACCACGCCGTCGATCATTGCTTACGCAAATGATGGCGAGATCCTCGTTGGTCAGTCGGCCAAGCGCCAGGCTGTGACCAACCCGCACAACACCCTGTATGCGGTAAAGCGTCTGATCGGTCGTAAGTTCGACGAAGAAGTCGTACAGAAAGACATCAAGATGGTGCCTTACAAAATCGCCAAGGCTGACAACGGTGACGCCTGGGTTGAAGTAAATGGCAACAAGATGTCGGCACCGCAGATTTCGGCTGAAGTCTTGAAAAAGATGAAGAAGACTGCCGAAGACTACCTCGGCGAAGCTGTGACCGAAGCGGTCATTACCGTTCCGGCCTACTTCAACGACAGCCAGCGCCAGGCGACCAAAGACGCCGGCCGCATCGCGGGCCTGGACGTAAAACGTATCATCAACGAACCTACCGCAGCGGCCCTGGCTTACGGTATGGACAAGGCCAAAGGCGACCACACTGTGATCGTTTATGACCTGGGTGGTGGTACGTTCGACGTGTCGGTCATCGAGATCGCTGAAGTTGACGGCGAGCACCAGTTCGAAGTGTTGGCCACCAACGGTGACACTTTCCTGGGTGGTGAAGACTTTGACATTCGTCTGATCGATTACCTCGTTGACGAATTCAAGAAAGAAAGCGGCATGAACCTCAAGGGTGACCCGCTGGCGATGCAGCGCCTGAAAGAAGCTGCTGAGAAAGCCAAGATCGAGCTGTCCTCGAGCATGTCGACCGACGTGAACCTGCCGTACATCACTGCAGATGCGACCGGTCCTAAGCACTTGAACGTGAAGATTTCTCGCGCCAAGTTGGAAGCTCTGGTTGAAGACCTGGTTCAGCGCACCATCGAACCTTGCCGCATCGCGCTGAAAGACGCCGGTATCGACGTTGGTTCCATCAACGACGTGATCCTGGTGGGCGGTCAGACCCGTATGCCACTGGTTCAGCAGAAAGTGACCGAGTTCTTCGGTAAAGAAGCACGTAAAGACGTGAACCCGGACGAAGCGGTTGCCATGGGTGCTGCTATCCAGGGTGCGGTATTGGCCGGCGACGTGAAAGACGTGCTGCTGCTGGACGTCAGCCCGCTGACCTTGGGTATCGAAACCATGGGCGGCGTGATGACCGCGCTGATCGAGAAAAACACCACGATTCCTACCAAGAAATCGCAAGTGTTCTCGACTGCCGATGACAACCAAGGCGCTGTGACCATTCACGTGCTGCAAGGTGAGCGTAAGCAGGCTGCTCAGAACAAGTCCCTGGGCAAGTTCGACCTGGCCGAGATTCCACCAGCACCACGTGGCGTGCCACAAATTGAAGTGACCTTCGACATCGACGCCAACGGCATCCTGCACGTCGGCGCGAAAGACAAGGCAACTGGCAAAGAGCAGAAGATCACCATCAAGGCCAACTCCGGCCTGTCTGATGAAGAAATTCAACAGATGATCCGTGATGCTGAAGCCAACGCTGATGCGGATGCCAAGTTTGCTGAACTGGCTGGCGCCCGTAACCAGGGTGATGCACTGGTTCACTCGACACGCAAAATGGTCGCTGATGCCGGCGATAAAGTGACTGCTGAAGAGAAGACTGCAATCGAAGCTGCTGTGGTTGCCCTGGAAGCCGCTGTCAAAGGCGACGACAAGGCCGCTATCGAAGCCAAGATCGAAGAACTGTCGAAAGTCTCCGCTCCAGTGGCGCAGAAAATGTACGCCGAACAAGGTCAGCCAGCTGACGGTGCTGCGCAACAGGCAGAGCCTGAAGCCAAGCACGACGACGTTGTCGATGCCGAGTTCGAAGAAGTCAAAGACCAGAAGTAAGTTGGTCGCCCGGTTGACCGCTATCAAGCGGTGACTGGTAGGATGTCGCCGCGCGGGAGCTTGCTCCCGCGTTGGCGTGTCTGGGGTATGCGAATTTTTACAGCATGCGACAGCGTTCGGATGCTGGCGGTGTGATCGGGAATGCTCCTGCTTTCCGAGCAGTAAATACCGCATTTTTGGCCGGGTACCTGGCTAAAAGTAGTAATGACCAGGATCGTTGAATTGACGTGAGTTGGGTCCGGGCCTGTATTGGGGCTCAACGAGTTTGGCAAGGCTCAGGAGGGTCTGGCTGAACGTCCTATAAGAGTGCAAAGACTTATGGCAAAGCGTGACTATTACGAAGTGTTGGGTGTGGAGCGCGGCTCCAGCGAGGCGGACCTGAAGAAGGCCTACCGTCGCCTGGCGATGAAGCACCACCCGGACCGTAATCCGGATAGCAAAGAATCCGAAGAAATGTTCAAAGAGGCCAACGAGGCCTACGAATGTCTGTCTGATCCCAACAAGCGCGCGGCCTACGACCAGTATGGCCATGCCGGTGTCGATCCGAGCATGGGTGGCGGCGGTGCCGGGTTTGGCGGTCAGAACTTCTCCGATATCTTCGGTGACGTGTTCAGCGACTTCTTCGGTGGTGGCCGCGGTGGTCAGCGTGGCGGCGCCCAGCGTGGCAGCGATTTGCGCTACACCCTGGAATTGAACCTGGAAGAAGCCGTGCGCGGCACCAGCGTCAATATCCGTGTGCCGACGCTGGTCAACTGCAAACCGTGCGATGGTTCGGGGGCCAAAAAAGGCTCTTCGCCGATTACCTGCCCTACCTGTGGCGGTATTGGCCAGGTGCGCATGCAGCAAGGTTTCTTCTCGGTGCAGCAGACCTGCCCGCGCTGCCATGGCCAGGGCAAGATCATTTCCGATCCGTGCGACTCGTGCCACGGCGAAGGTCGTGTCGAAGAGTACAAAACCCTTTCGGTGAAAGTGCCGGCGGGCGTGGATACCGGTGATCGCATTCGTCTGTCGGGTGAAGGCGAGGCCGGTACTCAAGGCGGTCCGACGGGTGACCTGTACGTGGTGATCAATGTGCGTGAGCACTCGATCTTCCAGCGTGACGGCAAGCACCTGTTCTGCGAAGTGCCGATCAGTTTTGTCGATGCAGCCTTGGGCGGCGAGCTGGAAATTCCGACCCTCGACGGTCGGGTCAAGCTCAAGATCCCTGAAGGCACCCAGACCGGCAAGCAGTTCCGTATCCGTGGCAAAGGCGTTGCGCCGGTGCGCGGTGGCGGTGCTGGCGACCTGATGTGCCGTGTGGCGGTAGAGACTCCGGTCAACTTGAACCGCCGTCAGCGCGAATTGCTTGAAGAGTTCCGCAGCTCGATGGAGGGTGATGACTCTCACTCGCCGAAGACTGCGGGCTTTTTCGATGGCGTGAAGCGCTTCTTCGGCGACCTGTAAGGAATTGAGTATGCGACGTATAGCCGTAATGGGCGCTGCCGGGCGCATGGGTAAGACGCTGGTCGAGGCGGTGCAGCAGCGCTCGCCGGCCTCCGGGCTGACCGCGGCGATCGTTCGCCCGGGCAGTACGTTGATTGGTGCGGATGCCGGTGAGTTGGCCTCGCTGGGGCGCATCGGCGTTTCGTTGTCCGGCAACCTGGAGCAGGTGGCGGACGAGTTCGATGTGTTGATCGATTTCACCCTGCCGGACGTGATGCTGAAAAACCTGGCGTTCTGCCGCAAGGCGGGCAAGGCCATGGTGATCGGCACCACGGGTTTGACGGCTGAGCAGAAGCAGTTATTGGTGGAAGCGGGCAAAGATATTCCTGTTGTCTTCGCTGCTAACTTCAGCGTCGGTGTGAACCTGTCGCTCAAGCTGCTGGATCTGGCTGCTCGCGTGCTGGGGGATGAGGCGGATATCGAGATCATCGAGACTCACCATCGCCACAAGATCGATGCGCCGTCGGGCACTGCGCTGCGCATGGGTGAGGCGATTGCCGATGCGCTGGGCCGAGACCTGTCGAAAGTGGCGGTGTACGGTCGCGAAGGGCATACCGGTGCGCGAGCGCGTGACACCATTGGTTTTGCGACGGTGCGTGGCGGCGATGTAGTGGGTGATCACACCGTGTTGTTCGCCACTGAAGGTGAGCGCCTGGAAATCACGCACAAAGCCTCCAGCCGCATGACGTTTGCCAAGGGCGCGGTACGTGCGGCGCTCTGGTTAGAAGGTCGTACGCCTGGTCTGTACGACATGCGCGATGTGCTGGATCTGCACTGATCAGTAGCTAAAACGGGGCCTCAAGCTTATGCTTAGGCCTCGTTTTTACCCGCTAAGCGACGTCCTGTCGCATTCCCCTGCCTTTAAGGCTCATTAGCGGTGGACCAAAAAAGCCTTTTTCTGTAAGCTACAGCTTTAGTGTGTTCACTAAAAGCGCGCAGAATAATTCAGTGAATAAGCGGAGTGACGTGTCCATACGTCACTCCGCTTTTTTACACCTGCGATCGCCCTTTCAGGCTTTATTTACGGGAGGTCTTCTTGACTAAGCCAGCCATACTCGCCCTTGCTGATGGCAGCATTTTTCGCGGCGAAGCCATTGGAGCCGACGGTCAGACCGTTGGAGAGGTAGTGTTTAACACTGCCATGACCGGCTATCAGGAAATCCTTACCGATCCTTCCTACGCCCAACAGATCGTTACCTTGACCTATCCGCACATCGGCAATACCGGTACTACACCGGAAGACGTCGAGTCTGATTGCGTCTGGTCTGCCGGTCTGGTGATTCGTGACCTGCCACTGGTCGCGAGCAACTGGCGTAACACGATGTCGCTGTCCGATTACTTGAAAGCCAACAATGTTGTGGCGATCGCCGGTATCGATACGCGCCGCCTCACACGCATCCTGCGTGAAAAAGGCTCGCAGAACGGCTGCATCATGGTCGGTGACAATATCTCCGAAGAGGCGGCGATTGCCGCAGCGCAAGGTTTCCCAGGCCTGAAAGGCATGGACCTGGCGAAAGTCGTCAGCGTCAAAGAGAAGTACGAATGGCGCTCGACTGTCTGGGACTTGAAGACCGACAGCCATGCGACCATCGAAGCTGCTGACCTGCCTTATCACGTTGTGGCCTACGACTACGGCGTCAAGTACAACATCCTGCGCATGCTGGTCGAGCGCGGCTGCCGCGTGACTGTGGTGCCGGCGCAAACGCCTGCCAGCGACGTACTCGCCTTGCAGCCGGACGGCGTGTTCCTGTCCAACGGCCCAGGTGACCCTGAGCCATGCGACTATGCCATCCAGGCGATCAAGGACGTGCTGGAAACCGAGATTCCGGTATTCGGTATCTGCCTCGGTCACCAACTGCTGGCCCTGGCCTCCGGCGCCAAGACCCTGAAAATGGGCCACGGCCACCACGGTGCCAACCACCCGGTACAAGACCTGGACACTGGCGTCGTGATGATCACCAGCCAGAACCACGGTTTTGCGGTGGATGAAGCCACCCTGCCGAGCAACGTGCGCGCCATTCACAAGTCGCTGTTCGATGGCTCCCTGCAGGGCATCGAGCGCACCGACAAGAGCGCGTTCAGCTTCCAGGGCCACCCTGAAGCGAGCCCGGGCCCGAACGACGTAGCGCCGCTGTTCGACCGTTTCATCAATGAGATGGCCAAGCGACGCTGACTGAGCGGCCTGCGGGCGGCCCCGAATGTCGGCGGCCCCCGCAGGCTCTTCAAAGATTGTTCAAGACGGCTTGCCGACTGACCTGCGGATTTGAGTGACAAACCCATGCCAAAACGTACAGACATAAAAAGCATCCTGATTCTTGGCGCTGGCCCGATCGTGATCGGCCAGGCCTGCGAATTCGACTACTCCGGCGCCCAGGCCTGTAAAGCCCTGCGCGAAGAGGGTTACCGCGTCATCCTGGTGAACTCCAACCCGGCCACCATCATGACCGACCCGGACATGGCTGACGCCACCTACATCGAACCGATCAAGTGGCAGACCGTTGCCAAGATCATCGAGAAAGAGCGTCCGGACGCGCTGCTGCCAACCATGGGTGGTCAAACCGCTCTGAACTGCGCCCTGGACCTGGAGCGCGAAGGCGTCTTGGAGAAGTTCGGCGTAGAAATGATCGGCGCCAATGCCGACACCATCGACAAGGCCGAAGACCGTTCGCGCTTTGACAAGGCGATGAAGTTCATCGGCCTGGACTGCCCGCGCTCGGGCATCGCCCACAGCATGGAAGAAGCCAACGCAGTGCTCGAGAAGCTGGGCTTCCCGTGCATCATCCGTCCGTCCTTCACTATGGGCGGGACCGGTGGCGGTATCGCTTACAACCGTGAAGAGTTCGAAGAAATCTGCTCTCGTGGCCTGGACCTGTCGCCAACCAAAGAGCTGCTGATTGACGAGTCCCTGATCGGCTGGAAAGAGTATGAAATGGAGGTTGTCCGCGATAAAAAGGACAACTGCATTATCGTCTGTTCCATCGAAAACTTCGATCCGATGGGTGTGCACACCGGTGACTCGATCACCGTTGCTCCGGCGCAGACCCTGACGGACAAGGAATACCAGATCATGCGTAACGCCTCCTTGGCGGTACTGCGTGAGATCGGCGTTGAAACCGGCGGTTCCAACGTTCAGTTCGGTATCTGCCCGGACACTGGCCGTATGGTCGTGATCGAGATGAACCCGCGTGTATCGCGTTCTTCGGCCCTGGCCTCGAAAGCCACTGGCTTCCCGATTGCGCGGATCGCTGCCAAGTTGGCGATCGGCTATACCCTAGACGAACTGCAGAACGAAATCACCGGCGGCGCTACTCCGGCGTCCTTCGAACCGTCGATCGACTACGTCGTCACTAAGCTGCCACGTTTCGCTTTCGAGAAATTCCCGAAAGCCGATGCACGCCTGACCACTCAAATGAAGTCGGTCGGTGAAGTCATGGCCATCGGCCGGACCTTCCAGGAATCCCTGCAGAAAGCCCTGCGCGGTCTGGAAGTGGGCGTTTGTGGCCTGGACGAGAAGCTCGACCTGAGCAACCCGGAAAGCATGAGCATCCTCAAGCGCGAACTGACCGTGCCGGGCGCCGAGCGCATCTGGTACGTGGCTGACGCGTTCCGCGCCGGCCTGTCGGTCGAAGACATCTTCGGCATGAACATGATCGACCCGTGGTTCCTGGTGCAGATCGAAGACCTGATCAAGGAAGAAGAGAAGGTCAAGACCCTGGGTCTTGCCAGTATCGACCGCGACTTGATGTTCAAGCTCAAGCGCAAAGGTTTCTCCGACATGCGTCTGGCCAAGTTGCTGGGTGTGACCGAGAAAGCGTTGCGTCGCCACCGCCACAAGCTGGAGATCTTCCCGGTCTACAAGCGCGTTGACACCTGCGCGGCCGAGTTCGCCACCGACACCGCCTACATGTACTCAACCTACGAGGAAGAGTGCGAAGCCGCGCCGTCGGGCCGCGACAAGATCATGATCCTTGGTGGCGGTCCAAACCGTATCGGCCAGGGTATCGAGTTCGACTACTGCTGCGTACACGCGGCATTGGCCCTGCGCGAAGACGGTTACGAGACCATCATGGTCAACTGCAACCCGGAAACCGTTTCCACCGACTACGACACCTCCGATCGCCTGTATTTCGAGCCAGTGACCCTGGAAGACGTGCTGGAAATCTGCCGGGTCGAGAAGCCGAAGGGCGTGATCGTCCAGTACGGCGGCCAGACTCCGCTGAAACTGGCGCGTGCCTTGGAAGAAGCCGGCGTGCCGATTATCGGCACCAGCCCAGACGCTATCGACCGTGCAGAAGACCGTGAACGCTTCCAGCAAATGGTTGAACGCCTGAACCTGCGCCAGCCGCCAAACGCCACCGTGCGCAGCGAAGACGAAGCTATCCGTGCAGCCAGCAAGATTGGCTACCCGCTGGTGGTGCGTCCGTCCTACGTACTGGGCGGCCGTGCGATGGAAATCGTCTACGAAGAAGAAGAACTCAAGCGCTACCTGCGTGATGCGGTGAAAGTGTCCAACGACAGCCCAGTGCTGCTCGACCACTTCCTCAACTGCGCCATCGAAATGGACGTGGACGCCGTGTGCGACGGCACCGACGTGGTGATCGGCGCGATCATGCAACACATCGAACAGGCGGGCGTTCACTCCGGTGACTCCGCTTGCTCGCTGCCGCCGTACTCGCTGCCGGCGCACATCCAGGACGAGATGCGTGAACAGGTCAAGAAAATGGCCTTGGAGTTGGGCGTGGTCGGCCTGATGAACGTACAGTTGGCGCTGCAAGGCGAAGACATCTACGTCATCGAAGTCAACCCGCGTGCTTCGCGTACCGTGCCGTTTGTTTCCAAGTGCATCGGTGTGTCCCTGGCCATGATCGCTGCTCGCGTGATGGCCGGTAAGACCCTGAAGGAAATTGGTTTCACCAAGGAAATCATTCCTAACTTCTACAGCGTGAAAGAGGCCGTGTTCCCATTCGCCAAATTCCCTGGTGTGGACCCGATCCTGGGCCCAGAGATGAAGTCCACCGGTGAAGTCATGGGCGTGGGTGATACCTTCGGTGAAGCTTTCGCCAAGGCCCAGATGGGTGCCAGCGAAGTGCTGCCGACCGGCGGTACTGCGTTCATTAGCGTGCGTGATGATGACAAGCCACTGGTTGCAGGCGTGGCCCGTGATCTGATCAACTTGGGCTTCGAAGTCGTGGCTACCGCCGGGACCGCCAAGCTGATCGAAGCTGCCGGCCTGAAAGTGCGTCGCGTGAACAAGGTGACGGAAGGCCGTCCGCACGTGGTCGACATGATCAAGAATGACGAAGTCACCCTGATCATCAACACCACCGAAGGTCGCCAGTCGATCGCGGACTCCTACTCCATTCGCCGTAACGCCTTGCAGCACAAGATCTACTGCACCACTACCATTGCTGCTGGCGAAGCCATCTGCGAAGCGCTCAAGTTCGGTCCGGAAAAGACCGTGCGTCGCTTGCAGGATCTACACGCAGGATTGAAGGCATGACCAAATACCCAATGACCGTCCAGGGCTTCAAGGCCCTGGAAGAGGAGCACGCCCACCTGACCAAGGTCGTACGTCCAAAGCTGAGCCAGGACATCGGTACGGCCCGCGAGCTGGGTGACTTGAAGGAAAACGCCGAATACCACGCTGCTCGCGAGCAGCAAGGTATGGTCGAGGCGCGGATCCGTGATATCGAAGGCCGCCTGCAGAACTCGGTGGTCATCGACGTGACGACCATTCCGAAGACCGGCAAGGTGATTTTCGGCACGACCGTGGAAATCGCCAACGTCGAGACGGACGAAAGCGTGGTCTACCACATCGTTGGTGAGGACGAAGCTGACTTCAAACTCGGCAAGATCTCTGTCGGTTCTCCGCTGGCCCGCGCCTTGATTGCCAAGGAAGAGGGTGATGTGGTGTCTGTCAAAACGCCTGGCGGCGTGACCGAGTACGAGATTGTTGAAGTTCGTCACATCTGAAAGAAGGCGCCCGCTTCGTGCGGGCGCCATGCTTTGGCAGCTCTCCCAGATGCTTTGGGTGGGGGGGCTGTGGTTGCTGCACATTGGTGTTTTGCCGGCGCTGGGCCTGATTGGCCTGGCACCGTTGCTGATCGATGAGATCGATGGATTACTCAGTGCGTTGCTGGTTGCCTTTGCGGCGGCGTGCGTGACGCTCCAGGCGTTGGTGCTGGTCAAGGCTGAAGGCTTGGGAAGTTTGTGGCGGGATATTCGCGGGCAACTGCTGTTGATGGCACTGTATGCGTGTGCAATGTATTGCATTGTGCATGTCTGGCTGCCGGAAGCGTTGCGCTGGCAGCTATTCAGCTATCTTGTGCTAGGGTTTTCCGGCCTGGTGCTGGTGTTACAGCCTGCACCGGGATGGAGTGGCGGGGCGCGCGAAGCACGCCCGTGACCCTTGCTGTTATTTGAAAGTCATCATTTGAAGCGATGTACGTTCGACAGTTGCTTGTTGACGCTGAAGTTCTTGCGATACAGCAGCGCCATCTTGCCGATGACCTGGACCAGGTCCGCTTTGCCTACCTTGCACAGTTCTGCAATGGCAGCCAGGCGCGCTTCGCGGTCAAGGATGTTGACCTTGATCTTGATCAGTTCATGATCGTTCAGCGCACGTTCGAATTCGGCTAACACACCTTCAGTCAAACCGTTATCTGCCACAATCAGAACTGGTTTCAGATGGTGGCCAATGGATTTGTACTGTTTCTTCTGCTCTTGAGTGAGCGGCATAATCTGACCCCTGCGTCTGATCTTGTAAAAAGCGGCGGCCAGTTTACCCGAGCGAGTCCGGGACCGCCCAGTTAATCACGACCCGTTTTATTTTTCGAGGTGGCCCGTGGCCCGTTCCAAAACCAGCCTTAAGTGGCTACAAGAACATTTCAACGATCCTTACGTCAAAAAGGCGCAGAAGGACGGCTACCGTTCCCGGGCCAGCTACAAGCTGCTGGAGATTCAGGACAAGGATAAGTTGATCCGCCCAGGCATGAGCGTTATCGATCTCGGTGCAGCCCCAGGTGGTTGGTCCCAGGTGACCAGTCGTCTGATTGGTGGGCAGGGCCGCTTGATCGCTTCCGACATCCTGGAAATGGACAGTATCCCGTATGTGACCTTTGTTCATGGTGACTTCACCCAGGATGCCGTGCTCGCTCAAATCCTCGAGGCTGTGGGAAATTCGCAGGTAGACCTTGTGATTTCCGACATGGCCCCCAATATGAGTGGATTACCGGCCGTCGATATGCCGCGCGCAATGTTCCTCTGTGAGCTGGCGTTGGATTTGGCGGGTCGGGTTCTGCGCCCAGGTGGTGATTTTCTGGTGAAGGTCTTCCAGGGTGAAGGCTTTGACGAGTACCACAAGAACATCCGCAAGCTGTTCGACAAGGTGCAAACGCGTAAGCCTGACTCTTCCCGGGACAGGTCTCGGGAGCAGTACCTGCTGTGCCGCGGCTTCCGCGGGGTGGAAGGCGCTGCGAGTGAAGAGCGTTTTTGAGGAATTCGAGGAGGGCGATAGGTTTTTTTATATCGCTTTCGTCACGAAGCTTTACGAATATTGTGTAGTCAAAGTTTCACAAAGGGTTACAGACGGCGCCTGCCAGAGTTGTAGGTAATGTAGTAAGTTAGGCCGGTGAATATCATGCGAAGCGCGCGCCAGTAGCGGAGCTTGCTTCAGAGGGTAGTTAATTGAACGATATGGCAAAGAATCTGATCCTGTGGTTGATCATCGCGGCTGTCCTGGTGACGGTGATGAACAACTTCTCCAGCCCTAACGAGCCGCAGACCCTCAACTATTCCGACTTCATCCAGCAAGTTAAGGATGGCAAGGTCGAGCGCGTAGCGGTTGATGGCTACGTGATCACCGGCAAACGCAACGATGGCGACAGCTTCAAGACCATTCGTCCGGCGATCCAGGACAACGGTCTGATCGGCGACCTGGTGGATAACCACGTGGTGGTCGAAGGCAAGCAGCCTGAGCAGCAAAGCATCTGGACCCAATTGTTGGTTGCCAGCTTCCCGATCCTGGTGATCATCGCCGTGTTCATGTTCTTCATGCGCCAGATGCAAGGCGGTGCAGGGGGCAAGGGCGGGCCTATGAGCTTCGGCAAGAGCAAGGCACGCCTGCTCTCCGAAGATCAGGTGAAAACCACCCTGGCTGACGTTGCCGGTTGCGACGAAGCCAAGGAAGAAGTGGGCGAGCTGGTCGAGTTCCTGCGTGATCCAGGCAAGTTCCAGCGCCTGGGTGGCCGCATTCCTCGCGGTGTACTGATGGTCGGTCCTCCGGGTACCGGTAAAACTTTGCTGGCCAAGGCAATTGCCGGCGAAGCCAAGGTGCCTTTCTTCACCATTTCCGGTTCTGACTTCGTCGAGATGTTTGTCGGTGTCGGCGCCAGCCGTGTTCGCGATATGTTCGAACAGGCTAAAAAGCATGCACCATGCATCATCTTCATCGACGAAATCGACGCCGTTGGTCGCCATCGTGGCGCCGGCATGGGCGGTGGTCATGATGAGCGTGAGCAGACTCTTAACCAGTTGCTGGTTGAGATGGACGGCTTCGAAATGAATGACGGCATCATCGTGATTGCTGCAACCAACCGTCCGGATGTACTGGACCCTGCGTTGCTGCGTCCGGGCCGTTTCGACCGTCAGGTTGTGGTTGGCTTGCCGGATATCCGTGGTCGCGAACAGATCCTGAAAGTACACATGCGCAAAGTGCCAATGGGCGACGACGTGGCTCCGGCCGTGATTGCCCGTGGTACGCCTGGCTTCTCCGGTGCGGACCTGGCCAACCTGGTCAACGAGGCTTCGCTGTTTGCGGCTCGTACCGGCAAGCGCATCGTTGAAATGAAAGAGTTCGAACTGGCAAAAGACAAGATCATGATGGGCGCCGAGCGCAAGTCCATGGTCATGTCCGAGAAAGAGAAACAGAACACCGCTTATCACGAAGCCGGTCACGCTATCGTTGGTCGCGTCGTGCCTGAGCATGACCCGGTCTACAAAGTGTCGATCATCCCTCGTGGTCGGGCACTGGGTGTGACCATGTTCCTGCCGGAAGAGGACCGTTACAGCCTCTCCAAGCGCGCACTGATCAGCCAGATCTGCTCGCTGTACGGCGGTCGTATTGCTGAAGAAATGACCCTTGGCTTCGACGGTGTCACCACCGGCGCTTCCAACGACATCATGCGTGCCAGCCAGATTGCACGGAACATGGTGACCAAGTGGGGCTTGTCGGAAAAGCTCGGCCCGCTGATGTATGCCGAGGAAGAAGGTGAAGTGTTCCTGGGTCGTGGCGGTGGCGGTCAAAGCGCCAGCTTCTCCGGCGAAACCGCCAAGCTGATCGACTCCGAAGTGCGCAGCATCATCGACCAGTGCTACGGCACGGCCAAGCAGATCCTCACGGACAACCGCGACAAGCTGGATGCCATGGCGGATGCGCTGATGAAGTACGAGACCATTGATGCCGACCAGATCGACGACATCATGGCCGGTCGCGCTCCACGTGAGCCTCGTGATTGGGAAGGTGGTTCGGGCACCTCTGGCACTCCGCCAGTGGTTCAGAACGAACGCCCTGAGACCCCGATCGGCGGCCCGGCAGCTGACGTCTAAGGTTTGAAATGACTTCTGTGTTGTCCTCCACCCGGTTGCCTTGCGGCAACCGGGTTCTTGATTTGGCCCATACGCATGTAATGGGTATCCTCAATGTCACTCCCGATTCCTTTTCCGATGGCGGCCGCTTCAGTCAGATCGATGCAGCATTGCGTCATGCTGAAGCCATGGTTGCGGCGGGAGCGACCCTGATTGACGTCGGTGGCGAATCGACTCGGCCTGGCGCTCGCGTTGTCTCTCCCTTGGAAGAGTTGGAGCGGGTGGCGCCGATCGTCGAGCGTATCGCGCGTGAGCTGGATGTGATCATCTCGGTTGATACGTCGACACCGGCCGTGATGCGCGAAACTGCGCGTCTTGGGGCGGGGCTGATCAACGATGTGCGCTCGCTTCAGCGTGACGGAGCCCTTGATGCGGCTGCGGCGACAGGTCTGCCGGTGTGCTTGATGCATATGCTGGGTGAGCCCGGCAACATGCAGGACAGCCCTCACTATGATGATCTCGTCGGCGAAGTCAGCGGTTTTCTCGCTGAGCGGGTTGCTCAGTGTGTTGTCGCGGGGATTGCTGAGGAAAAAATCATCCTCGATCCCGGCTTTGGTTTCGCCAAGACCCTGCAGCACAACCTAAGCCTGTTCAAGCATATGGACTCCCTGCATGCCCTTGGTCGGCCGCTATTGGTGGGTGTTTCGCGCAAGAGCATGATAGGGCTGGCCTTGAATCGCCCAGTAGGTGAGCGGCTGTATGGCGGCCTTGCACTGGCTGCGCTGGCGGTGACCAAAGGTGCGCGTATCTTGCGGGTGCATGATGTCGCCGAGACCGTGGATGTAGTGCGTATGATTGCCGCTGTAGAATCAGCCGAATAAGAATGATGGAGCACTTATGACTAAAAAATACTTTGGCACCGACGGTATCCGTGGTCGGGTCGGCGAATTTCCGATTACTCCTGATTTCATGCTCAAGCTGGGGTGGGCGGCGGGTATGGCGTTCCGCAGCATGGGCGCTTGCCGCATCCTGGTGGGCAAGGACACCCGTATTTCCGGGTACATGTTTGAGTCGGCGCTGGAGGCGGGCCTGTCTGCCGCAGGCGCGGATGTCATGTTGCTGGGGCCGATGCCGACGCCGGCGATCGCTTACCTGACGCGTACCTTTCACGCTGAAGCCGGTATTGTGATCAGCGCCTCGCACAATCCCCACGATGACAACGGCATTAAATTCTTCTCAGGGCAGGGCACCAAGCTGCCTGACGAGATTGAGTTGATGATCGAAGAGTTGCTGGATGCACCGATGACGGTGGTTGAATCCAGTAAGTTAGGCAAGGTGTCGCGTATCAACGACGCATCCGGTCGCTATATCGAGTTCTGCAAGAGCAGTGTGCCGAGCAGCACCAATTTTGCCGGTCTGAAGATTGTGGTCGATTGCGCCCACGGTGCGACCTACAAAGTCGCGCCGAGCGTGTTCAAGGAGTTGGGCGCAGACGTGACGGTGCTGTCGGCCCAGCCGAACGGGCTTAACATCAACGAAAACTGCGGTTCCACCCATATGGAGCAACTGCAGGCCGCCGTCCTGGCCGAGCATGCCGACTTGGGTATTGCCTTCGATGGTGATGGTGATCGTGTGCTGATGGTGGATCACACGGGCGTGATTGTTGATGGTGATGACCTGTTGTTCATCATTGCGCGTGATATGCACGAGCGTAACAAGCTGCAGGGTGGTGTTGTTGGTACGTTGATGAGCAACCTTGGCCTGGAGCTGGCCTTGGCGGACTTGGGGATTCCCTTCGTGCGCGCCAATGTCGGTGATCGCTATGTGATCGCCGAGCTGCTTGAGCGTAACTGGCAGGTGGGGGGTGAGAACTCCGGGCACGTAGTCTGCTTCCAGCACACCACCACAGGTGACGCGATCATCGCTGCGTTGCAGGTTCTGCTGTCCTTGCGTCGTCGCGAAGAGAGTCTGGCCCAAGCGCGCCAGGCGCTGCGCAAATGTCCGCAAGTGCTGCTCAATGTGCGTTTTGGCGGCGGCGAAAACCCGATCGAGCACCCGGCTGTCAAAGAGGCGTGCGAGCGCGTAACCCTTGCTATGGCGGGGCGTGGTCGCGTGTTGTTGCGCAAGTCCGGCACAGAGCCTCTGGTGCGCGTCATGGTCGAAGGCGATGACGAAACACAGGTTCGCGGCCATGCCGAAGACCTGGCAAAACTGGTAACTGAAGTTTGCGCCTGAATTCGGCTTGCCAGTGATGATGTGGTTGGGTAACATCTGCGCCCACTTTGACCGA
Organism: Pseudomonas sp. FH1; assembly: GCF_000510895.2. Classification (NCBI taxonomy): domain Bacteria; kingdom Pseudomonadati; phylum Pseudomonadota; class Gammaproteobacteria; order Pseudomonadales; family Pseudomonadaceae; genus Pseudomonas; species Pseudomonas sp. FH1. The sequence goes on from NZ_AOHM01000028.1 coordinate 39,273, forward strand.
CGAGGTACAGCATGCGTCGCACTATGGTAGCTGGTAACTGGAAGATGCACGGTACCCGCGCCAGTGTCGCTGAGCTGATCAATGGCCTTCGTCACTTGGCCTTGCCGAGCGGTGTTGATGTTGCGGTGTTCCCGCCTTGCTTGCATATCAACCAAGTGGTTGATGGCCTGAAAGGCAAGTCGATCCAGGTCGGCGCGCAGAACTCTGCGGTGGAGCCGATGCAAGGTGCATTGACCGGTGAGATTTCGCCGAGTCAGTTGGTCGATGCGGGTTGTTCCTATGTGCTTGTCGGGCACTCCGAGCGCCGTCAGATGATGGGCGAGCGTGATGGGACACTCAATCGCAAGTTCGCAGCGGCACAGGCTTGTGGCTTGATTCCGGTGTTGTGCATAGGGGAGACCCTGGAGCAGCGCGAATCAGGCAAGACTCTTGAAGTTGTCTCGCGTCAGCTGGGCAGCATCATCGAGGAGCTGGGTGTTGGTGCGTTTGCAAAGGCAGTAATTGCTTACGAGCCGGTCTGGGCCATTGGCACCGGGCTGACTGCTACACCGCAACAGGCGCAGGATGTGCACGCAGCCATCCGCGCGCAGTTGGCGGCAGAGAATTCTGAAGTCGCACAAGGTGTGCGTCTTCTATACGGCGGCAGCGTGAAGGCGGCCAATGCGGTCGAACTGTTCGGCATGCCGGATATCGATGGGGGGCTCATTGGTGGAGCTTCCCTGAATGCAGATGAGTTCGGTGCGATCTGTCGCGCCGCGGGAAACTGAAAAAATGCTGGAAACAGTCGTAGTCGTTTTTCATCTGTTGGCTGCCCTGGGCGTAGTTGCCCTGGTTTTGTTGCAACAGGGTAAAGGTGCGGATGCTGGTGCGTCTTTCGGTGCAGGTGCTTCAAATACTGTGTTCGGAAGCCAAGGTTCCTCTACCTTTCTTAGTAAGTTTACTGCTATACTTGCCGCCGGTTTCTTCATAACCAGCTTGGGGTTAGGTTACTTTGCTAAAGAGAAAGCTCATGTGCTGACTCAAGTAGGTCTCCCAAACCCAGCAGTGTTGGAAGTACCAAAAGCAAAACCGGCTTCTGATGATGTCCCGGTGCTTCAAGAGCAAAAGTCGGCTACTCCAGCGACTGACGTACCTCCAGCTCAAGAGCAGAAGTAAGAAGGGTTGTAAGCGCTGTATTGCCGAGGTGGTGGAATTGGTAGACACGCAACCTTGAGGTGGTTGTGCCCATAGGGTGTAGGGGTTCGAGTCCCCTTCTCGGTACCAATTATCAGGAGAGCCCGCTGTTGCGGGCTTTCTTGTAGGTGGAAGGTTACATTGACCCTGTAAGGGATCGGTCGTATACTTCCGCCCCAGCTTTGTCGCGGGGTGGAGCAGTCTGGTAGCTCGTCGGGCTCATAACCCGAAGGTCGTCGGTTCAAATCCGGCCCCCGCAACCAGTTTTAGCGGAGCCCCTTTTAAGGGGCTTTTTGTTAGCTGGACACTTTCAACGCCGCTGTTCGACGGCGTTTCAAGGATGGGCGTTTCGCCCATTTTTTTATTTTGCACAGCATGCACATACATGCACGAGGGGGTTCAGGTGTCGAGCAAGCTAGAAGAGTTGCAGGCCTTGCTGGCCCCGGTGGTCGTGGCCCTAGGCTATGAATGCTGGGGTATTGAGTTTTCGGCTCAAGGTCGCCACTCAATGTTGCGCGTTTATATCGATAAAGAGGGCGGCGTGCTGGTGGACGATTGTGCCATTGTCAGCCGTCAGATCAGCGGTGTGCTGGATGTTGAAGATCCGATCTCCGTTGAATACACCCTCGAAGTTTCCTCGCCTGGCATGGAACGCCCACTGTTCACTATTGATCAGTTTGCAAAATTTGCCGGTGAACAAGTGAAGATCAAGCTGCGATCTCCCTTTGAAGGGCGACGCAACTTTCAGGGCCTTCTGCGCGGTGTAGAAGAACAGGATGTCGTGGTGCAGGTAGAAGACCATGAGTTCCTGTTGCCGATCGATATGATCGACAAGGCCAACATTATTCCCAGTTTTGACTGAGACGCGGATCCCGCGGATCCAATGGCTTGCGAAAGGCGAGGCGTACGATGAGCAAAGAAGTACTGCTGGTTGTTGAGTCGGTATCCAATGAAAAGGGCGTACCGGCAAACGTGATTTTTGAAGCGCTGGAGCTGGCCCTGGCCACTGCTACCAAAAAGCGTTTTGAAGACGAAGTTGATCTGCGTGTGGAAATCAACCGCCACACCGGTGCCTATGAGACTTTCCGTCGCTGGACGGTCGTCGAAGAAGCCGATCTTGATGATCCGGCCATCGAAACCTGGCCAAGCAAGGTTGCGCAAACGCATCCTGGTGCCAAGGTCGGTGATGTCGTCGAAGAAAAGATCGAATCGATCGAATTCGGCCGTATTGCTGCACAGACCGCCAAACAGGTCATCGTGCAGAAGGTTCGCGAAGCCGAGCGCGCTCAAGTCGTTGACGCTTATCGCGAGCGCCTGGGTGAAATCATCTCCGGCACCGTGAAAAAAGTCACCCGCGACAACGTGATCGTCGACCTGGGCAACAACGCCGAAGCGTTACTGGCCCGCGAAGACATCATTTCTCGCGAAACCTTCCGTGTCGGCGTGCGCCTGCGTGCGCTGCTCAAGGAAATCCGCACCGAGAACCGCGGCCCTCAGTTGATCCTGTCGCGTACCGCGCCGGAAATGCTGATCGAGCTGTTCCGTATCGAAGTGCCGGAAATCGCCGAAGGCCTTATCGAAGTCATGGCTGCGTCCCGCGACCCGGGTTCGCGCGCCAAGATCGCGGTTCGCTCCAAGGACAAACGCATCGACCCGCAAGGCGCTTGCATCGGTATGCGCGGTTCGCGCGTCCAGGCAGTGTCGGGCGAATTGGGCGGTGAGCGTGTGGACATCGTCCTGTGGGACGATAACCCGGCGCAGTTCGTGATCAACGCCATGTCGCCGGCTGAAGTGGCGGCAATTATCGTTGACGAAGATGCCCATGCAATGGACATCGCCGTTGGCGCAGACAATCTGGCTCAGGCCATTGGTCGTGGTGGTCAGAACGTGCGTCTGGCCAGCCAACTGACCGGTTGGACCCTGAACGTGATGACCGAATCGGACATCCAGGCTAAGCAGCAAGCTGAAACCGGTGACATCCTGCGCAACTTCATCGAAGAGCTTGAAGTCGATGAAGACCTGGCACAGGTGCTGGTAGATGAAGGCTTCACCAGCCTGGAAGAGATTGCCTACGTACCGTTGGAAGAAATGCTCAACATCGACGGCTTTGACGAAGACACCGTCAACGAGCTTCGCGCTCGGGCCAAGGATCGTTTGTTGACTAAAGCCATCGCTACTGAGGAAAAGCTGGCAGACGCCCATCCGGCCGAAGACCTGCTCTCGCTTGAGGGTATGGACAAGGATTTGGCGATGGAACTGGCGGTGCGCGGCGTAATTACCCGCGAAGACCTGGCCGAGCAGTCTATTGACGATCTGCTCGACATCGACGGCATTGACGATGATCGTGCCGGCAAGTTGATCATGGCCGCCCGAGCCCATTGGTTCGAGTAACTAGGCGCGGCCTGAGGAGAGAAGTGCATGACGCAAGTCACGGTGAAACAACTGGCCGATGAGGTCAAAACACCGGTAGAGCGCCTGTTGCAGCAGATGCGTGAGGCAGGTCTGCCGCACACCGCCGCCGATGAAGGTGTGAGCGACAGTGAGAAGCAGTCTTTGCTGACTCACTTGAAGAGCAGCCACAAGGCGAAAGTGGAAGAACCGCGCAAGATTACATTGCAGCGCAAAACCACCAGCACCCTGCGTGTTGCGGGTAGCAAGAGCATCAGCGTTGAAGTACGCAAGAAGAAAGTCTTCGTACAGCGCAGCCCGGAAGAAATCGAAGCCGAGCGCAAACGCGAACTGGAAGAACGTCGCGCAGTAGAAAATGCTGCACGTCAGAAGGCTGAAGAAGAAGCCAAGCGTCGCGCCGAAGAAGAAGCGCGTCGCCAGCCTGCTGCTGCGCAACCTGCTGCCACTGAAGCGGTCGCCGCGCCTAGCGCTCCTGTAGAAGCTGTGCGTGAGGCCGCTCCGGTTGCCGCTGCACCAGCACCTGCTGCTGACGCTCGCAAGCGCGACGAACCTCGTCGTCCGGACAAGCCGCGTGCTGACGATAACAATCGTCGCGGTGGTGGTGGCGATGGCGAACGCAAAAACGCTCCGCATCGTGCTTCGGTCAAAGAGAAAGCGCCAGCTCCACGAGTTGCCCCACGTACTACCGACGAAGAAAGCGATGGCTTCCGTCGTGGTGGTCGCGGCAAGGCCAAGCTGAAGAAACGCAACGCCCACGGTTTCCAGAGCCCAACCGGTCCTGTCGTGCGTGAAGTGAAGATCGGCGAGACCATCACTGTGGGCGATCTGGCCCAGCAGATGTCGGTAAAGGCAGCTGAAATCATCAAGTTCATGTTCAAGCTGGGTACTCCGGCCACCATCAACCAGGTACTGGACCAGGAAACTGCCCAGTTGGTTGCTGAAGAGCTGGGCCACAAAGTGACCCTGGTCAGCGACACCGCCCTGGAAGATTCCCTGGCCGAGTCCCTGAAGTTTGAAGGTGAGGCGGTTTCCCGTGCACCGGTTGTGACCGTAATGGGCCACGTTGACCACGGTAAAACTTCCCTGCTCGACTACATCCGTCGTGCCAAGGTGGCTGCGGGCGAAGCCGGCGGTATCACCCAGCACATCGGTGCGTACCACGTTGAAACCGACCGTGGCATGGTGACATTCCTCGACACCCCTGGTCACGCCGCGTTTACCGCGATGCGTGCCCGTGGTGCCAAGGCGACTGACATCGTGATCCTGGTGGTTGCAGCGGACGACGGCGTGATGCCACAAACCATCGAAGCCGTTCAGCATGCCAAGGCAGCTGGCGTTCCGTTGGTAGTAGCAGTGAACAAAATCGACAAGCCGGGCGCCGATCTCGATCGCATCCGTAGCGAACTGTCGGTTCACGGCGTGACCTCCGAAGAGTGGGGTGGCGACACTCCATTCGTACCGGTCTCCGCGAAGATGGGTACCGGCGTTGACGAACTGCTCGAAGCCGTTCTGTTGCAAGCCGAGGTTCTGGAACTGACCGCTACTCCATCGGCTCCTGGCCGTGGCGTTGTGGTTGAGTCCCGTCTCGACAAGGGCCGTGGCCCGGTTGCGACCGTCCTGGTTCAAGACGGTACCCTGCGCCAAGGCGACATGGTGCTGGTTGGTTCGAACTACGGCCGTGTACGTGCCATGCTCGACGAGAACGGCAAGCCAATCAAGGAAGCAGGTCCTGCTATCCCGGTCGAGATCCTCGGCCTGGACGGTACCCCGGACGCTGGCGACGAGATGAGCGTGGTTGCCGACGAGAAGAAGGCCCGTGAAGTGGCTCTGTTCCGTCAAGGCAAGTTCCGTGAAGTCAAGCTGGCCCGTGCTCACGCCGGCAAGCTGGAAAACATCTTCGAGAACATGGGCCAGGAAGAGAAGAAGACGCTTAACATCGTCCTCAAGTCTGACGTACGTGGTTCCCTCGAAGCGTTGAACGGCGCCTTGAATGGCCTGGGTAACGACGAAGTGCAAGTGCGCGTTGTCGGTGGCGGTGTCGGTGGTATCACCGAATCCGACGCCAACCTGGCACTGGCTTCCAACGCTGTACTGTTCGGCTTCAACGTGCGTGCCGATGCTGGCGCTCGCAAGATCGTCGAGCAGGAAGGCCTGGACATGCGTTACTACAACGTCATCTACGACATCATCGAAGACGTCAAGAAAGCCCTCACCGGCATGCTTGGCAGCGACGTCCGGGAGAACATCCTGGGTGTGGCCGAGGTGCGTGACGTGTTCCGCTCGCCGAAATTCGGCGCGATCGCCGGTTGCATGGTTATCGAAGGTGTTGTGCACCGTAACCGTCCAATCCGTGTACTGCGTGAAGACATCGTTATCTTCGAAGGCGAGCTGGAATCCCTGCGCCGCTTCAAGGATGACGCTTCCGAAGTACGTGCCGGCATGGAATGCGGTATCGGCGTCAAGAGCTACAACGACGTCAAGGTTGGCGACAAGATCGAAGTCTTCGAGAAGGTTCAGGTTGCTCGCAGCCTCTAACTCGCGCACTTCCGGAGCCACGCCGCGTGTGGGCATGCAAATGCCCCGCGCAGCGTACGGACTCTAAACGCAACGCCCGGTCTGGCTTTTGTCAGGCCGGGCGTTTGCCGCTTTCAGACCCCACGGGTTTCACCGTGTGGCAGTAACAGGTAACAAGACATGGCAAAAGAATACAGCCGTACCCAGCGTATCGGCGATCAGATGCAGCGCGAGCTGGCCCAACTGATCCGTCGCGAAGTCAAAGACCCCCGCGTTGGTCTGGTCACCATCACCGCCGTAGAAGTGAGCCGTGACGTGGGTCACGCCAAGATCTTCATCACCGTGATGGGGCAGGACAGCAGCGAAGAAATCGCGCAAAGCATCAAGGTGCTCAACTCGGCCGCAGGTTTCCTGCGCATGCAGTTGGCCCGTGAAATGAAGCTGCGCAGTGTTCCTCAGTTGCACTTCCACTACGACGAAAGCGTCGTGCGTGGCGCGCACCTGTCGGCACTGATCGAGCGCGCCGTGGCTGAAGACAGCCAGCACCCGTCCACACCTGAAGACGCCAAGGAGTAAGCGGTGGCTCAGGTCAAACGTATCCGTCGCAACGTCAGCGGCATCATTCTGCTCGACAAGCCCATTGGCTTTACCTCCAATGCCGCCTTGCAGAAGGTCCGTTGGCTGCTCAACGCCGAAAAGGCCGGGCACACCGGCAGCCTCGATCCTTTGGCCACCGGTGTACTGCCGTTGTGCTTTGGCGAGGCCACCAAATTCTCGCAATACCTGCTCGATTCCGACAAGGGTTACGAAACCCTGATGCAATTGGGCAAGACCACCACCACGGCCGACGCCGAAGGTGATGTTCTGCAGGTTCGCGATGTGACCGTTGGTCGTGCTGATATTGAAGCGGCTTTGCCCGGTTTTCGTGGGCAAATCAGTCAGATACCGCCGATGTACTCGGCGCTCAAGCGTGATGGCCAGCCTCTTTACAAGCTGGCACGTGCGGGCGAAGTAGTGGAGCGCGAACCGCGTTCTGTTACTATTGCGCGCTTGGAGTTACTCGCCTGTGAAGGCGACACTGCCCGCCTGGCCGTGGACTGCAGCAAAGGCACCTATATCCGTACCCTCGTGGAAGATATCGGTGAACAGCTCGGTTGCGGTGCGTACGTTGCAGAACTGCGACGCACCCAGGCCGGCCCTTTCAGCCTGGCCCAGACGGTCACGCTGGAAGAGCTGGAAGCCGTACACGCCGAAGGCGGCAACGAAGCGGTTGATCGCTTCCTGATGCCATCGGACAGCGGTTTGCTGGATTGGCCATTGCTGCACTTTTCGGAGCACAGCGCGTTCTACTGGCTCAACGGCCAGCCGGTACGTGCCCCGGATGCCCCGAAGTTCGGCATGGTGCGGGTACAGGATCATAACGGTCGCTTCATCGGTATCGGTGAAGTGAGCGAAGACGGGCGCATCGCGCCGCGTCGACTGATTCGGTCAGAATGACCGGACGAGGGTGGCTGTTAACAGGCACGGTCACTACTCATTTTTAGATACAGGGATTTGTCCCTGGCCTGTTGAAACTGCCCTTTGGGTGGTTTCCTGAAAAAAGGATTGCCTCATGGCTCTCGACGTTCAAGAAAAAGCACAAATCGTTGCTGACTATCAGCAAGCTGTTGGTGACACTGGTTCGCCAGAAGTGCAAGTTGCACTGCTGACCCACAACATCAACAAGCTGCAAGGTCACTTCAAGGCCAACGGTAAAGATCACCACTCCCGTCGTGGTCTGATCCGCATGGTAAACCAGCGCCGTAAGCTGCTGGACTACCTGAAAGGCAAGGATCTGGGTCGTTATCAGACTCTGATCGGTCGCCTGGGTCTGCGTCGCTAATAAGCGATTGCGCTAGAGGTTGGTTGTCTGCCGTGTGTCAGTGGGATTCCCGCTGGCGCATGGTAGGCTCCCAGCCTCAAGTTTTATCTGGATACACGTTTTACCCCTGGACCAGGCTCGGGCCGATTCCCGACATTGCCCAAGAATTTCGCAAGAAGACAAGTTCCCCCAAGAGCCACAAAGAAGGTAGGACACCGTGAACCCGGTTATCAAAAAATTCCAGTTCGGTCAGTCGACCGTTACCCTCGAGACAGGCCGTATCGCCCGTCAAGCCTCCGGCGCAGTGCTGGTTACCGTTGACGACGACGTGACCGTTCTGGTGACCGTTGTTGGCGCCAAGACCGCTGACCCGAGCAAAGGCTTCTTCCCTCTGTCCGTTCACTACCAGGAAAAGACTTACGCTGCCGGTAAGATCCCTGGCGGTTTCTTCAAGCGTGAAGGCCGTCCTTCCGAGAAAGAAACCCTGACTTCCCGACTGATCGACCGTCCGATCCGTCCGCTGTTCCCAGAAGGCTTCATGAACGAAGTGCAGGTTGTCTGCACCGTCGTTTCCACCAGCAAAAAGACCGATCCGGACATCGCTGCGATGATCGGTACCTCGGCTGCCCTGGCCATCTCCGGCATTCCTTTCGATGGCCCGATCGGCGCAGCCCGCGTTGCTTTCCACGAAAGCACCGGCTACCTGCTGAACCCGACCTACGAGCAACAGAAAGCGTCGAGCCTGGACATGGTCGTTGCCGGTACTTCGGAAGCCGTGTTGATGGTTGAATCGGAAGCCAAAGAGCTGACCGAAGACCAGATGCTGGGCGCCGTGCTGTTCGCCCACGACGAGTTCCAGGCTGTCATCAAGGCTGTCACCGAGCTGGCTGCCGAAGCCGCCAAGCCAACCTGGACCTGGGCTCCACAAGCCGAAGCCACCGAGCTGCTGGGCGCTATCCGCTCCGAGTTCGGCGCTGCCATCTCCGACGCCTACACCATCACCGTCAAGGCCGACCGTTACGCTCGCCTGGGCGAGTTGAAGGATCAGGTTGTGGCCAAGCTGTCCGGTGAAGAAGGCCAGCCTTCCTCCAGCGACGTCAAAGCGGCTTTCGGTGAAATCGAATACCGCACCGTTCGCGAAAACATCGTTAACGGCAAGCCACGTATCGACGGTCGCGACACCCGCACCGTACGTCCGCTGAACATCGAAGTCGGCGTTCTGCCGAAGACTCACGGTTCCGCGCTGTTCACCCGTGGTGAAACCCAGGCTTTGGTAGTCGCGACCCTGGGCACCGCCCGTGACGCACAACTGCTGGACACCCTGGAAGGCGAGAAAAAAGACCCGTTCATGCTGCACTACAACTTCCCTCCGTTCTCGGTGGGCGAGTGTGGTCGCATGGGTGGCGCTGGTCGTCGCGAAATCGGTCACGGCCGTCTGGCCCGTCGTTCGATCGCCGCCATGCTGCCTGCTGCCGACGTATTCCCGTACACCATCCGTGTTGTGTCGGAAATCACCGAATCCAACGGTTCCAGCTCCATGGCTTCCGTTTGCGGTGCTTCCCTGGCGCTGATGGACGCGGGTGTGCCGATGAAGGCGCCGGTTGCCGGTATCGCCATGGGCCTGGTTAAAGAAGGCGAGAAGTTCGCCATCCTGACCGACATCCTGGGCGACGAAGATCACCTGGGCGACATGGACTTCAAAGTAGCCGGTACCGCCAAAGGTGTGACCGCGCTGCAGATGGACATCAAGATCAAGGGCATCACCGAAGAAATCATGGAAATCGCCCTGGGCCAAGCCCTGGAAGCGCGCCTGAACATCCTCGGTCAGATGAACCAGATCATTGGCCAGTCCCGTACCGAACTGTCGGAAAATGCTCCGACCATGATCGCGATGAAAATCGACACCGACAAAATCCGTGATGTCATCGGTAAAGGCGGCGCGACTATCCGTGCGATCTGTGAAGAGACCAAGGCTTCGATCGACATCGAAGACGACGGCTCGATCAAGATCTTCGGCGAAACCAAGGAAGCGGCTGAAGCAGCCCGTCAGCGCGTCCTGGGCATCACCGCAGAAGCCGAGATCGGCAAGATCTACGTCGGTAAGGTTGAGCGCATCGTCGACTTCGGCGCATTCGTCAACATCCTGCCGGGCAAGGACGGTCTGGTTCACATCTCCATGCTGAGCGACGCTCGCGTTGAGAAAGTGACTGACATCCTGAAAGAAGGCCAGGAAGTGGAAGTGCTGGTACTGGACGTGGACAACCGCGGCCGTATCAAGCTGTCCATCAAGGACGTAGCAGCAGCCAAGGCTTCGGGCGTTTAACTACCCCCAAGCGTTGCGCTGAAAAAAAGGACTCTTCGGAGTCCTTTTTTTATGGGCGCTGGAAAGTGACGAGAAATCAGCCGCTTAGCTGAAGCCAAAAGCCGCAACTTGCATGCAGGCACGATGACGTTCATGCAACTTGCACGATTCCGAAAAATGCTTATTTTTATAAGTTGTTGTTTTATATGGGCTTTGTTGTCTTATAAGACTTGGCACACTGCCTGCAATATCCCTGTTAACGCTGCAGCATCAAGGTTTACGTACTGCAGACTTTTAATAAAACAGGAGTTACTCGTATGAAGAAGTTCGCTCTCGCTACTGCTACCGCTCTGACCCTGGCCATGGGTGCTAACGTAGCCTTTGCTCAGACTTCCCAAGCCCCTATGACTTTGGCGGCTGGTGAAGCGACCAAGGCTAAAGAAAGCGTTTCGGATACTTGGATCACCACCAAAGTTAAATCCGACCTGCTGACCGAAAAAGGCATTCCTGGTTCGGACATCAAGGTTGAAACCAACAAAGGCGTGGTTTCCCTGTCCTCGACAGTCGCTATCTCTGACGCACAGAAAGCCACTGCTGTAGCTATCACCAAGAAAATCAAAGGCGTAACCGCCGTTTCGGCTGACGGCCTGATGGCTGGCGGTGCTACCAAGGCTGACAACGTCGACAAAACCAAAAGCGCAGCGGCCGGTGCCAAAGAGTCCACCTCGGACACTTGGATCACCACAAAAGTAAAAGCTGACCTGGTTACCGAGAAAGGCATTCCGGGTACCGACATCAAAGTCGAAACCAACAAAGGCGTAGTGTCCCTGTCTTCGACCGCAGCGGTCACTGAAGCTCAGAAAACTACCGCGGTGAACATCACCAAGAAAATCAAAGGCGTTAAAGCTGTATCGGCCGACGGCCTGAAAGCAGAGTAACGCTTGGAGTTTCGTCTGAACGAGACGGCGGCGGCTTAGGGTGAGCTAGATATCCACCCGATGCACCTCTGGAGTTCATGCGACCGACCACACGGATGTGGTCATTACAGGCCCCGGCACTTGTGTCGGGGCCTGTTCTATTCTGGGCGGGTTATTCCGCGTCCAGATGCATCGGCGTCACGACCCGACCATCCTTCTCGGCCTGCCCCAAGTTGGCATCAATGAAGTACACCCGATCATCTTCCAGCTGGCCTTTGTCCACCAGGTAGTCCTTGATGGTGCTTGCACGGTCCTGGCCCAGTTGGCGCAGCAGCACATCACTGCCACTCCAGAACTTGATCACGCCGTCACGAAGCTTGGCGCTACGATCATCGCTGCTCAGGTCTTTCCATTCGGCTGGTGGTTGCTGTTTCAGGCGGGTGCGGTAGATGCCTTCAAGCAACGGCGCCTTTTCCTTTTCCGGTACGACAAGCAGGGACGCCTGGGCTGGAACCTTGTCACCACGACGTTGAAGAATCTTGTAGTAGTTGTACTGGTATTCACGTTCCAGTCGCTGAGCGGCAAGGAACGGTCCATCGCTGCTGGCAGCCGCTGTGCCTTCGATCTCCAGGCGCAATGTAGGGCGCTCTTTCAGTGCTTTAGCCAAGGTGTTCAAGGCGCCTTCGGCATCCTTGTTCAATTCGCTGGACCCAGCGGCGAACGATACATTGCCAAGGTCTTCCGAGCCACCGCCCGTCACCAGCCCACCGATAAACTTGAAGGGCGCCGTCGCTGCACGCACTACCAGGTTACGCAGGGTCTGCCAGACAATCGGCATCACACTGAACTGCGGGTTATTCAGATCGCCTGTCACCGGCAGTTCGATGGAAATCTTGCCGTCGGAATCCTTGAGCAAGGCGATTGCCAGGCGAATCGGCAAGTCCACGGCATCGGCGCTGTCGACTTTCTCGCCAAGTTGCAGCTGCTCGACCACCACTTTGTTCTCGGCCTTCAGTTGGCCCTTGGTGATCACGTAATGCAGGTCGAGGTTCAGGCGACCCTTGCGGATACGGAAACCGGCGAACTTGCCGGAGTAGGGCGTCAGGGTGGTCAGCTCTACGCGTTTGAAGCTGGTTGCGATATCCAGCGTCGCCATCGGGTCGAACGGGTTCACGCTGCCCTTGATGGTCACCGGCGCATAACGATCAACCTTACCCTTGATATCGACGCTGGCCGGTTTGGCCTGGCGGCTGTCGATGGTGCCGATTTGCCCGTTGAGCTGTTGAATCGCCGTGGCGAAGTTGGGTGTGAGGCTGAAGTCGGCAAAGTTGGCCGAACCGTCATTGATTGCAATCTGCCCGATGCGGATGCCCAAGGGTTTTTCCTTGCTGGCGGGCTTGGGTGTTTTGTCGGCGGGTTGCGGGATCAACAGGTCATCCACGTTGGTGGTGCGGTCATCGTTGATCATGAAACGTGCATACGGCTGCAGCAGGTTGACCTTGTCGATCGACAGACTGTCGCCGTGCTGATAGTTCACGCCTTCTAGCACCAGGCGCTGCCATTTGAGGAAGTCGCGGGTCTTGAGGGTGTCCAGGGTGTGCAACTGGTCGACCTGCGCTCTGCCTGTGACCTGGAGCTTCAAAGGATCAGTGCTTTTCAGGTTCACATCGAGATTGCTGCCGAGCATGCCGCTGCGCAGTTCCAGGCGGATGAACGGGCTGATATAGGACTGGGCGACCCGCAGGTCGATGTCCTGGGTATTCACTTTCAGCTTGGCGCTGACCGGGTTGAGGTTGACCTCGCCAGTCGCCTGAACCTTGCCCTGCTTGCCCAGGCCGGTGTCGACTTTCAACGTGAAGGGGCTCTGGTTGAGGCTGTCGAAATTCTGCACATCGACGTTCAGCGGGCCCACTTCCAGCGCGACCGCCGGCTTGGCCTGACGGTCAGCCAGGTGCACCTGATAGTTGCGCAGTTGCACGTCCTTGAGCAGTACTTGCCAAGGCTTGCTTGGCGCCGCAGGCTCGGCTTTTGGCGAGTCGGCGGTGGCGGGTGCATTTTGGGGCTCGGGTGCCTTGGCCGGCTTACTCGGCTGGCTGGCGAACAGTTTCTGCCAGTCCAGTTGCCCATCCGCTTCCAGCGACGCCCAGGTTTCCAGCTTGTTGCTGCGGATCTTGCCGACGACGACCTGCTGCTTGGCCAAGTCCACCGTGGTTTCGCTGACGTCCAGGCGTTCCAGGCGAACCAGTGGGCGGCCATCCGGTGCCTTGATGGCAAATGGCGCGATGCTGGCGGAGGTGTTGGTCAGGTTCAGTTCTGTCTCTTTGGCCAGGCTGAACTTGTACTCGGTGCTGAAGTTGAGTACACCGTCTTCCAGCACCAATGGAAGCGCGTCACGTACATACGGCCACCAGGCTTTCATCTTGCCATCGGTGACTTTCAACGTGCCTTCGGAAGTGATCGGCACCAGGCTGAAATTACCTTTCCAGTCGATCTGTCCGCCTGCAGGCCCGGCTGCCACCAACGTCATGTCGGCGTTGTCTTCAGGCAGGGTACTGAGGTTTTTCAGCTCGAAGTCGAGCTTGTCGTAAAGGAATTCGATGGGTTCGCTGGGGCGCAAGTCTTCAAAATGCACATAGCCGCCGGCCAGCTTGATGCTGTCGATGCGCAGCGGAAACGGCTTGGCATTTGGGTCGGTCGGGATGGGCTCGCTGGGCGGCAGCTTGAACAACTGCGCGAGGTTCAACTGGCCGGACTTGTCGAACAACAGCTCAGTCTTGGGTTTGTCCAGTTGCACATCGGCCAGGTGCAGGGCGCGAGTCCAGAGGCTGTCGATCTGCAGGTTGGCGTAGAGACGCTCGAAACCCACCTGTTCCTTGCCCGGCTCACCGATTTTCAGCCCCCATGCCGTTACCTCCAGGCTGAACGGGTTGAGCTCGATCCGCTCGATCCGCGCCGGCACCGTGGCGTAATTGGCCAGTTGCTGGTTGGCAATGCGAAGGGCAACGCCAGGGAGAATCAAAAAGCCCAGCAAGCTGTACAGGGCAAGGGCGGTCAACAAGGCGCCAGCGGCGCGAATCAATCCTTTGGGCATGGGGCGGCGCCATCTATGTCAAACAGGAGTGCCTTGGAGTATGGCACGGGTTTTCGGTTCCGAAGAACGGGTCCTTTGGGAAACGTCTTACAGCTGCAGTATCAGGGTTTTCAGCGGAGGTTGTTGGTCCTGCGAGGGAAAGTCCGCGCCTGGCGTCATGACTTTGCAGTCACGCACGGGGCGCCCGGCCTTCTCTGCGCAACGTAGCACCTGTTCGCGCCAGTCCTCCATGCTGACTTTCGCCAGGTTGTTGCAGCAAATCAGCACGCCATTGTCGGCGGTGGCCAACAGTGCGGGCTTGAGCAGGCTCTGGTAATCGCGCAGCAGGTCGACGGTGCCGAAAGCACTCTTGGCCCAGGCTGGCGGGTCGAGCAGTACCAAGTCGTATTGACGTTGTTCCAGGCGCGGGTAACTCGGCAGCTTTTGCCCGCGGCGCTGGGTGATCGGCAGGCCGGCCAATTGGCGGATCGCCGGGAAGTAATCCGATTGCACGAACTGCATGGTCGGCAATTGCGGGTTGAGCAGCCCATTTTCGCGCCCGACCGCCAGGTTGCCCTCGGCGAAGTCCAGGTTGCACACCTCACGCGCACCACCGGCTGCCGCGCTCAGGCCGACGCCGCAGGTGTAGGCGAATAGGTTCAGCACGCTTTTGCCGGCGCTGTGGGCCTTGACCCAGCCGCGGGTGTTACGCAAATCCAGGAACAACAGCGGGTCCTGCCCGGCATGGCGGCCGCGCACGCGGTAATTGAGGCCCCACTCATGGCCGATCAGGTCTTCCAGTGCAGCGGGCTCGGCACGATAAACCGTGTCTTCGCGGTCGATGCGCGAGTTGCCACGGGAACGGTCGTTGTACACCAGCAACAATTCCAGGCCCATGTACTGGTTGACCTGTTGATGCAGGTCCAGCAGCTCTGCAGTTTCCAGGGAGTGGTGAAAACTCTGCACCAGCAATTGCGGGCCGTAGCGGTCGATCGTCAGGCCGCCGGCGCCTTCCTGGCTGCCATGGAACAGGCGGTAGCAGTCGGTGCCTTGGGCGTGCAGCTCATGGATCAGGTCTTGGCGATGATCGAGGGCGGCGCGCAGCGCCTGATTCAGAGGAGACATGGAGCGCGCCTTGCTGGGGAAATGAGGGCGCGAAGTTTAACAGCTATGCGCCGTCGCCTACATCAACCCCATCCGCCGATGGGCGCGTTGCACCGAACCGTTGCGCATCGCCCATCGCAGCATCGGCGCACTGCGCTTGACCCCGGCACGGATCATCTGGCGTTGCAGCGGGCTCTGGTGCTGGTCGAGCATGGCGCTGGTCCAATCCGGCAGCAGGTCAATGCCGGCCTGCATCATCAGACTGCCGAAGGGTTTGGCCAGCAGGCTGGGGGAGGGCGTATTCAAGAGCAAGCGCAGTACTTCGCGGCTGCGATCGTCGCACAGTAATTGCGGGCGGATGCGGGCCAGATAATCCGAAATTTCCTGCCGAGAACGCGGAACATGCCGCGCGCCCAGCTGTTCGGCGACCAAGGCAATTTCACTGTAGTAACGGTCCTGGTCTCGACCGGACAGATTCGGGTTGCGATAGCGCAAGTGGGCGGCGAGGAAGTTACTGACCTCTGCCACATGCACCCAGGTCAGCAATTCCGGGTCGCTGGCCGCGTAAGGTCGCCCGTCCGGGGCATGACCGACCACCTGCAAGTGAATGGTGCGGACTTTTTCGATCAGCCATTCGGCGTCTTTGCGCGAGCCAAATGTTGTGCCCGAGATGAACTGCGAGGTGCGCCGCAAGCGCCCGAGCATGTCCTGACGAAAGTTGGAATGGTCCCACACGCCCGCCAGGGCCAATGGGTGTAAGGCTTGCAGCATCAAGGCGCTGATGCCGCCGATGAGCATGCTGCTGAAGTCGCCATGGACCTGCCAACTCACCGAATCGGGCCCGAACAGACCAGGGTCACCCTTGGGGTTTTCCAGGTCCAGTTGGCCCAGTGACAAACCGGTCAGGCTCATCAACTGGTTTTCGATACGGCTGCGGATAAATTCCATGGCGACTCAGGGGTTCCTATCGGTTCAGGCGTTTGTCGATCAAGCCCTCTACGACACTCGGGTCGGCCAGGGTCGAGGTATCACCGAGGCTGTCGAGTTCGTTGCAGGCGATCTTGCGCAAAATCCTGCGCATGATCTTGCCGGAGCGGGTTTTCGGCAAGGCCGGGGCCCATTGGATCAGTTCCGGCTTGGCAAAGCTGCCGATTTCCTTGCTGACCAGCGCCAGCAGGTGTTTTTTCAACGCATCGTCGGGTTCCACTCCATTCATGGGCGTGACAAACGCATAGATGCCCTGGCCTTTGACGTCATGGGGGTAGCCCACCACGGCGGCCTCGGCCACCTGGTCGTGCAGCACCAGGGCGCTTTCCACCTCGGCGGTGCCGATGCGATGGCCGGAGACGTTGATCACATCGTCGATGCGCCCGGTGATCCAGTAGTCGCCGTCGTCATCACGGCGTGCGCCGTCGCCGGTGAAATAGTAACCGGGGTAGGGTTTGAAATAGGTGTCGATCATGCGCTGCGGATCGCCGTACACGCTGCGGATCTGCCCTGGCCAGCTCGCTTTGATCGCCAGTACGCCACTGCCGGCGCCGCTGAATTCCTTGCCGTGTTCGTCAAGCAATACGGGTTGTACGCCAAACATCGGCTGGGTCGCGCAGCCGGGCTTGATGCGCTGCGCGCTGACCAAGGGGCTGAGCATGATGCCGCCGGTTTCTGTCTGCCACCAGGTGTCCACGATCGGGCAGCGTTGTTCGCCGACGGCATTGAAGTACCAGTCCCAGGCTTCCGGGTTGATCGGTTCACCGACACTCCCCAGCAGGCGCAGGCTGGCGCGAGAGGTGTTCTCCAGCGGGCCGTGACCCTCGCGCATCAAAGCACGCAAGGCGGTGGGCGCGGTGTAGAAGATGTTGACTTTATGCTTGTCGATCACTTGCCAGAAGCGCGAGCTGTCCGGGTAGCTCGGTACGCCTTCGAACATCAGCGAAGTCGCGCCGTTGGCCAGTGGGCCGTACACGATGTAACTGTGGCCGGTGACCCAGCCCACATCGGCGGTGCACCAGAACACCTCGCCCTCGCGGTAGTCGAGCACGTATTTGAAGGTCATCGTCGCTTGCAGTAAGTAGCCGCCGGTGGTGTGCAGCACACCTTTGGGTTTGCCGGTGCTGCCGGAGGTGTAGAGGATGAACAGCGGGTCTTCGGCGTCCATTGGCTCGGGCGGGCAGTCGTCGCTGGCCGCATCCAGGGCCTGTTGATACTTGAGGTCGCGGCCTTCGCTCCAGTTGACGGTCGCACCGGTGCGCTCTACCACCAGAACCGTGCTCACATTCGGGCAGTTGGTCAGGGCTTTGTCGACATTCTGTTTCAGCGCCACCGGCTTGCCACCGCGCACGCCTTCGTCGGCGGTGATCACCGTGCGGCAGTCGGCGTCGAGAATACGGTCACGCAAGGCATCCGGCGAGAAGCCACCAAACACCACGGAATGCACCGCGCCAATCCGCGTACAGGCGAGCATGGCGTAGGCCGCTTCCGGGATCATCGGCATGTAGATGCACACCCGGTCGCCTTTCTTCACGCCACGGCTTTTCAGCACATTGGCCAGGCGACTGACGTTCTGGTGCAGTTGGCGGTAGGTGATGTTGGAGGATTTGGCAGGATCATCGCCCTCCCAAATGAAGGCCGGCTGATCGGCGCGTTGCGCCAGGTGACGGTCGATGCAGTTGTAGCTGACGTTCAGTTGGCCGCCGGCAAACCACTGGGCGGCGCCAGTGTTGATGTCTGAGCTTTGAACGGTGTGCCACGGGGTGATCCAGTCGAGAAAGCCTTTGGCCTGTTCAGCCCAGAAGGTGTCCGGCTGCTCGATGGATTGGCGGTAGAGGCGCTGATAGTCCTCTTGACTGAGTTGCGCAGCCCGGCGGACGGCATCGGCGGTGGGGAACGTGCTGATATCGAACATGAGCGATCCTTATTCTTGTTTTTGCGACAAGTCATAAAGATGCACCCTGCAAGGGGAGGGTTCAAGGCCAACGTCCAAACGGACGTTGGCCCTGCCATACCTGGATCAGCCGCGGTGACGACCGCGGAAGTAGTTGATCAGGCCCTGGGTCGACGCATCGTCGGCCAGGATTTCCTCAGCGCCGGTCAGGCGGTTGTAGACACCCTTGCCCAGCTCTTTGCCCAGTTCCACGCCCCATTGGTCGAAGGCGTTGATACCCCAGATCACGCTCTGCACGAACACTTTGTGCTCATACATGGCAACCAGAGCGCCCAAGCGACGCGGGCTGATGCGCTCGACCACGATAGTGTTGCTCGGACGATTGCCCGGGATCACCTTGTGCGGTGCAAGTTTTTGCACTTCGTCTTCCGGGATGCCCTTGTCGCGCAGCTCGGTTTCGGCTTCGGCGCGGGTCTTGCCGAGCATCAGCGCCTGGCTCTGGGACAGGCAGTTGGCGTACAGCCACTGATGGTGGTCGGACACCGGGTTGAAGCTGACGATCGGCACGATAAAGTCGGCCGGGATCAGTTGGGTCCCCTGGTGCAGCAACTGGTGGTAGGCGTGTTGGCCGTTGCAACCTACGCCACCCCAGATCACCGGGCCGGTATCGGTCGCGACGGGCGTGCCGTCCTGGCGCACGCTCTTGCCGTTGGATTCCATGTCCAGCTGTTGCAAGTGTTTGGTGATGTTACGCAGGTAATGGTCGTACGGCAGGATCGCATGGCTCTGCGCGCCCCAGAAGTTGCCGTACCACACGCCCAGCAGACCCAGCAGCACCGGCATGTTCTGTTCGAACGGTGCGTTCTGGAAATGCTGGTCCATGGTGTAGGCACCGGACAGCAGCTCCTTGAAGTTGGACATGCCGATAGCCAGGGCGATCGGCAAGCCGATGGCCGACCACAGCGAGTAACGGCCGCCGACCCAATCCCACATCGGGAAGATGTTTTCTTCACGGATACCAAAGGCCACCGCCGCCGCGTTGTTGCTCGATACGGCGATGAAGTGGCGGTACAGCTCGGCTTCCGAGCCACCCTGGGCCAGGTACCAGGCGCGGGCGGCCTGGGCGTTTTTCAGGGTTTCCAGGGTGTTGAAGGATTTCGACGAGACGATGAACAGCGTGGTCTCGGCGCGCAGCTTCATGGTCAGCTCGTGGAACTCGCTGCCGTCGATGTTCGCCAGGTAGTGGCAGCGCACGCCTTTGTGGGCGTAGGACAACAGCGCTTCGGAGACCAGCTCCGGGCCGAGGAACGAGCCACCGATACCGATGTTCACCACGTCGGTGATCGGCTTCTCGGTGTAGCCACGCCACAGGCCATCATGAATGCGGCCGACCAGGTCGGTGATCTGGTTCAGCACCTTGTGCACGTCCGGCATGATGTTCACGCCGTTCACCGACAACTTGTCGCCAACCGGGCGGCGCAGGGCGGTGTGCAGGGCCGGGCGGCCTTCGGAGGAGTTGACCGGCTCGCCGGCGTACAGCGAGTTGATCGCGTCTTTCAGGCCGACTTCTTTGGCGAGGCCCACGAGCAGGTCGCGGGTTTCGCTGGTGATCAGGTTTTTCGAGTAATCGAGGAAAAGTCCGCAGCTGCTCAGGGTGAACTGGGAAAAACGCTGAGGATCGGCATTGAACGCTTCGCGCATGCTGAAATCCTGCATGGCTTGGCGATGTTGATTGAGCGCTTGCCAGGCGGGCAGAGCGGTAACGTCATGAGGAGTGCGGTAGTACGCCATCGCTGCGGGTTTCCTTTTATTACGGGGACTGCCTTTAGGACACTTCTAAGCCCGGAACGTCCAGTCTTTGATCAAGCATTGGGTTCCGGACAGCGCTAACCATAGCGCAGGGCGATTACATTAAACCTAGCGTGTCGATATGTCTTGGCTTTGTCTGCGCTAAGGCCGGTACTTTTTTATACCGGCCCTTTTTATTGACGCAGCGAGGAGGGTGACTGAAAGGGGTCAGTCGAGGGTCAGGTGCAGGTTGTCGATGAGTCGGGTAGCGCCGAGATAGGCGGCTACCAGGATCACGATATCCCGATCCTCGGCCGTTGCTGGGCGCAAATGCACACCCTGGCGAACTTCGAGGTAGTCCAGGCGCAACCCGGCGGCTTCGATCTGCTGGACCTGTTCGGCGCGCAGCTTGGCGAAGTCGTGGTCACCGGCTTTGATCGCGGCGCCAATCTGGCTGAGGCTGCGGTACAGCACCGGCGCAATGGCGCGTTGCTCGTCGGTGAGGTAGCCGTTACGCGACGACAGCGCGAGGCCGTCGTCGGCGCGCACGGTGGGCTCGCCGATGATCTGGATCGGCATGTTCAGGTCGTGGACCATGGCGCGGATCACCGCCAGTTGCTGGTAATCCTTCTGGCCAAACACCGCCATGTCCGGCTGGACCATGTTGAACAACTTGCTGACCACCGTCGCCACTCCTTCGAAGTGCCCCGGACGGCTGGCGCCGCACAGGCCTTCAGACAATTGCGGCACGCTGACGCGGGTCTGGCCGGTCATGCCGCCGGGGTACATTTCCTCGACGGTGGGCGCGAACAACAGGTTGCAGCCCGCTTGCAGCAGATTTTCCTGGTCGGCGGCGAGTGTGCGCGGATACTTGTCCAAGTCTTCGCCAGCACCAAACTGCAGCGGGTTGACGAAGATGCTGGCCACCACGAAATCCGCCTGCTGGGCGGCCTTGGTCACCAACGTGGCATGGCCGCTGTGCAGGTTGCCCATGGTCGGCACAAAGCCAATGCGCTTGCCGGCATTGCGGGCGTGGGTCACCGCAGCCCGCAGTTCACGTACGGTTTTTACGGTGTTCATGCAGAGAATCCGTGTTCAGCGCCAGGGAAGGTCACGCCTTTGACTTCGGCGACGTAGGCGCTCAATGCAGCGTGAATGCTGTCCTGGCCGGCCATGAAGTTCTTCACGAACTTTGGCACACGGCCGCTGATCGACAGGCCGAGCATGTCGTGCAGCACCAGCACCTGGCCATCGGTGGCCGAGCCTGCGCCAATCCCGATCACCGGCACTTTCACCGCCTGGGTGATTTCTGCCGCCAGTTCGCTTGGCACGCATTCGAGCAGGATCATTGCCGCGCCCGCCTGTTCCAGGGCGATGGCATCGGCGCGCATCTGCCGCGCCTGGGCCTCATTGCGGCCTTGTACCTTGTAGCCGCCGAGGATGTTCACCGACTGTGGCGTCAGGCCCATGTGCGCACACACCGGCACACCGCGTTCCGCCAGCAGGCGGATTGACTCGGCCAGCCACACCGCGCCTTCGACTTTGATCATATGCGCGCCAGCTTGCATCAGCTTGCCGGCATTCTGGAAGGTCTGTTCGAGCGTCGCGTAACCCATGAACGGCAGGTCGGCGATGATGAATGCGCCATCGTTGCCGCGCTTGACGCTGGCGGTGTGGTACGCAAGTTCATCGGTGGTGACGGGCAAGGTGCTGTCATTCCCTTGAAGAACCATGCCCAGGGAGTCGCCCACCAGCAACACTTCAACCCCGGCCTGGCAACTGGCGTGGGCGAAGGTGGCGTCATAGCAGGTCAGCATGGCGATTTTTTCACCTTTGAGCTTGAGGCTCTGCAAGGTGGTCAGGGTAATGTCTGGCATGAAAAGGGTCCTCATTCAGGCGCTTGGAAACAGCGAGTAACGCGCGTGAGTCTTCGTTTATACAGGCGCACGGTCTTGAGAGCAGTGCTTATATGGCCTGGATTGCGCCCTTTAGCGCCGGGTTGGCGGCAGCGGGACGCCTATAGTCGTGAGGAGGACACGGGAAGTCAATTGGATGTGTTACCGCATTGTTACGATGGCGGTGTTACCGCTGTTACTGACGCGATTCAGCAACTGTGAGGCGTTCCAGACCGACAAACGGGCAGGCTGCCAGCAAGTCATTGAGGGTTTGGCCATCGGGTAACGCCAGGCTGGCGGGCGCCAGTTCGGCCAACGGGTACAGCACAAAAGCACGCAGGTGCATCTGATAGTGCGGGACCTTGAGGCGCGGTTCGTCGATCAGGTGATCGCCAAACAGCAAGATGTCCAGGTCGAGCGTGCGCGGGCCCCAGCGCTCAAGACGTTCGCGGCCCTGGTCGTTCTCGATGGCTTGCAGTGCATCCAGCAACTCAAGGGGCGCCAGATGGCTGTCCAGGGCGGCAACCGCATTGGTGTAGCGCGGCTGGCCTGGGAGCAGGGAATCACTTTGATAAAACGCGGACACACCAGCGACGGTGGTGCCCGGCAATTGCGCCAGTGCTTCGATAGCGCTGCGCAATTGCTGGTCCGGGGCCGCCAGATTGCTGCCCATGCCGATGTAGATGCGTTCCACGTTTATTCGCCCGAGGTATCGGCCGCGCTGCGCTTGCGCTTGGTGCCGCTGCGACGACGCTTCTTCGGCCCTTCGCCGTCGCCTTTACTGCCGAGGTCACGAATCATGTCGCGGCGCTCGCTGTCATTGGCGTCCTGGTAATCGGTCCACCATTCACCCAGGCCATCGGTCTGCTCGCCAGCGCTTTCACGCAACAGCAGGAAGTCGTAGCCGGCGCGGAAGCGCGGGTTGTCCAGCAACAGGTCGGCGCGTTTACCGCTGCGGCGTGGCAGACGCTCCTGCATGTCCCAGATCTCGCGGATCGGCATGGTGAAACGTTTCGGAATGGCGATGCGCTGGCACTGTTCGGCGATCAGCTCATGGGCGGCTTCCTGCATGGCCGGGATCGGCGGCATGCCGCGCTCCTGCAAGCGCAGTACGCGTTTGGGCAACGCTGGCCACAGCAAGGCGGCAAACAGGAATGCCGGGGTGACCGGCTTGTTCTGCTTGATGCGCAGGTCGGTGTTGATCAGCGCTTCGCTGATCAAGGTGTGGGTGTACGTCGGGTTGTATTCCAAAGCCTCGGCGCTGGCCGGGAACAGTGGGTCGAACAACTGCAGGTCCACCAGCATTTCGAAGGTGTCGGCGGCATAACCCGAGAGGAACAGCTTGAGCACTTCTTCGAACAGGCGTGCCGACGGGATCTCCCGCAGCATCGGTGCCAGTTCGCGAATCGGCGCGGCGGTATGGCGCTCAATACCGAAGTTCAGCTTGGCGGCAAACCGCACGGCCCGCAGCATGCGCACCGGGTCTTCCTGGTAGCGTTGGACCGGATCGCCGATCAGGCGAATCAGGTTGTTACGAATATCGTGTACGCCATTGGCGTAATCGAGGATGCGCTCGCTGACCGGGTCGTAATACAGGGCGTTGATGGTGAAGTCGCGGCGTTGCGCGTCTTCTTCCAGGGTGCCGTAGACGTTGTCGCGCAGGATGCGCCCGCTTTCGTTGCGGGAGGACTGATTGGTGTCTTCCTCTTCATCGTTTTGCGGGTGGCCGGCACGGAACGTCGCGACTTCGATGATTTCGCGACCGAAGTGGATATGCACCAGCTTGAAGCGTCGGCCGATGATCCGCGCATTACGGAATTCGGCACGCACTTGCTCAGGCGTGGCGCTGGTGGCGACGTCGAAGTCCTTGGGCGTGATATTGAGCAGCATGTCGCGCACACAGCCACCGACCAGGTAAGCCTGGTAGCCAGCGTTCTGCAGGCGTTCGACGATATTCACGGCATAACGGCTGAATTGAGCGCGCTGCAGCGAATGCTGGCTGCTGTTGAGCACTTCAGGCGTGCTGCGTTTGTGTTGCGTACGACGCAAGGGAGAACGGAATGACTGGAACAACTTCTTCAGCATGGGATGCACTGTTTGAAGGAATGTTCGGCCATAACGAAGAATGACCGCATGATGGGCGGGGATTCTAGCATTTAGTCAGGGGATGGTGTAGGAACAAGCTACAGGCATTGCGCCATAAGCCTTGAAAGGTCAAATCCCGGAAACTACAAGGGGAGCCGAAGCTCCCCCAGAAGTAGTTGCGTGCTCTATTTTTATTATTGATTTCGGGCTTCTTGTTTTTGTTGACCGCCCTCGCCATGAAGCTTCACCTTCATGACACTCCCAATCGGGAGTCAAGAGCAAACGGATTGCTTTGGTCGCTGTGTTGCTGATCTACGATCCAACCAGTTCAGGCTCTGCCTTAGGGCAGTTTTTGTTGTTCTCGGCCTGGTTGCGGGGCAAGCCCCAAATGCAACGCCTCTCCAAAAGAATCAGTTAGCTGCGCCTCCGCCGTGTTGTTTTTGTTATGCGTGAGTCGATTCGTCTTATTTTTATTGTCTTGTACAAAGCTTGTTATTGTTTTTGTACTAAGCATATAGCAGGGTGCGTGCCAACTTTTGCGCCGCCCAGTAAAACCGGGGGTTTGAGGTGGTTCCGGGTTTTTGACGGGCCAAAAAAAGCCGGGGCTTCGTTACCGTAAGCCCCGGCTTTTGTTACGCGAAATATCCGCGGTAACAGTTTTTTCACATCGGTGGGTGTTACCTGTGGGCGCGCGCCCTCAGCTTTCGCTGGCCACACCGGTCTTGCGCCGTGGAATGCCCAGGCGCTGGCGGCGTTCCCACAGGCATTTACGGCTCACGCCCAGCTTGCGCGCCAGTTCGGTCTCGGTCATATGGTCCTGGTGCTCAAGGACGAAATGCTGGAAATAATCTTCCAGTGACAAATCTTCCGTCGGCTCATGGCTGGTATTGCTACCGCTCTGCTGTGGGGCCAGACCGATGAAGTCGTCATCCTCCAGGTCGCTCAGCTCAATATCGATGCCCAGCAGTTCGGCGGAAATCTCCGGGCTCTCCGACAGGATCACCGCACGCTCCACCGCATTCTCCAGCTCCCGCACGTTACCTGGCCACGAGTAATGCCGGATCGCCTGCTCGGCGTCTGGCGCGAACTTCAGGTCGGTACGGTTGATGCGCGCGCTCTGGCGCAGCAGGAAGGCGTTGGCGATCTCGTTGACGTCGGCGCCACGCTCACGCAGGGCCGGCAGCTTGAGGGCGATCACATGCAGGCGGTAATACAAGTCTTCACGGAACTGGCCGATCTTGGCCAGGCTCTTGAGGTCGCGGTGAGTCGCTGCGATCAGGCGCACATCGACCTTTTGTGACTGCACCGAGCCTACGCGGCGAATTTCGCCTTCCTGTAGCACACGCAGCAATCGGGCTTGGGCTTCCAGCGGCAGCTCACCGATTTCATCGAGGAACAACGTGCCGCCGTCCGCCGCTTCGACCAGGCCCGCACGCCCGGCGCTGGCGCCGGTGAATGCGCCTTTCTCGTGGCCGAACAGTTCGGACTCGATCAGGGATTCGGGGATCGCTGCGCAGTTCACCGAAATCATCGGCGCCTTGGCACGCTTGGACAGGTTGTGCAGGGCACGGGCCACCAGTTCTTTACCGGTGCCGGACTCGCCCTGGATCAAGACATTGGAGTCAGTCGGCGCGACTTTACGGATCTTGCCGTACAGGTCCTGCATCGGAGGGCAGGAGCCGATGATGCCGATCTCGCCGTTGCTGTTGTCCACGCCCGGCTTGTCGGCAGCTTTGCCCGCTGGACGTTGCTCGGTGGGAGCACTGCTGGCCGACTGGCGGTCACGCAGGATGCGGGCCACGGCCTGAAGCATCTCGTCATGGTCGAAAGGCTTGGCGATGTAGTCCACCGCGCCCATCTTCATGGAGTCGACCGCCGAACGCAGGCTGGCGTAGCTGGTCATGATCAGCACCGGGGTGCCCTGGCCAAGCTTGATCAACTCGGTGCCAGGCGCGCCAGGCAGGCGCAGGTCACTGACAATCAGGTCGAACGTGGGAATGCTGAAACGCTCCTGGGCTTCCTGCACCGAGCCGGCTTCGCTGACCTGGTACTGATTACGTTCAAGCAGGCGACGCAAGGCAGAGCGGATAATGGTTTCGTCTTCGACGATCAAAATGTGCGGCATTGATTCAATTCTCTCGACGGTCTCAGTTCACAGCGGACGTCGCTTCGACATGACGCGGCAAGGTCACCCGAATACGGGTGCCGCGTTGGCTTTCGGTGTCAGCCGGGCTGTCGATGGTGATTTGTCCATAATGCTCTTCAACGATGGAATAGACCAGTGCAAGGCCCAGACCGGTACCTTCACCTGGGTCCTTGGTGGTGAAGAAGGGTTCGAACAATCGGTCCATGATGTTCTGTGGAATACCGCTACCTTCATCTTCGACGATCAGATCGACCGTATGTTCGAAAGCCTCGGTCTTGACGCGTACCGCACCGCCGGCCGGAGTGGCGTCACGGGCGTTGGACAGCAGGTTGATCAGCACTTGGGCCAGGCGTTGTGAGTCGCCATCGACCCAATGGTCGGGATCGCACAAATTGAAAAACTGTACTTCAAAATTGCGCCGGTTCAAGGCCAGCAGCCCAATGGCATCCTGCGCCACTTCGGCCAGGCACACCGCTTCATCCTGATTTTGGTGGGCGCCGGCATGGGCGAAGCTCATCAGCGACTGCACGATGCGTGAGACGCGCTTGGTCTGTTCGAGGATCTGCCCGCTGATTTCGGTGATTTCGCCGTCGTCTTCGCGTTCTTCGCGCAGGTTCTGCGCCAGGCAGGCGATACCGGTGATCGGATTGCCGATTTCATGGGCCACGCCCGCCGCCAGCCGGCCGATGCTGGCCAGGCGCTCGGAGTGCACCAGCTTGTCTTCGAGCATCTGGGTTTCGGTCAGGTCTTCCACCAGCAACACCAGGCCGCTGTTACCGGGTGCCAGGGGCTCGTCGATCGCGGCTTTGTGCAGGTTGAGCCAACGGGTCTGGCCGTCGAGCGCCAGGTGTTGTTTGTGCAAGTGCTCGTCGGGCAGGTTGATGAAGCCTTGCAACAATTCTTTCCACGGATCGCCCAGGGTATTGAGGCGTGAACCGACCACGCGCTGCGCGGCGATGCCAGTGAGTTCTTCCATGGCCTTGTTCCACATCAGGATCTCTTGATCCTTGGCCAGGGAACACACGCCCATCGGCAGTTCCTGCAGGGTCTGGCGGTGGTAGCGGCGCAGGGCGTCAAGTTCGGCGGCGAGGCCGGTGAGGCGTGAGTGGTAATCCTCCAGCCGGCTCTCGATGAAATGGATGTCTTCGGTCACGTAGTTTTCGCCGCCGGCCTTGTAGGGCAGGAAGGTTTCCACCATGTCCTGGGACACGCTCGGGCCCATCAGCCCGGACAGGTTGGCCTCGATACGGTCCCGCAGACGGCGCAGCGCGTAGGGGCGCCGCTCATCGAACGGCAGATAGAGATCGCGCAGCGCCTGTTCGACCTCTTTTTGCGCTGCCTTGGCACCCAGTGGCTTGGCCAGTTGCGTGGCGAACTCCTGGGGTGAGGCCGCATGCAATTCGCGGCGCTGTGGGCGACGCACGTTGTCCACCGCGCAGGCTTCGGCGGCGCTGGTTTCTTCCGGGCTGGCGTTGGTGAACAGCGAGATCAGGGTGAACATCAGGACGTTGGCGGCCAGGGAGGCAATCGCGGCCATGTGCCAACTGGTGTCATCGAGCACGTAGATCATGTTCAACAACGGGATGTAGAAGCCCTGCAGGTTACCGACCAGCGGCAACAGCATGGTCACGATCCATACCAGGATCCCGGCGAGCAAACCGGCGATGAAGCCACGGCGATTGGCGGTCGGCCAGTACAGTACCGACAGCACACCCGGCAGGAACTGCAAGGTGGCGACAAATGCGACGATGCCCAGGTTGGCCAGGTCCTGCCCGGCGCCCAGCAACAGGTAGAACCCGTAGCCGGCCATGATGATCGCGACGATCAGCGCGCGGCGTGTCCATTTCAGCCAACGGTAGATATTACCTTCGGCCGGCGGCTGGTACAGCGGCAGCACCAAGTGATTCAGCGCCATGCCGGACAGTGCCAGGGTCGTGACGATGATCAGCCCGCTCGCCGCTGACAATCCACCCACATAAGCCAGCAGCGCCAAGGCTGGGCTGTTGGCGGCAATGCCGATGCCGAGGGTGAAGTATTCAGGGTTGGTGGTGGCCCCCAGTTTCAGGCCGGCCCACAAGATCAGCGGCACCGCCAGGCTCATCAACAACAGGAACAACGGCAAGCCCCAGCTGGCGCTGACCAGCGAGCGCGGGTTGAGGTTCTCGGTGAAGGTCATGTGGTACATGTGCGGCATCACGATGGCCGAGGCGAAGAACACCAGCAGCAGCGTGCGCCATGGGCCTTCCTGCAAAGGCGTGTGCAGGGCGGCGAGGGCGGTCTGGTTTTGCAGCAGCCACAGTTCCAGCTGTTGCGGGCCATCGAACACACCGTAGAGCGCATACAGGCCGACGCCCCCGATGGCGATCAGCTTGATCACCGACTCAAAGGCAATTGCAAACACCAGGCCTTCGTGTTTTTCGCGGGTGGCGATATGGCGCGAACCGAAGAAAATCGTGAACAGCGTGATCAGCGCACAGAAGGCCAGCGCTACGCGATGTTGCACCGGCTCGCGGGTGAGGATGCTGATGGAGTCGGCCACCGCCTGGATTTGCAGGGCCAGCAACGGCAGCACGCCGATCAGCATGAAAACGGTGGTCAGCGCGCCGGCCCAGGTGCTGCGAAAACGGAAGGCAAACAGGTCGGCCAGGGAAGATAATTGGTAGGTGCGGGTGATCTTCAGGATCGGGTACAGCAGCACCGGCGCCAGCAGAAACGCGCCGGACACCCCGAGGTAGCTGGACAGAAAGCCATAACCGTACTGATAGGCCAGGCCCACGGTGCCATAGAACGCCCAGGCGCTGGCGTAGACGCCGAGGGACAAGGTGTAGGTCAACGGATGGCGAATGATCGCCCGCGGAATCATTCCGCGCTCACTGATCCAGGCGACTCCGAACAACGCTGCCAGGTAGGCGGCGCTGATCAGCAGCATCTGGGTGAGGCTAAAGCTCATCGGCATCTTTTTGGCTCTGCAGGATGAAAGTCACGACGATCAGGATTAGCCACAGCAGATAAGGGCGATACCAGGCGCCCGTGGCGTCGATCCACCAATCCATGATGGCGGGGGAAAACAGGTAGATCCCGACGACCAGCAGCAGGACCAATCGATAGATGTACATGTTGGCCTCTGTGTAAAAACGTGCGGCGATGGTAACGGATGCTTGGCAAGCTGCAAGCGCCTTCAGCTCAATTGTGCTTCGGCCAGCGTGAGTGCGCGCGGGATCTGCGTGGCATCCCAGTGCGCAATGCCCCAATCCAGCAGTTCTCGCGGGCTGGCGTGCAACAGTTCGTCGCCGGGTTGCTGGCCTAGGGCGCGTAATGCCCTCAATAGCAAAGGCGTGGCCTGGTCAGGTGTCAACGGCGGCGAACGGTAGGATTTGCCCAGTTTATTGCCGTCCGGCTGGATGATCAGCGGCACGTGCAGGTAGCGCGGTTGGCGCAGGCCGAGCAGTTCTTGCAGGTAGAGCTGGCGAGGCGTCGAGTCCAGCAGGTCGGCACCGCGCACGATATCGGTCACGCCTTGCCACGCATCGTCGAGTACCACCGCCAGTTGATAGGCGTACAGGCCGTCGCGGCGACGGATGACGAAATCGCCTACATCGCGGCCCAGGTGCTGTCGGAATTCGCCTTGGACGCGGTCGGTAAAGTGGTACTCAAGCTCGGGAACACGCAAACGGATGGCGGCGTCTTGCTGGTCGTGGCCAGCATTGCGACACAGGCCCGGGTAGATCCCGTTGTAGGGTTCAAGCTGTTTGCGTGAACAGGTGCAGGCGTAGGCCAGGCCGTGGTTGAACAGGTCGTTCAGGACTTTGGCGTAGGCCTCGTGCCGCTCACTTTGTCGGATCAGTGCACCGTCCCACTCGAAGCCATAGCTTTCCAGCGCGTGCAGGATTGCTGCCTGTGCGCCGGGTTCTTCGCGGGGTGGGTCAAGGTCTTCCATACGCATCAGCCATAGGCCTTGGTTGGCGCGGGCGTCGAGGTAGGAGGCGAGGGCGGCGACCAGGGAGCCGAAATGCAAATGGCCGCTGGGTGTGGGGGCGAAGCGCCCGATATAGGTAGAGGCTGTCATGGGCCGGATACTACTGGAAATTCGGTAAACGCCAGAAACAAAAATGGAGCGTTCGCACGCCCCATTCGTTCAGCTCGGCTGGATTACTTGCCGACCTGTTTTTCCTTGATTTCAGCCAAGGTCTTGCAGTCTACGCAGAGGTCCGCGGTTGGGCGGGCTTCCAGGCGACGGATGCCGATCTCGACACCGCAGGATTCGCACCAGCCGTATTCTTCGTCCTTGATCAGCTGCAGCGTCTTGTCGATCTTCTTGATCAACTTGCGCTCGCGATCACGGGCGCGCAGTTCAAGGGCGAATTCTTCTTCCTGGCTGGCACGGTCGGCCGGGTCAGGGAAGTTGGCTGCTTCGTCCTTCATATGGTCAACCGTGCGGTCGACCTCCTGCATCAAGTCCTGTTTCCACTTGTTCAGGATCTTGGTGAAGTGCTCGCGCATGGGCTCGCCCATGTACTCCTCACCTTTCTTTTCTACGTAAGGTTCGAAGCCATTGAGGCCTTGAGTCTGCTGTTGCTTTGCTTGGGTGGACATGAATAGACCGCCTCTCACTCTTCTAATCCATTGCGCAGGATTGCAACGTCACCGACACCTGCCGGCCCTGCGGCTGCAAGCGGGCGAACTTACCAGATAGATTCGGGGTGCGCCACTCCCGGTTGTCGAGGCCCATGGCAATGGGGTTGCAAACTGCATCAGCCCGTCGTTGCTGGGTATGTGATGCCTCAGATGTAGATTTTAGTCGTTTTGCTGGCGCTTGCCCGGGCGGCGCCTGCCGTCGGGCAGGCAATAGAACATGTTTTACGGCGCGGGTTCGGTAGAATCCAGATTTTGTCCTCACCGTTAAGGAAGGCTAATGGCTCAGCCCTACAGTGCGCGCAGTCGCGCCATCGAACCTTTTCATGTCATGGCATTGCTGGCGCGCGCCAATGAGCTGCAGGCCGCCGGTCATGACGTGATCCACCTGGAGATCGGCGAGCCGGACTTCACCACCGCCGAACCGATCATCCAGGCCGGCCAGGCAGCGTTGGCCAACGGCAAGACGCGCTATACCGCCGCCCGTGGCTTGCCTGAGTTGCGTGAGGCCATCAGCGGTTTCTATCAGCAGCGCTACGGGTTGGACGTGGACCCCGAGCGTATCCTGATCACGCCCGGCGGCTCCGGCGCATTGCTGCTCGCCAGCAGTTTGCTGGTGGATCCGGGCAAGCATTGGCTGCTCGCCGACCCTGGCTATCCTTGCAATCGCCACTTCCTTCGCTTGGTGGAGGGCGCGGCGCAACTAGTTCCGGTCGGCCCGGAGGTGCGCTATCAGTTGACCGCCGACCTGGTGGCCAAGCATTGGGATCAGGACAGTGTCGGCGCATTGGTGGCGTCCCCAGCCAACCCGACTGGCACGATCCTCACCCGCGACGAATTGGCCGGTCTTTCTGCTGCCATTAAGGCGCGCAACGGTCATCTGGTGGTGGATGAGATTTACCATGGCCTCACCTATGGCACCGATGCGGCCAGCGTGCTGGAAGTGGACGACGATGCGTTCGTCCTGAATAGTTTTTCGAAGTATTTCGGCATGACCGGTTGGCGCCTGGGTTGGCTGGTGGCGCCGCCAGCGGCGGTGGGTGAATTGGAGAAGCTCGCGCAAAATCTCTACATCAGTGCGCCGAGCATGGCGCAACACGCGGCATTGGCCTGTTTTACCCCGCAAACCCTGAGCATTCTGGAGGAGCGGCGCGCTGAATTCGGGCGCCGTCGCGACTTCTTGCTGCCCGCCTTGCGCGAGTTGGGGTTCGGCATTGCGGTAGAGCCTGAAGGGGCGTTCTATTTGTATGCCGATATCAGCGCGTTCGGCGGTGATGCCTTCGCATTCTGCCGCCACTTCCTCGAAACCGAGCATGTGGCCTTCACGCCTGGCCTGGACTTTGGCCGCTATCAGGCCGGTCACCATGTGCGTTTTGCCTACACGCAAAACCTTGATCGGCTACAGGAAGCGGTGGAGCGGATCGCCCGTGGATTGCGGAGCTGGCAAGGCTGATGCGCTTTCATCCTCCCCTCGAAGAAGCGCGGTTGATTCGTCGCTACAAGCGTTTTCTTACCGATATCGAAACCGTTACCGGCGAATTGCTGACCATTCACTGCCCCAACACCGGCTCGATGCTCAATTGCATGGTCGAAGGTGGGCAGGTCTGGTTCAGTCGCTCCAATGACCCCAAGCGCAAGTTGCCCGGCACCTGGGAAATTGCCGAGACACCTCAGGGCCGCTTGGCGTGTGTGAACACTGCGCGTGCCAACCAGTTGGTCGAGGAGGCGTTGCATGCGGGTGTCATCACCGAGCTGAACGGCTTCACCGCCTTGAAGCGCGAAGTGCCTTACGGTCAAGAGAAAAGCCGCATCGACTTCCGTCTGGACTATCCCGACGGCGCGGCCTACGTCGAAGTCAAAAGTGTGACCCTGGGTTTCGACGGTACTTCGGTGGCCGCCTTCCCCGATGCGGTAACCCAGCGAGGCGCTAAGCATTTGCGCGAACTGGCCTATCTGGCGCGTGACGGTGTGCGGGCGGTGCAGTTGTATTGCGTCAACCTCTCGGGGATTGATGCCGTGCGCCCGGCCGTGGAGATCGATGCGGCTTACGCTGCAGCCCTGCGCGAAGCCAAGGCGGCCGGGGTGGAAGTGCTGGCGTATGGCGTACGGGTGACACCCGAAGAAATATGCGTGGACCGGCGCCTGGACGTGCTGCTCGACTAGAGTTGCACCCACAATCCTTGGGCGTCTTCGCGGCCGGGCACTGCAGTCAGGCTTTGCCCTGCACAGGGGCCGGCGATGCACTCGCCGTTTTCGATCAGGAACAGCGCGCCGTGGGTGGCGCACTGGATCAGGCTGGCGCTGTCGTCGAGGAACCGGTTGGGCTGCCATTCCAGTGGAATGCCGCGATGGGGGCAACGGTTGATATAGAAGTGGGCAACGCCGTCCCGGCGCACGGCCAACAATTTGCAACCATCGATTTCAAAACCGAGGCTGCTGTCTGGCGCGAGGGTGTCGGAGGAGCAGAGAAACTTCATTTCAATCCTTAAGTGCCTTGACGTTCAAATGCAAACAATTATCAAATGCCGGCTTCGCCCGTTGGCTGACCGGGCGCTCAATACGATGCGGGGCAGGGGTTATCTGTCACATTGATGAGCGTTTGAGCGGCCCTGCCCCTGGAAGGAAACCCTGTTATGCGCCTGAGTGCCAGTGCTATTGCGCTTGTTGTCGGACTGCTGGTCAACCCTGGGGCGCAAGCCTCTGAACTGCCACAACGTTGGGTGAGTGCCGGTGGGGCGCTGTCGGAGTGGGTGACGGCCTTGGGCGGTGAGCCGAAGTTAGTGGGCGTGGATACCACCAGCCAGCACCCTGAGTCCCTCAAGGCGTTGCCGAGCATTGGTTACCAGCGACAGTTGTCCGCCGAGGGCATCTTGAGTCTGCGCCCGCAGGTGTTGGTGGGTACTGAAGAAATGGGCCCGCCGCCCATACTGGCGCAGATCCGCAGCGCAGGTGTGCAGGTGGAAATGTTCTCGGCGCAGCCTGACTTGCCGACGTTGAAGGGCAACCTTCAGCACCTGGGCAAGTTGCTGGGCGCTGAGGCCAAGGCCAACGAATTGTTTACCGGATATGAGCAGGCGCTGAACCAGCAGAAACGCTGGGTCGCCAAGGCTCAGGCCACCCAAAAGGCCCCCGGCGTATTGCTGTTGCTGGGTCATGCGGGCGGCAAGCCGCTGATCGCGGGCAAAGACACGGCGGCTGACTGGATGCTGCAGCAGGCGGGCGGACGCAACCTGGCCACCCATACCGGGTACAAGCCGTTTTCGGTGGAGTCGTTGGCGGGGTTGAGCCCGGATGTGTTGGTGTTTGCGGATCGTGCCCTGACCGGTGATGCGGCGCGTGCCGCACTGTTCAAAGAGAATCCGATCCTGGCGTCCACGCCGGCGGCCAAGGCTGGGCGGGTATTTGAGGTCGATCCTACATTGCTGGTCGGCGGGCTTGGGCCGCGTTTACCGCAAAGCCTCGCGGATCTGTCTGCCGGGTTCTACCCGTCCCAGGCCAAGCCAGCCCCATGACCACTCTGGTAAAACCGAAGACGCTGTTTGTTGGGCTGGCGCTGTTGTGTGCCTTGGCGATCTGGCTTTCTTTGGCGCTGGGGCCGGTCAGCTTACCGTTGTTGGATACGCTCAAAGCCGCCTTGCGCTTGATGGGGCTGCCGATTGAGGCTCAAGGGCTGGAGCAGGCTGAGCTGATTCTGGGGCAGATCCGGTTGCCGCGCACGTTGCTGGGCTTGGCTGTCGGCGGTGTGTTGGCCTTGTCTGGGGTGGCGATGCAGGGACTGTTCCGCAATCCCTTGGCTGATCCAGGCTTGGTGGGGGTTTCCAGTGGCGCTGCGCTGGGGGCGGCGGTGGCGATTGTCGGTGGTTCGTTTTTCGGCGGTTTGCCGGATGCGTTTGGCCCCTATCTTCTGTCGCTGTGTGCATTCCTGGGTGGGCTGGGTGTGACTGCACTGGTCTATCGACTGGGGCGGCGTAACGGCCAGACCAACGTCGCGACCATGCTGCTTGCCGGCATTGCCCTCACGGCGCTCGCCAGTTCAGCGGTGGGCCTGTTTACCTACCTGGCCGACGACGCCACCCTGCGCACCCTGACCTTTTGGAACCTGGGCAGCCTCAACGGCGCGAGCTATTCGCGGTTATGGCCATTGTTGCTGGTGAGCGCGGGCGTGGCGCTGTGGTTGCCGCGCCGGGCCAAGGCGTTGAATGCCTTGCTGCTGGGTGAGTCGGAGGCCAATCATCTCGGCATCGATGTGGAAGGGCTCAAGCGCGAATTGGTTTTCTGCACGGCGCTGGGCGTCGGGGCAGCGGTGGCTGCCGCGGGCATGATCGGTTTTGTAGGGCTGGTGGTGCCGCATCTGGTGCGTTTGCTGGCGGGGCCGGACCATCGCGTGTTGTTGCCGGCATCGGTTCTGGCAGGTGCGAGCCTGCTGTTGTTTGCCGATCTGGTCGCACGGCTTGCCCTGGCGCCGGCTGAATTGCCGATCGGTATCGTCACTGCGTTTATCGGCGCGCCGTTTTTTCTTTACCTCTTGTTGCGGGGGCGAGCCTGATGCTGCGTGTGGAAGACTTGCAGATCCGTCGTGGTCGCAAAACCGTGTTGGCGGATGTCACGCTTGATCTGTTACCGGGGGAAGTACTCGGCGTGCTGGGCCCCAATGGTGCGGGTAAAAGTACACTGCTCGGTGGATTGTGCGGTGAGCTGCACCCCGACCAAGGCAAGGTGTGGTTGGATCAACGCCCGTTGAACGAGTGGAGTGGTGCGCAGCGGGCGCAGCGCCTGGCGGTATTGCCGCAAAGCTCGACGCTGGACTTTGCTTTCCGTGTCGAAGAGGTAGTCGGCATGGGGCGCTTGCCTCATCAGACCGGGCGAGCCCGCGATGACGAGATTATTGAGGCGGCCCTGCAAGCGGCAGATGTCGGCCACTTGAGCGGCCGCAGCTACCTGGCGCTGTCCGGTGGCGAGCGTCAGCGGGTGCACCTGGCACGGGTGCTGGCGCAGTTATGGCCGGGCGAGGCGGGGCAGACGTTGCTGTTGGATGAGCCGACGTCGATGTTGGACCCGCTGCATCAACACACCACCTTGCAAGCCATTCGCACCTTTGCTGATCGAGGGGCGGCGGTGTTGGTGATCCTTCACGACTTGAACCTTGCAGCGCGTTACTGCGATCGGATTTTGCTGCTGGAGGCGGGGCGGCCACACGCATTGGATACGCCGGCGCAGGTGATGCAGCCTGAACCGTTGAAGGCGGTATTTGGTTTGGATGTGCTGGTGCAGCCACACCCTGAACGTGGTCACCCGCTGATCATTGCGCGCTGAAGGCGGCTTTCTTACAGGCAAAAAAAGACCCGGCAAGAGCCGGGTCAAATAACCGTGATTAGCCTGATGAGGAGATAATCTGAGAGTCCGAACCAATGGTCTTTCAGTTATCGGCTGATCTCGCGACCAGTTGTGATAATCATAACGATTCTCATTTGAGAGTCAACATTTGTTTTGCATGTTCTCTGCATTTTCTCAAACGCTTGTTCACAATGCCTGTAAATGCTGGGGTTAATCGACGAGCTAATTCTTCTGGCGTGCCGATAGCGCGTCCAATTGGCGGTTCAACGCTTCCTTGCGCTCGGCAGGAATGTCATTCCAGTGCACATCCATCAAAGCCCCTTCGATCGCATACAACAGCACTTTCGAGGCGCGAAACCCACGCGTCCGGACGGCCCGGTATGCATCGACCGCACCCAGGCGGCGCAAGTCCGACGCACTGTGGATGCCCACCGCATGCAGCCACTGTGCTGACGTCTTGCCGAGGTTTTTCAGGTGTTGCAGCTCATCGTTCATCAAGCCTCCTTGCGACGGCCGAATGGTGCGGTGGGTATCGAGACCAGGCAAGCCTGCAAAGGAGTGTAGCGCTCAGTAGGAAAAACGTGGTTCTTTAGTCGGAAACGGCCTAAAGCTTATAAGAATGGCGAGGTCAGGCAGGCGGGAAGTCCCCGGCTCGGCTGCGCGAACCGGGGCTTAAGCAGAGGGGTTCAGCGGGTGCGGTAGCGCAGGCGAGTACCGAAATTAACCGACATGAGGATCTCATCAGCGGTCAGCTCTGGTGGGAAGTACGTTCCGGAAATCTGCGCATGGGCCAGGCTGGCGCCTTCCAGTGGGCAGTCGCGCAAGTCCAGGCCGCGCAGGTCGGCGGAGCGGAAGTAGGCATCGGTGAAATCCACGCCAGCGGTGTTCAGCTCACGCAAATCCAGCCCGCGGAAGTCGCCACCGCGCATGTCGATGATCCCGTCTTTCGGGCGTTCCTGGTTGAAGCCACGGATATCGTCTTTATGCAGGAGCGAGTAAAGCGGCGTATCAAGAAGCTTGGGGTGACTCATGACGGCGACTCCTGTTGGATTTATGGCGCCATTATAGTGCCACTATTGCTTGGCCGTGCCCCCTAAGTAGACGACACGACCAAGAAATTTTTCTTACAGGCCAGGCAGGCGCTGACGAATATGCGCCACCAACGCGTCGAGGGTGCCACTTTCATTGGTCTCGACGCGTTTGCTGAGGAGCAATTCCTCGGCAGTCAGCGGGTCACGCTTGGCCTGTTGTTCTTCGATAATCGCCAGTGTCGCGTCGGAAGGATCGTTTTTGTCCGCCTGACGTTGTGCCAACCAACTGGCGATAACGGCTTGCGGCGCATTGCAATCCAGGATCAGGAAGGGCGCGCCGGTGGCCTCTGCTACTTTGGCCGCTGCATCGCGTTGTTCGCGTTTAAGGAAGGTCGCATCCAGCACCACCGGGTAACCGGCGCGTAGCACGGTATCGGCGATTTCATTCAAGCGTGCGTAAGTTGCCGCACTGGCGTCGGCCGCATAGATGCCGGCCTGTGGCGTGTTTTCCACTTGCTGTTCGCCGAACAGGCGCTTGCGCTCCACATCCGAACGCAGGCGAACGGCGCCCAGGGCTTCCACCAGTCGCATGGAAACGTGGCTTTTACCAACGGCCGAAACACCGTGGGTAATGGCCAGGAAGCGCGACGGAATGGTGCTGTAGCTTTCTGCCAGGTTGGCGTAGTTGCGGTATTGGCGCAGGGTCGTGGCGCGTTGCACCGGGCTGGCTTCACTCGGCATGCTGAACAGCGCGATCTTGGCGCGGACCAAGGCGCGGTAGGCTTTATAGAAGTTGAGCACTTCCAGGCCCTGATAGTCGCCGGTCAGCTCCAGGTATTGGCTGATAAAGCGGCGAGCCAGGGACTTGAGGCCCCGATCTTCAAGGTCCATGGCCAGGAAGCCGGTGTCGGCATATACATCGGTGAAGCGGAACGGCTCGTTGAACTCGATGCAGTCGAAGATCACCACATGACCATCGATCAAGGTGGCATTGCCCAGGTGAATATCACCGTGGCATTCGCGGGTGAAACCGTCTTTTTTGCGCTGGGAGAACAGTGGCTTGAGGCGCTCGAAGCTGCTTTCGGCCCAGGCCTGCAGAGCGTCCAACTGAGTCAGGTCGGCCTTGTCGCTGAGGAACGGACGGATCTGGTCGAAGTTCTGGCGAACCGGTGCCATGACCTCATCCGGGGTGCCGGCCGGGTGTTCCTGCGGGACTTTTGGCGCCGTGAGGTGGAAGTGCGCGATTTGCTTGGCCATCTCATCGATGTGCGCGCTGGTCAGTTCACCGTTGGCCTGCAAGGTGCTGAGCAGTTGGCTCTGCGGGAACTGGCGCATTTTCAGTGCGTATTCGATGGCCGGGCCGTCGCCGCCCAATTGCGGTGCTTCGGCACTGCCGGTGATCGGCAACACGTCAAGATACAAATCTTCGGTCAGGCGCTGGTTGAGGCGCAGTTCTTCCCGGCAGAAGTGGCCGCGCTTTTCCAGATCGGTGAAGTCGAGAAAGCCGAAGTTCATCGGCTTCTTCAGCTTATAGGCATACGGGCCGGTGAGGACAACCCAGGAAATATGGGTTTCGATGACTTGAAACGCTTCAACCGGGTGAGGGTATAAAGCCGGGTTTTGCAGGGCAGCGATCAGGGACTGGCTCACGGGCGATCCTTCAGAGTCTGGGGAAAAACATGGCGGGCATTATGGCCGCTACGAGCGGTCGTGCAAACCGCTGTTCGGCTCATGTTGATCATCAATAAAGTGCGTATAATCCGCCGCCATGACTCGAACCCGATCTCCCCGTTCCCGTAAAAAACCTCCTTCCCGTGGCCTGCGCCCTTGGCTGGGCTGGGCGCTCAAGCTCGGCCTGGTAGGCCTGGTAGTACTCGCTGGCTTTGCGGTGTACCTCGATGCCGTGGTGCAGGAGAAGTTCTCTGGCAAGCGCTGGACCATTCCGGCCAAGGTGTACGCACGCCCGCTGGAACTGTTCACCGGCCAGAAGCTGAGCAAGGACGACTTCCTTACCGAGCTCGACGCCTTGGGCTACCGCCGCGAACCCGTGAGCAACGGTCCCGGTGCCGCAGCCGTCAGTGGTAACACTGTCGACCTGAATACCCGTGGCTTCCAGTTCTACGAGGGCCTGGAGAAAGCCCAGCCGGTGCGCGTGCGCTTCTCTGGCGATTATGTAGCTGAACTGTCGTCGCTCAACGGTTCAAAGTTGCCGGTGGTTCGCCTCGAACCGCTGATGATTGGCGGCATTTACCCGAAAAACCTTGAAGACCGCATCCTGATCAAGCTCGATCAGGTGCCGCCGTATCTGCTGGAAACCCTGGTTGCCGTAGAAGACCGCGATTTCTACCATCACTGGGGTGTCTCGCCCAAGTCGATCGCCCGCGCAGTCTGGGTGAACACTTCCGGGGGCAAGATGACTCAGGGCGGCAGTACGCTGACGCAACAATTGGTCAAGAACTTCTACCTGACCAACGAGCGCAGCCTGACCCGCAAGCTCACCGAAGCGATGATGGCGATGCTGCTGGAGCTGCACTACAGCAAGCAGGAGATCCTTGAGGCGTACCTCAACGAGGTATTCGTCGGTCAGGATGGCCAGCGCGCCGTGCACGGCTTCGGTTTGGCGAGCCAGTTCTTCTTTGGTCAGCCGCTGTCCGAACTGAAGTTGCACCAAGTCGCGTTGCTGGTGGGCATGGTCAAGGGACCGTCCTACTACAACCCGCGCCGCAATCCTGAGCGTGCGCTGGAGCGTCGCAATCTGGTGCTCGACGTGCTTGAGCAGCAAGGCGTTGCCACGGCTGAACAAGTCGCCGCGGCCAAGAAAATGCCACTGGGTGTAACCACTCGCGGCAAACTGGCAGACAGCTCCTTCCCAGGCTTTATCGACCTGGTCAAACGCCAACTGCGTGAAGACTACCGCGACGAAGACTTGACCGAAGAAGGCCTGCGGATCTTCACCAGTTTCGACCCGATCCTGCAGATGAAAGCCGAAGCGTCGGTCAATGACACCTTCAAACGCCTGACGGGCCGCAAAGGTTCTGATGAAGTCGAAGCGGCCATGGTGGTGACCAACCCGGAGACCGGTGAAGTACAGGCCATGATCGGCAGCCGTCAGGCTAGCTTTGCCGGCTTCAACCGCGCACTGGATGCGGTGCGGCCGATCGGCTCGCTGGTCAAGCCCGCCGTTTACCTGACCGCCTTGGAAAAACCGAGCAAGTACACCCTGACCAGTTGGTTGTCGGATGATCCGCTGTCGGTCAAAGGGGCTGATGGCCAGGTGTGGACGCCGCAGAACTTCGACCGTCGCTCCCACGGTACGGTGTTCCTGTATCAGGGTATTGCGCACTCCTACAACATTTCCACGTCGCGTCTGGGCCTTGAAGTCGGCGTACCGAATGTCCTCAAGACCATCGCGCGGCTGGGTGTCACCCGTGAGTTCCCTGCCTTCCCGTCGATCCTGCTGGGCGCTGGCGCAATGACGCCGATGGAAGTTGCGACCATGTACCAGACCCTTGCCAACGGTGGCTTCAATACGCCGATGCGCGGGATCCGCAGTGTATTGACCGCGGAGGGCGAGCCGCTCAAACGCTACCCGTTCCAGATTCAGCAGCGGTTTGACGCAGGTTCCATCTACCTGATCCAGAACGCCATGCAGCGCGTGATGCGTGAAGGTACCGGGCGTTCGGTCTACAGCGTGCTGCCAGCGAACCTGACGTTGGCGGGCAAGACCGGCACCAGTAACGATTCGCGTGACAGCTGGTTTGCCGGTTTCGGCCAGGATGTGCTGGCAGTGGTGTGGCTGGGGCGTGACGATAACGGCAAGACGCCATTCACCGGTGCGACCGGTGCGTTGCAGGTCTGGACCAGTTTCATGCGTAAGGCCGACCCGTTGCCGTTGAATATGCCGCAGCCGGATAACATCGTGCAGGCCTGGATCGATCCACACACGGGGCAGGGCTCCGATGCCAACTGTCCGGGCGCGGTGCAGATGCCGTATATTCGCGGCAGCGAACCGCCACCCGGCGCCGCGTGCGGTGGCAGTGCCCCTGCAGATGCGGAATCGGTGATGGATTGGGTCAAGGGCTGGATGAATTAAGCAAAGAGGGTTTCAAGTGAACAAGTGGTTGTTTCCAGCTATTACAGCTCTGGCTTTGCTCGGCGGTTGCTCCAGCGTGCAGCGCGGCTCCATTCCCGTGGTGGACTCGAGCACGGCCGTCTCCAATAACGATCGGATTTCGGCGAATGGCGGTTTCCGCCAGACCGTGACCAATCGTCCTGCCCAAGCCAAACCACAGGCGGTGCCGCAGGATTCGGGTGTGGTAGTGATGGTGCCAGGCGGTGGCGCAGCGACATCGGCACCGATCAGTGCCGAGCCATGGACCCCAGGGCCAAGCACTTCCGGCCCGATCGATACCACGCCGATCCAGGCGGCCCCGATCAACCAGGGCAGCTACAACATGCCATCGACGCCGAGTGGCATTCCATCCTCGTCCAACGGCAGTGGCCTGTCGGCTGATGAGCAACTGGATGGCCCGGTGCTGGCGTTGTTGACCACTGCCCAGCAACAGCAGGCGGGCGGTGATTTGAACGGTGCGTCGTCGAGTCTTGAGCGTGCCCAACGCGTTGCGCCGCGTGAGCCGCAAGTGCTATATCGCCTGGCCCAGGTACGCATGGCCCAGGGTGATGCACCGCAGGCCGAGCAGTTCGCCCGTCGCGGCTTGTCGCTCGCCAACGGCCGTCCCGACCTGCAAGCCAGCCTGTGGGCGTTGATTGGCGACGCGCGTGCCGCGCAAGGCGATGCCGCCGGTGCTGCCCAGGCGCGTCAAAAAGCCAAGGTCAGCCTCTGATGGATGCACGCTTTCCCGCCATCGCCGAACAGTTGTTGCTCATAGAGCGAGAGTTGCGCGTGCAGGGCTGGTGGGACGATGTGTCCCCCAGCGCCGAGGCGCTCGGCAGTGTCGAGCCGTTTTCCGTGGATACCCTGGATTTCCACCAGTGGTTGCAGTGGATCTTCCTGGTGCGCATGAAGCAGATCCTCGAACAGGACCTGCCGCTGCCCAATGCCTCGGGTATTCTGGAAATGGCCGAGATGGTCTATGCCGACCGCCCGCAAGAGAGCCTTGGCTTGCGTAATGCGCTGAAAAAGTTCGACCAATTGATCGTCGACGCTCGTTAATTGCCTGACTGCCGGTTTTTCCGGCAGTCTTGCGCACATTTCTACCGCTTGACGACATTCAGGCGAGTTTTATCCCTCCTCAAAGCCCTTTCTCCTACGTTCTCATGCGCTTAGTTGGAAAAAAGCGCAATTATTGCTTGACTTGAAGGGCCTGAAACAGAAGAATCCAAAGTCCGCTGTATCGGGACTGCCAGAAGCAGGCCCGCTCAGCAGATCATGAGGCGCACATCCGCGCCGACCTGTTACACCCGCAACGCGTTACCTCGCGCTGGGTGGGAAAAGCCCGCAACACTTGGGACGATCCCAATACTTGCTCAGTCAGTGCTGACGTAGTCGGCGACCACCGTCGCTCATGCTCTGTTGAGAAGTAAACCTATTAAGACCCGTCGGTTTTCAACGGACGGTATTCTGGCGTTTTAGAGGTGAACAACGTGGAGCTTTTATCTGGTGGTGAGATGCTCGTCCGCTTTTTGCGTGACGAAGGCGTCGACTATATCTACGGGTACCCAGGTGGTGCTCTGCTGCATGTCTACGACGCACTGTTCAAGGAACCGGCTGTTACCCACATCCTGGTTCGCCACGAACAGGCCGCGACCCATATGGCTGACGGTTACGCCCGTGCCACCGGTAAAGCCGGCGTGGTACTGGTAACGTCCGGGCCAGGCGCAACCAATGCCATTACCGGCATCGCGACTGCGTATATGGACTCCATCCCGATGGTGATCATTTCCGGCCAG
The DNA here is from genome assembly GCF_000510895.2 of Pseudomonas sp. FH1. Classification (NCBI taxonomy): domain Bacteria; kingdom Pseudomonadati; phylum Pseudomonadota; class Gammaproteobacteria; order Pseudomonadales; family Pseudomonadaceae; genus Pseudomonas; species Pseudomonas sp. FH1. The sequence continues at coordinate 82,325 of NZ_AOHM01000028.1, forward strand.
GTGCCTAGCACCATGGTAGGCACCGATGCATTCCAGGAAACCGACATGATCGGTATCTCCCGGCCGATCGTGAAACACAGCTTCATGATCAAGCATCCCTCGGAAATCCCGGAAGTCATGAAAAAGGCCTTCTACCTCGCACAGTCCGGTCGTCCGGGCCCTGTTGTGGTCGATATCCCGAAAGACATGACCAACCCGGCGGAAAAATTCGAATACATCTTCCCGAAGAAAGCCAAGCTGCGTTCCTACAGCCCGGCCGTGCGTGGGCACTCGGGGCAAATCCGCAAGGCGGCAGAAATGCTCCTGGCGGCCAAGCGTCCTGTGTTGTACTCGGGCGGTGGCGTGATTCTGGGCGGCGGTTCCGCACCGTTGACCGAATTGGCCAAGCTGCTCAACCTGCCGGTGACCAACACCCTGATGGGCCTTGGCGCATTCCCGGGCACCGACCGTCAGTTCGTCGGCATGCTGGGTATGCACGGCAGCTACACCGCCAACCTGGCCATGCACCACGCTGACGTGATCCTGGCAGTGGGCGCACGTTTCGATGACCGTGTGATCAACGGCGCGAGCAAATTTTGCCCGAATGCCAAGATCATCCACATCGACATCGACCCGGCATCCATCTCCAAGACCATCAAGGCCGACGTGCCGATCGTAGGTCCTGTGGAAAGCGTATTGACCGAAATGGTCGCTGCACTGAAGGACATCGGCGAGACGCCGAACAAGGAATCCGTTGCCAGCTGGTGGAAGCAGATCGACGAATGGCGCGGTGATCGCGGCCTGTTCCCTTATGACAAGGGCGACGGCAGCGTCATCAAGCCACAAACCGTGATCGAAACCCTGTGCGAAGTGACCAAGGGCGACGCCTTTGTGACCTCCGACGTGGGCCAGCACCAGATGTTCGCCGCGCAGTACTACAAGTTCGACAAGCCAAACCGCTGGATCAACTCCGGTGGCCTGGGCACGATGGGCTTTGGTTTCCCGGCGGCCATGGGTGTGAAGCTGAGCTTCCCGGACACTGACGTTGCATGTGTCACCGGTGAAGGCAGCATCCAGATGAACATCCAGGAACTGTCGACCTGCTTGCAGTACGGCCTTCCGGTGAAGATCGTCTGCCTGAACAACGGCGTACTGGGCATGGTTCGCCAGTGGCAAGACATGAGCTACAACAGCCGTCACTCCCACTCCTACATGGAGTCGCTGCCAGATTTCGTAAAATTGGTTGAAGCCTATGGCCACGTTGGCATTCGCATCACCGATCTGAAAGATCTGAAGCCGAAGATGGAAGAGGCGTTCGCCATGAAGGACCGCCTGGTGTTCATCGATATCAAGGTGGATACCAGCGAGCACGTCTACCCGATGCAGATCAAAGACGGCTCTATGCGCGACATGTGGCTGAACAAGACGGAGCGTACTTAATCATGCGGCATATTATCTCCCTGCTTCTGGAGAACGAACCCGGCGCTCTGTCTCGTGTTGTCGGTCTGTTTTCGCAACGCAACTACAACATCGAAAGCCTGACCGTGGCTCCGACCGAAGACCCGACTCTGTCGCGCCTGACGTTGACCACTGTGGGCCACGATGAGGTGATCGAACAGATCACCAAGAACCTCAACAAGCTGATCGAAGTGGTCAAGCTGGTCGACCTGTCGGAAAGTGCCCACATTGAGCGCGAGCTGATGCTGGTCAAGGTCAAGGCCACCGGCGCCCAGCGTGCCGAGATCAAACGGACTACCGACATTTATCGCGGGCAGATCGTCGATGTGAGCGCCAGCGTTTATACCGTGCAACTGACCGGTACAAGCGACAAGCTGGACAGCTTCATCCAGTCGATCGGGACGGCCTCGATTCTGGAAACGGTACGCAGTGGTGTCACCGGGATTGCCCGTGGCGACAAAGTACTCAGCATCTAACCCAAATTAGTGAATGGCCTTACGGCCTGGATATATAGAGGAACCTCATGAAAGTTTATTACGATAAAGATTGTGACCTGTCGATCATCCAGGGCAAGAAAGTCGCCATCATCGGCTACGGCTCCCAAGGTCACGCGCAAGCTTGCAACCTGAAAGATTCCGGCGTTGACGTGACTGTTGGCCTGCGCAAAGGCTCGGCCACTGTTGCCAAGGCTGAGGCCCACGGCCTGAAAGTGACTGACGTTGCTTCCGCCGTTGCTGCTGCCGACCTGGTCATGATCCTGACCCCGGACGAGTTCCAGTCCGCGCTGTACAAGAACGAAATCGAGCCGAACATCAAGAAGGGCGCCACCCTGGCCTTCTCCCACGGCTTCGCGATCCACTACAACCAGGTTGTGCCGCGCGCTGACCTCGACGTGATCATGATCGCGCCGAAAGCACCGGGCCACACCGTGCGTTCCGAGTTCGTCAAAGGCGGCGGCATCCCTGACCTGATCGCGATCTACCAGGACGCATCGGGCAACGCCAAGAACGTGGCACTGTCCTACGCTGCTGGCGTCGGTGGCGGTCGTACCGGCATCATCGAAACCACCTTCAAAGACGAGACTGAAACCGACCTGTTCGGCGAGCAAGCTGTTCTGTGCGGCGGTACCGTTGAACTGGTAAAAGCTGGTTTCGAGACCCTGGTTGAAGCCGGCTACGCGCCGGAAATGGCCTACTTCGAGTGCCTGCACGAACTGAAGCTGATCGTTGACCTCATGTACGAAGGCGGTATCGCCAACATGAACTACTCGATCTCCAACAACGCTGAGTACGGCGAATACGTGACTGGCCCGGAAGTGATCAACGCCGAGTCCCGTCAGGCCATGCGCAACGCCCTGAAACGTATTCAGGACGGCGAATACGCCAAAATGTTCATCAGCGAAGGCGCTACCGGCTACCCTTCGATGACTGCCAAGCGTCGTAACAACGCCGCTCACGGTATCGAAGTCATCGGCGAGCAACTGCGCTCCATGATGCCGTGGATCGGTGCCAACAAGATCGTCGACAAAGCCAAGAACTAAGTCGTACGTGTCAACGGAAAACGCGGCTTAGGCCGCGTTTTTTCGTTTGGGGGGCGGGTTCTGGTATAAAGCTGCATCGTTTGCGGGCGAACACGCGCCGCAAGTATTTGTCGAATTCTTTTCACACCGTTGCAAGGTAAAGTCCATGAGCGAACGTCCCGAAGAGCCAAACCAGGCTCCTGACGCCGAAAGCCTGCTGCCGATCGATGAACATGTCGAAGAAGGGCATGACGCTGAAGGCCGCAAGGTCCGGCATCGTGGCATCTATCTTTTGCCCAACCTGTTCACCACGGCGAACCTGTTTGCCGGGTTCTACTCCATCATCAACTCCATGAGCGCCCAAAGCGCACTGGCGGCAGGTGATGCGGCGAGTGCCAGCAAGTATTTCGGCTTTGCTGCCATCGCCATCTTTGTTGCCATGGTGCTCGACGGCCTGGATGGTCGTGTTGCGCGCATGACCAATACGCAAAGTGCCTTCGGTGCCGAGTACGACTCGTTGTCGGACATGGTCGCGTTTGGTGTTGCGCCCGCGTTGCTGGCATTTGCCTGGGCGCTGGGTGACATGGGCAAGGTCGGTTGGATGGTTGCCTTCATCTATGTCGCGGGTGCTGCGTTGCGCCTGGCGCGCTTCAATACCCAAGTGGGGACTGCCGATAAGCGTTACTTCATCGGTCTGGCCAGCCCGGCCGCTGCGGGTGTGGTGGCAGGTATTGTCTGGGCATTCAGCGATTACGGCATCCAGGGTTCGAAGATGTCGTTCCTGGTAGCCTTGATGGTGGCTGCGGCCGGCATGCTGATGGTCAGCAACATCAAGTACAACAGCTTCAAGGAACTGGACTTGAAGGGGCGTGTGCCTTTCGTGGCGATTCTGGCAGTGGTGCTGGTGTTCGCCGTGGTGTTCAGCGATCCGCCGCGCATTCTGCTGCTGGCGTTCCTGGTCTACGCCGCTTCAGGTCCGGTTCAGTACTTGCTGCACCTGCGCCGCGACAAAACATTGCCTTAATGTAATTTCCCCCATACTCCGCAGTCTATTGGTGCATCAGTTCTCCAATGCTGCGGAGTTGCCATGTTAATCAAATTGCCCAAAGCGTCCGATTGCCACGAATCGGACGTCACACCTGAATCCTTCTACCTCTCTCGCCGTAGCTTGCTCGGTGGTGCGCTTGCTGGCATCGCAGCCAGCAGCCTGCCGCGTTGGGCGAGTGCCGATGAGGCCGCGCGTTACGCTGATGTTGAACCGGGTAAGGCGCCGAATTGGTTTACCGAGAAACTGCCGGGAACGAAATGGCAGGCGATCACGGTAAAGGACGAAGCGATCACGCCGTTCAAGGATGCAACCCACTACAACAACTTCTATGAGTTCGGTACAGGTAAGGGCGACCCGGCAACCAATGCGGGCTCACTCAAGACCGAGCCTTGGAGCGTAGTGATTGATGGCGAAGTTGCGAAGCCAGGCCGTTATGCCCTGGAAGACTTCATGAAGCCGTATCAGTTAGAAGAGCGTATCTACCGTCTGCGCTGTGTCGAAGCGTGGTCGATGGTTATTCCATGGATCGGTTTTCCGATCTCGGCGTTGCTCAAACAGGTTGAGCCGACTTCCAAGGCCAAATACATTCGTTTTGAAACGCTCCAGGATCCCAAGAGCATGCCGGGGCAGCGTTCGAGTTTTGGCTTGATTGATTGGCCTTATGTAGAGGGGCTGCGACTGGATGAGGCGATGAATCCTCTGGCGATCCTAGCTGTGGGGATGTATGGGCGTGAATTACCTAACCAGAATGGCGCGCCGCTGCGGTTGGTCGTGCCATGGAAGTATGGCTTCAAGAGTGTGAAGTCGATTGTCCGCATCAGTCTTGTAAGCGAGCAGCCGAAAACCACCTGGCAGAGCATTGCAGCGGACGAATATGGTTTTTATGCGAATGTGAACCCTACGGTTGACCATCCTCGCTGGACTCAAGCGCGGGAGCGTCGTCTGCCGAGTGGGTTGTTCAGTCCCAATGTGCGCGAGACTCAGATGTTCAATGGTTACTCGGATGAGGTGGCGTCTCTTTATACCGATCTCGACCTGCGGAAGAATTACTGATGCGCTACCCGATCTGGCGTATTGGCGTCTTTATAGCGGCGGCGGTTTGGCCGTTGTTCTGGCTATATGAAGCTTGGAGTTCTGTCCTGGGGCCGGATCCGGGCAAGGTGTTGGTTGACCGGCTGGGGCTCGGCACGTTGATACTGTTGTTGATCACCCTGGCAATGACCCCGTTGCAGAAGCTTAGCGGTTGGGCAGGGTGGATAGCGGTACGCCGGCAGCTTGGGTTGTGGTGCTTTGCTTATGTCGTGCTGCATCTGGCTGCTTATTGTGTGTTTGTGCTTGGGTTGGATTGGTCGCAACTGGGTGTGGAGCTGCGCAAGCGGCCTTACATAATTGTCGGGGCGTTGGGTTTCCTGTCGCTGTTGGTGCTGGCGGTGACGTCGAATCGTTACAGTCAGCGTCGGTTGGGCAGTCGCTGGAAGAAGCTGCATCGCCTGGTGTACGTGATTTTGGGGCTTGGCTTGCTTCACATGTTGTGGATTGTGCGGGCGGATCTCAAGGAATGGGCTATCTATGCCTCTATAGGTGCGCTGCTCCTGGTGCTACGGATCCCGCCTGTAATGCGCCGAATCCCGCGACTTATTGCGAAAAAGCCACTTTCTGCAACAAAAGCGTAATTAACGGTTGACGGCGAATTGTAACTGTCTATAATTCGCCCCACTTCCGGCGCA
>NZ_AOHM01000029.1:0-10011 GCF_000510895.2 Pseudomonas sp. FH1
CCTGCCGGGTTACCCACGGATTCAAGCCTGCGTTCGGCCAGCGTGTTTTACGGGGCGCCTAAGATCAAGATCAAAAGCACAGCGGCCTGACAGCCGGCTTGAGTGGTGTAGAGCAAAAGCAAACGCGGTCCACTGTGGGAGCTGGCTTGTCGGATCGCCGCATCGCTGCGATGCAGGCGCCTCGGTCTTTCAGATAGGCTGGCTGTTACCGCTTTGCCAACCAGTAATCATGCAGCGCACGCGCTGCCGGTTCGATTTCGCTGACGCGTTGCTGGTGTGCTTGCAGATCCAGGTCGGCCGGGAGTTCGAAGTTGTCTTGTTCGGCGCACCAGGAGATTTTTTCCAGCTGTGCAGCCTGTTCTGCCGGCAGTTCCGGCCAGTTGCCGATGGCGGCGCCACGGATGTAGCCAAAGCACCATTCTTCGGCGAGGGTCACGGGGTGGCCTTGGTGTTCGGTTTCGTCGAAGCGGGCGTTGAAGCTGTTGGCGTCGCTGGACAGTTGTGCGGCCAGGGTGTTGAGGTGGCGCACGCACAGTTCGAGGAAGCTTTGTGCTTCGTCCATGGTGTCCCATTCCGGGTTCTGGCCGCCCCAGATCGCCGGGAACCACTCAGCCACGTCCACCTGCACCGGGCTGGAAACCAGCGCGGTGAAGTAGCCGTCGAGTTCGGCCAAGTTCAGCACCGAGTGGTCGTCGCCGTACTTGAGCAGGGTGTTTTCGATGAATTCGAATTCGGCGGGGGTGAGGGGTTGGGTGTGCATGGGGCATATCCTTTAAACGTCGAACGCCGCCAATGGGGGCGGCTTAAAGCGCGAAGGATGGCGTGTGTGCGGGGTTTTATCCAGCCTTTTGCAGCGTTTTTACCCGCGTCGGTTGCACAGCTTGCTGACGCACATCGAGCCGACTACTGCGAGGATGATCGGCACCAGGAAGTCGTGGTCGACGCGGGTGAATTCCGCCACCAGCACAATCGCGGTCAGCGGCATGCTCATGCTGGCGGCCAGGAAGGCGGCGGCGCCGATGATTGCAAATGCACCCAGGGGTATGCCGGGCCACACCAGGCTCCAGGCGCCGCCGAGGAGGATCGCCAGTAAGGCGCCGTTGGCCAGGCCGGGGGTGAGCAAGCCGCCTTCGGCGCCGGCGCGCAGGCTGCTGGTGGTGATCAGTACCTTGATGGCCAGCAAGAGTGCGGCCAGGCCAATCGTCAGTTCATTGTCGAAACCCAGCTGTGCCGGGCCTTTGCCATTGCCGAGGATTTGCGGCAACAGCATCGCCAGGCCGCCGATGATCATGAAGTTGATCAATGACAGCACCGGCAGGCGCCAGCCCCTGGCGGCATTCGCCCGCGCCTTGCCAGTGAGCTGCGTGAAAGCGTACGCCGCCACGCCGAAGACCGGGCCGCAGACCACCGCCCAGGCGATCAGGGCAGGGTTCAACACAAAGTGCGGGACCCCATATTGCGATTCCGCACCCAACCCGATCCACGCCACCGACGCCGCAATCGCCGAAGTCGCCAACGCAATCACCGCCGCCGGCCAACTGAATGCGCCCACCAGCACTTCCAGCACGAACACCGCGACACCCAGCGGCACGTTGTAGACGGCCGCCAGGCCCGCGCCGGCACCACAGGCGACGATCAGACGATGCATCTGCGGGTCGAGTCGCGCGCGCTGGGACAACCAGGTGGCGGCCAACGCGCCGACTTCCCGTGGTGCCACCTCACGTCCCAGGGGCGAACCCAGGGCCACGGTGATGATCTGCAGCAAGGCGTGGGCGAGGGTGGTCTTGGGCGGCATGATCGGCATCTTTTCCGATACCGCTTGCTTGATGCTCACCAACGGCCGGCCATAGCGATAAATCACCCACCAGCCCACTCCCGCGACCAGGCCGCACACCACCAACACCAGCAAGCGCCGCTCCGGTGCCGCCGCCGTCACACCCAGCAGGAAGGTTTCATGGCTGACCAGGCTGTCCAGGCTATAACCGTAGGCCAGGTGTTGAATGCCATGCAGCAGCAAAGCCAGCAACATCCCGCCCAACCCGGCGCCGATGCCGGTGAACACGACCACCAGGGCGAGGATCAAGGATGAGCGAAACGGGGTCGGCATAGGCGGCTCCAGGCAATGGTCCTGATTGTATAGCCGATAAATCGGCCGCCCTGGATGAAATGTATCGGCGCTGCATGAACCGCGCGGCCACAACATTCCATTACCTTTGCCCGTCCCGTTTTTGGCCGATGTGCCGTCACGTTCCCTTGTTATAGTTCGGGCCTTATCACTCGCCAGTCAGGGATCACTGCCATGTCCGAATACCAAGCTTTCGTCGTCGAACTCACCGGCAACGTTGCCCATGTGCAGATCAACCGCCCGGAAAAGATCAACGCGATGAACGCGGTTTTCTGGACCGAAATCATCGACATCTTCCAGTGGGTCGAAGACACCGACGCCGTACGCGCCGTGGTGCTCAGCGGTGCCGGCAAGCATTTCTCTTCCGGCATCGACCTGATGATGCTGGCCTCGGTGGCCAATGAATTCGGCAAGGACGTGGGCCGCAACGCACGCTTGCTGCGCCGCAAGATCCTGGAGCTGCAAGCCTCGTTCAATGCCGTCGACAACTGCCGCAAGCCGGTGTTGGCGGCGATCCAGGGTTACTGCATCGGCGGTGCCATCGACCTGATCAGCGCCTGCGATATGCGCTACGCCGCCGAAGGTGCGCAATTCTCCATCAAGGAAATCGACATCGGCATGGCCGCTGACGTCGGCACTTTGCAACGCCTGCCGCGCATCATCGGTGACGGCATGCTGCGCGAGCTGGCTTACACCGGCCGTCAGTTTGGCGCCGAAGAGGCGCGCAGCATCGGCCTGGTCAATCGCGTCTATCCCGATCAGGACAGCCTGTTGGCCGGCGTCATGGACATCGCCCATGAAATCGCCGCCAAATCGCCGATTGCGGTCACCGGTACCAAGGCCATGATCAGCTACATGCGTGACCACACAGTCAATGATGGCTTGGAATACGTTGCCACCTGGAACTCGGCTATGTTGCAATCCAACGACCTGCGCGTGGCCATCGCGGCCCACATGAGTAAGCAGAAACCCGAATTCGTGGATTGACTGACATGACCCCAGGCTGGATTACCACAACGCTGCTGGACAACGACACCCCCGGCGGCTGGGCCGTCGCCCGCAGCCGTGACGGCTTTTTGCATGACACCAACGGCCCACTGTTCCCCCGGGAATGGCTCAAGCGCCAGGACCTGTCGGTGTTCGCCGAACACGGCATCGGCCACCTCGACGGCGAGCCGGTGTACCTGCTGGAACTCAATGCTTCTACTGAAGTGCCGGGTTGCAGCTGGCAGGGGCTGCGCGGCTTCATGCTGCAAGGCGATCATACCCTTTACAAGGTGCTGGGCTACGCGGCGCAGATCGGCACCTGGGCGCGGGAACACCGGTTTTGTGGGAGTTGCGGCCAGGCCATGGTCCAGGTGCCACGTGAGCGTGCGATGCATTGCCAGGCCTGCGATTTGCGCAGCTATCCGCGTATTTCGCCCAGCATGATCGTGCTAGTGACCCGTGGCGACGAGATCCTGCTGGCGCGTTCGCCACGCTTTGTCACGGGGGTGTATAGCACGTTGGCGGGGTTTGCCGAGCCGGGCGAGTCGGCCGAAGACTGCCTGATCCGCGAGGTGCGCGAGGAAGTGCAGGTGGAGGTCAAGAACATCCAGTACATGGGCAGCCAGTGCTGGCCGTTCCCGCATTCGATGATGCTGGGTTTCCATGCCGAGTACGCCGGCGGTGACATCGTGCCCCAGGCTGATGAGATCGAAGACGCGCAGTGGTTCAACATCCACGATTTGCCGCCGTTGCCGGCGTCACGTTCGATTGCGCGTTACCTGATCGACCTCTACCTGGCCCGTCGCCTAGGCCACGCTGAACCAGTGCTGCCAGGCTAGGCGCACGGTCAGGCCAAGGACCACGGTGATGAACACCGGGCGAATGAATTTGGCGCCGCCGCTGATTGCGCTGCGTGCGCCAAAGAACGCGCCACACATCACCGAGACGCCCATGGCCAGGCCGACGATCCAGTCCACCGAACCATTGATGATGAACACCGTCAGCGCCGCCGCGTTGCTGACGAAGTTCATGCTGCGCGCCACACCGCTGGCTTTCACCAGGTCGATGGGGTGCAACAACATCGTGCTGACGGTCCAGAACGCCCCGGTGCCAGGGCCGGCCACACCATCGTAGAAGCCCAGGCCGAAGCCCTGGGTGGATTGCCATTTCTTCTTGATCGGCGCATCGGCGTCCAGCGGCGCCTTGGGCGTGCCGCCGAACAACAGGTACACACCGCAGGCGAACACAATCACCGGCAGCATCTTGTTCAGGGTTTCAGCGGGCAGGTAATGGGCGACCACGGCGCCGGTCAACGCACCGATCAGCGTGCCGACGATGGCATGCACCCACTGGCGCGGATGGAACAGCTTGCGCCGATAGAAGGTGAAACTGGCGGTGGCCGAGCCAAAGGTGGAACTGAGCTTGTTGGTGCCCAGTACCAGGTGCGGCGGCATGCCGGCGGTGAGCAGCGCAGGGGTGGTGAGCAAACCGCCACCGCCGGCGATGGCGTCGATGAAACCGGCGATAAAGGCGACAACCGCCAGGATGGCCAGGGTGGTGAGGTCTACGCTGAGTTCGAAGGGCATGGGCAGGGCTTAGAGTGGCGGGGCGCAGAAAGGGGCTGCGCCAAAGGCCGCCATCTTACCTGCAACCCACCGGCAACGGTATCAACCGTGACGCTTCTCCAGCCACTCCAACGCCGTCCGCCAGATACAAATCCCCAGGAAATACGCCGACATCACCGACCACAAGCCAAACGTCCATGGGTTGGTGTTCGGGTAATCCATCACCATCAAGAAGCTGCACAGCAGCCAGATCGTGGTCACCCCGATGTTGATCGGCATGAACCGTTTCACCCGGAACGGGTGCAGGAACTTCATCGGCGTCACGGTCAGCAGGGCCAGGCCGATCACGGTGAGCAAGGTGACCCAGGCTTCCGGCTGGATGATATAGACGCACAAGGCCACCACATTCCATGCGGCGGGGAAGCCGACGAAGTAGTTGTCCTTGCTCTTCATGTTGACGTTGCAGAAGCAGAACAGCGACGACACCAGGATCACCGACACGGTGAACAGATGGGTGAATTCCGGCAGGTCGATATAGCGATAGATAAACAGTGCGGGGATGAACACGTAGGTGAGGTAATCGATCACCAGGTCGAGCACCGAGCCGTCGAAGCTCGGCAGTACCGTGCTGACATTCACCCGTCGCGCCAGTGAGCCATCAACCCCGTCCACCACCAGTGCCAGGCCCAGCCACAGCAGGCAGGCCTTGGGTGAGTTTTCCAGCAACGCCAGGGTGGCCAGGAAGGCCAATACCACACCGGTGGCGGTAAAGCCGTGGGCGCCCCAGGCTTTGAGTCTGGCTACATGCAGGGTCGATATCACGGGCGGTTCTCCAAAAGGTGAAACGGGGCAGCCGACGACGTGACGCCGTCGAGTCTGGCCGGGGAATGCAGGTATCGACCGGGAAGGGGGTAAGAAGGTTCACCACCCCGGTGTTTCACTTAGCGTAGCAAGCGTAAGACGTTTCGGCATCAGCCCTGGCGGAACACCAATGCCTTTAAGCCACTTCGCACATCAATATCAGGAAATTCTGGCGGGTTTTGCAGGCGCTCGACAAAACGCAGGCCCGGTGCCTCGCGGGTGACACCGCCGATCAGGAAGTCTTCGCCGAAGGCCGGGTCATTCATGCACGCCAATACGGTGCCCTGTGGCGTGAGCAGGTCCGGCAGGCGGCGCAGCACGCGCTGGTAGTCCTTGGTCAGCAGGAAGCTGCCTTTCTGGAAGGAGGGCGGATCAATGATCACCAGGTCGTAGGGGCCGTTGTTGGTAACTTTGGCCCAGGACTTGAACAGGTCATGGCCGAGGAAGCTGACGTTGCTCAGGTCATGACCATTCAGGCGATGGTTGTCGCGCCCCCGGCTCAGGGCGCCACGGGCCATGTCCAGGTTCACCACGTGGTCGGCGCCGCCTTCGATGGCCGCCACCGAGAAGCCACAGGTGTAGGCAAACAGGTTGAGAACGCGCTGGCCCTTGGCCTGCTCGCGCACCCAGTTGCGGCCGTAACGCATGTCGAGGAACAGTCCGCTGTTCTGTTTTTTACCCAGGTCGATCAGGTAGCGCAGGCCGCCTTCGGTGATGGTCAACTCGTCGACCGGGTCACCCGACAGCCATTCGGTGGTGCTTTGCGGCAGGTAACGGTGTTGCAGGGCGATGGTGTACGTACCGAACTCAGTTTGCAGCAAGTGCTTCAAGGCTTCCAGCTGCGCAGCGTCCGGCTCCTTGAACAACGCCACCAGCAGCACGCCTTGCAACCAGTCCACCGTCAGTTGCTCCAGGCCCGGCCAGCAACGGCCACGGCCGTGGAACAAGCGGCGGGTTTCAGCCGGCGGGGTCGCCAGGGCGGTGAGCAGGTGGGCGTGCAGGGTAGCGAGTGCGTCTGGGGTCATCGTTAAACGTCGGTCGTTGAGCGGGCAGCATTTTAAACACAATTGCGGGCTATCGTCCTGCTTGAGCATAACGTGCTGGCAAAAACACGATTGGCAGTGATTCATGCTCAAAATTCAACGGCGCGCGCCTGATAACAGGCAAAAAATCCTCCCGCACCGACATAAACTGGAAAAAAAGCCCGGAGGTGCCCATGAACGGTTTCACGAATGCGGTGATGGATCAGCAAGAGTTGGAGGAGTGGCGCGACGCCCTGGCGTCCCTGGTCACCCACGCCGGCCCCGCGCGGGCGCGGCAGATCCTCGACCTGCTGGCCCAGGACGCCAGTGCGCCGCCCATCGACTGGAAACCGCGCCACGGCACGCCCTACATCAATAGCATCAGCGTCGAGCAGCAACCGGCATTTCCCGGCGACCTGGCTACCGAAGAACGTCTGGCCTCGCTGGTGCGCTGGAACGCCTTGGCCATGGTGGTGCGGGCCAACCAGGCCTACGGCGAGCTGGGTGGTCATATCGCCAGTTACGCCAGCGCGGCGGACTTGTTCGAAGTCGGTTTCAACCACTTTTTTCGCGCCCGCAACGAGGGCTTCGGCGGCGATCTGGTGTTTTATCAGCCACATTCCGCGCCCGGCATCTATGCGCGGGCCTTCCTTGAAGGCCGCTTGAGCGAAAGCGACCTGGCCCACTATCGCCAGGAAATAGGTGGGCCCGCGCAGGGCGCACGCGGCCTGTCCAGCTACCCGCACCCGTGGCTTATGCCGGATTTCTGGCAGTTCCCCACCGGTTCCATGGGCATTGGTCCCATCAGTTCGATCTTCCAGGCGCGCTTCATGCGCTATTTGCAGCACCGCAATTTGCAGGACACCACCGACCGCCACGTGTGGGGCGTCTTCGGCGACGGCGAGATGGACGAGCCGGAAAGCATGTCGGCCCTGACCCTGGCCGCCCGCGAAGGCCTGGACAACCTGACCTGGGTGGTCAACTGCAACCTGCAACGCCTCGACGGCCCGGTGCGCGGCAACGGGCGGATCATCGATGAGCTGGAGGCGTTGTTTGCCGGTGCGGGCTGGAACGTGATCAAACTGGTGTGGGGCTCGGACTGGGATGCGTTGTTGGCCAAGGACGCCGACGGTTCGCTGGTCAACACCTTGTCCAACACGGTTGACGGTCAACTCCAGACCTTCGCCGCCAAGGACGGCGCCTACAACCGCGAGCACTTCTTCGGCCAGAGCGAGTCCCTGGCCCGGCTGGTCGAGGGCATGAGCGATGAGCAGATCGACCGCCTCAAGCGCGGCGGCCACGACATGGTCAAGATCCACGCCGCCTACCACGCCGCACGGCGGGTCAAAGGCAAACCCACGGTGATCCTGGCCCAGACCAAAAAGGGTTTTGGCATGGGCGAGGCCGGGCAGGGCAAGATGACCACCCACCAGCAGAAGAAGTTGGACCGCGATGCGTTGATCGCCTTCCGCAATCGCTTCCAGTTGCCGCTGACCGATGAACAGACCGAATCCCTGAGCTTTTTCAAACCGTCCGAGGACAGCCTGGAGTTGCGCTATCTGCACCAGCGTCGCACGGCGTTGGGCGGCTACGTGCCCAGTCGCAGCCAGGTCGCCGCCCCGGTCAGCGTGCCGGCCGTATCGGGTTACGCCGGCTTCGCCACGGCGGCCGACGGCAAGGAAATGTCCACCACCATGGCGTTCGTGCGCATGTTGACCAACCTGCTCAAGGACAAGGCGCTGGGGCCGCGCATCGTGCCGATCGTGGCGGATGAAGCGCGCACGTTTGGTATGGCCAACCTGTTCAAACAGATTGGCATCTATTCCAGTGTCGGCCAGCGTTACGAGCCGGAAGACATCGGCTCGATCCTCAGCTACCGCGAAGCCACCGACGGGCAGATCCTGGAGGAGGGCATCAGCGAAGCCAGCGCCATCAGTTCCTGGGTCGCGGCGGCCACCAGCTATTCGGTGCATGGCCTGCGCATGTTGCCGTTCTACATCTATTACTCGATGTTCGGTTTCCAGCGCGTCGGCGACCTGATCTGGGCGGCCGCCGACCAACGCGCCCGTGGCTTCCTGCTCGGCGCCACCGCCGGGCGCACCACCCTGGGTGGCGAAGGCTTGCAGCATCAGGATGGCAGCAGCCATCTCACCGCGGCCACCGTGCCCAACTGCCGCGCCTACGACCCGGCGTTCGCCGGGGAATTCGCGGTGATCCTCGACCACGGCATGCGCCAGATGCTGGAACAGGAGGTGGACGAGTTCTACTACGTGACCCTGATGAACGAAAACTACCCGCAGCCCAGCCTGCCGGAAGGGGTTGAAGCGGCGATTATCAAAGGCATGTACCGCCTGCAAGGCACTGCCGATGCCCAGGTGCGCCTGCTCGGGTCCGGCACGTTGGTACGCGAGGCGCAAGCGGCGGCACAGTTGCTGGCGGACGATTGGCAGGTGACGAGTGAAGTGTTCAGCGTCACCAGTTTCAGCGAGCTGGCGCGGGATGCGCGGGAGGTGGAGCGCTGGAACCGGCTGCACCCGCAGGCCGCTGCGCGGATCAGCCATGTGCAGGAATGCTTGCCCAAAGGCGCACCGGTGATTGCGGTGTCCGACTATGTGCGGGCCGTGCCGCAGATGATTGGCTCTTACCTGGATTCCAACTACACCGTGTTGGGCACTGACGGCTTTGGGCGCAGTGATACACGGGCGGCGTTGCGGGATTTTTTTGAGGTGGACCGCCATCACATCGTGCTGGCGGCGTTGACGGCGTTGGTGGAGCAGGGGCGTCTGGAGGCGCGGGTGTGCCAGGAGGCGATTGAGCGTTATGACCTGCAGGCCGAACGCGCAGCCTCCTGGAATTGCTGAGTCAGAAACTGGCTATCAGTGGGGGCCCAAAAGCCTCCCTGATAAACCCCGGCGCGATATACCGCTCGTAATGCGCTTCTGACAGCAGGAAAAACTCCCGGTCAATCGCATCCCGCAGATCCGCCAGGCTGCGCTCGCGAAACTCCGGCAGCAACGCCAGCCCATACGCGTCCAGCTTGGAAATCACTCGCGCACCCCGGGCAATCAGCTGATACGCCCAGCAATACGCCGACTGGTGCGGCATGAAGCGGATCTTGCGCGTCTCAAGCTGCTGACGCAGCAGCTGCGCATCAAACACCTCCAACTTGCTGGCCATGACCTGCACCAGCAATTGCTCCAGGCGCAGCCACACTGCCTGTTTCTCGTCGGCGTTGTAGCCGTTCCACTGAATCACTTCATGGTGGTAACGCTTGCAGCCCCGGCAGACCAGGTCCCCGTAAACGGTGGAGCACAGGCCGACGCAGGGGGTCTTGATGGTTTGATTGGGCATAAAAAAACATCGGCAGGTGAAACAACACGGCCCCAGAAGGGGCCGTCTTTATATCAATCCCAGCTCAGCGCGCCGCCAGTCTGGTACTCGATCACACGGG
>NZ_AOHM01000030.1:0-40392 GCF_000510895.2 Pseudomonas sp. FH1
CTGCCGAAGCGGACTGAAGGACGAAAATCAGCACGTAGATTTGCCAGATTTCCGTTACAAACGGCAGTGCAAGTGCGACCAGTGCTCGCACAAGATCCAGTGAAACCAGCATTGCCCGACGCGGTAGACGTTCTGCAAAAGCCGCTGCAATCGGTGCAACGCCGATGTATGCCGTCATCTTGATTGCTAACGCCGTACCTAGGACGGCGCCGGCTTGGGCTCCTGCGAGGTCGAACGCCAGTAGTCCTAATGCGACAGTGGCAAGACCAGTCCCCACAAGCGCAATCACTTGTGCGAGAAAGAGGTGGCGGTAGGTTCGATTGGCTAAGATTTTCAGCATGAGAAATCTCACATAAGGACACACGCGCCCAGTTGGTTGCCGAGCTTTTCTCGAATTAACAAAGCGACGAGTTGTTCGCTTATCGAGGATTCGTATCCCCCTGGGGGGGATATGAAGTCATCCTAAACTAGAGCCGGCATTAGCTCAAGAAGCAGCCGATCAGTCGCTCATCGAATATTTGCGAAATCAAGCAGGATGCGCTTGCTCGGTGAAGGCACTTAGCCATACGCTGCCGGGCGTGAGACCTCTCACGGATATAAAAATATGAGCAAGGAGCAGACCCTGATGAAGCTGTCCGCCATTTTGATCGCCGCTTTACTTTCGATTACGTCCGTTGCTGCCTTCTCGCACAGCGGCGGTACTGATTCAAAAGGTTGCCATCGAAACCATAAAACCAACGACTACCACTGCCATTAAATGGCAAAAGCCCAGCGTCAGGCTGGGCTTTGGTGTGAGCTGGTCACTTCAGATCTGAAGGGGCCTGGGTGTCTGACGGACGCTGTTTAATCCGCTCGTGATAGCTAGCGCAACAGATGTACTGCTAGACCAGCGAGCGCACAGGCCATCAGTACCTGAATGACGCCGCGCTTGAAGCGGAACAATGCTATTGCCGCTGCGATGGCGATTACTGCTGAAGGCCAGTCGAGGTTGCCGCTGAAGCCTTTCGGCCAAAGCACGTGATACCCGAAGAAGCACGCCAGATTGAGGATCACCCCAACTACGGCGGCGGTGATGGCGGTAAGCGGTGCAGTGAACTTGAGTTCGTTGTGGGTCGACTCAACCAGAGGGCCACCCGCAAGGATGAACAGGAACGAAGGTAAGAAGGTGAACCAGGTCACCAGGGCAGCTGCGACAGCTCCGGCCAGAAACACCTGATCAGCCCCGAACACTTGCGAGACATAGGCCCCGACGAAGCCGACGAAAGCCACCACCATGATCAGCGGCCCTGGCGTGGTTTCCCCCAGCGCAAGGCCGTCGATCATCTGTGTCGGGGTTAGCCAGCCATAGTGACCGACTGCGCCTTGATAGACATACGGCAGTACGGCATAAGCCCCGCCGAAGGTCAGCAATGCAGCTTTGGTAAAGAACCAGCTCATCTGGGTCAGGGTTCCTTCCCACCCAAAGAGCGCGGTCAAAACACCCATCGGCAAAGCCCATAGCACGGCACTAATCAGTGCGAGTGAGGCCAATTTCAACCAGCTGAACCGAGCATGTTCGGGGGACGGCGTGTCGTCATCGATTAAGGCCGGGCCGAAGGATTTTTTGGCGGCGCTATGGCCACCGGCTCTGAATTTTTCGGGTGCCATTCGCCCCCCGAAATAGCCAATCAACGCTGCCCCTAAGACGATCAGCGGGAACGGAACATTGAATGCAAAGATGGCGGCAAATGAAGCCGCTGCTATCGCCCACAGCCAATTATTCTTCAGTGCCCGAGAGCCGATTCTATGCGCCGCCTGCACCACGATGGCCGTCACGGCGGGCTTGATGCCGTAGAAAAGTCCGGCTACCACGGGTACTTCGCCGAACGCGATGTACATCCACGACAGCGCGATCAGGATGAATAGTGAGGGCAGCACAAACAGCGCGCCGGCGACCACGCCTCCCCACGTTCGATGCATCAGCCAACCAATGTAAGTCGCCAGTTGCTGAGCCTCGGGCCCTGGCAACAACATGCAGTAATTGAGGGCATGTAGAAATCTGCGTTCTGAAATCCAGCGTCGCCGCTCCACCAACTCCTGATGCATGATCGAGATCTGGCCCGCAGGCCCGCCGAAGCTAATGAAACCGAGCTTCAACCAGAACCAGAACGCCTCACGCAGACTAATCTGTTCAGGCCTCAACGGATTCGCTTCAACCTCTGGTGCCATAACTTTACTCATTGGGTTGCTCCTCTTTCACAAACCCGGCGAGCAGGCCGTCGAAGATGGCGCTCGCGGCAGCCAGAAGTTGGTCGTCGTCGGAAATGGTCTCTCGCAGCCCAGCAAGCACCCGCTGAATCCCGGCAGCCTCCACCGGCTGAATATCGCCAACATCGAGGTAATGCACAAGGGCAGCAATGCGACCTAGACCTTGTATCTGGATTTGAAAACTGGCCTGTAGGGTTTCAAAGGTGACGCGGTTACCAACATGGCTGAAGGTTGCGTCATCAAAATCAAACCCCAAGGCGTTGACTGGGCAGTCCTGTGGAGTGTTCAGCCAGACGATCTGAGCTTGCGGGTCGATGAAGCGGCGGATCAACCAGGCACAGGCGAGCCGGTCGACCCAGGGACGTTTACGCGTTGCCCAGATACGGCCCTGATAATCGCTGAGATTGAGTACCGATATCGGTTGATTACTGCTGTGCGGCTCATCCGGCGACAGGGCTCTACTGACTGCCGTCTCTAACTCCTGTAGAGCCGCATCAATCTGGTGCTTTGGTTCACCTGGGAAGTAATCGATGCTCGCTATCTGATCGTAGGCTTTGCGCAGCTTGCGGATTTGTTTGGTCGTCGCCAGCGCATTTTCAGCATTCAACTGCTCACGGCAGCCTTCGATCTCTCCACCAAGTTTGGTGTAGTCATCCTTGCGGTCGAAAAACTCGATAAAGCGCTCACCGTTGGGATCAACTACAGGCAGGAGGTAGGCGGTGCCATTGATGGCCAATATGTCTCGTTCGACAGAAGTCAGAGCTTCGCGGCAAGCGCTGGTATCAGGGAGCAGGTAAACACCGTCACGGAGTACAGCGGCACCTGAAGCTTTCAAGGCACGCCAGGCTCGCATGCGCTCGGTGGCGTTGGCGGTGGGTAAGCCAAGGATCAATGCGAGCCAATTTTTCATGTAGGAATATCTACTCGATATGTAGTAATCGCTACGCTACTCCTTGCTGCAAGGCTTGGGAAGCGGTGCTCAACAAAAGCAGTTGTTCAGAGGGCATTCGGAAGAAGGAACAGACACGCAGACTTGCGGTGGTCATTGCGAGCGAAGCCAAGCTTCCATTTTTTGCAACCTTCCTCTACGTAAAAGCACCGGTTTCCCTAAATCCAACATCACCAACAATCCCTGCCTTTCGCATGTTGAAGGGAACCAATCAGCGATTTCGACGTTGCAGCGTTTGGCGTCACCTACCGCCCACTTAATAATCATGTCTGCTGCGGCACGGTAGTGATCCGCCATGAACAGCCTTTTGCCGTCTTCTGACCAGCCTCTCATCGCAAGCTCGTCGGTTACGTCGATGAGTCCAGCGTCTCCAAAGAAATCGGTCGTATCTGGATAATGAATACCTGCCAAGGACACCTTGGCCACGCCGGATTTTCGGTCGAAGTAAGACAGGAAATGCCATCCTCCCGTTGTACTACCTGGATCTGGAAAATTGATCGCAGCTTTGCCAGTGATGTAGTGCGTGCGGGAAACGCGTTTGAGATCAAAATCGAAAAGCGGCTGGTTCATGGGAGTGTTTTGAGCCGGGCCAGCCCCTGTTTGATATGACCAGCGTTCTCACCAATTGTGTAAAGCGCACCACGGACGTTGTCGCCGACTTCCGCATGTCCCTGGGCTTCCACCTGGAGGGTCAGCTCCATGAGCGCAGCCTCAAGGGCCAGCTGGTTTTGGTACATCCTTTCCAGCACATCTGATAGCGAGTATTCACTGGGCATCTACATGGACTCCTTGATGTCGACCCAGCATAGCTCGATGATGAGTCAGCAAGTGTCTTGCGGGTATAGGCATACCCTGAGAGCACCTTATGAGCGTCCCGTCCCTAAGTAGTCTCAAGGTGTTTGATTTGCAAGCTAGAACAGCAAGAAGCCCGAAGGACAGAGATGCCCGCTAGACACTTGGTCGGTTTTTATTGACCCGCCGTACCGGATTTATCAGAGGCCGGGCCTCCATTGAAGCTAAAATCGGTGGTGCCGTTGGTGATCCATTCGACCAGCTTTTCCTTGTGAGTGTAAGCCACCACTCCACGTTTTTGAGTCGGATCGAATCTTAAGACGCGCCATATACCGAAATCGGGGCCGAAGTCGATGAACACGGGTTTGGAAACCCACCAGCGAGCAAAAAGCTTGCTGCGGGAATGCCAGCTAAATGAAGCCAGTCCATTCTCCGACACTTTCGACAAACCCATTCTGAAGTTGTACCTGTCGAACTCAGTCCGCGTGCCATCGATCACCCAGATCATATTTTGATAGTAGTTTTGCCTCGCGATTACCTCTTCAGGATGTATCGTCGATCTCTGAAACTCAATAACCATCCCTGAAGGCGTTCGGACATCTGCTATATGTCTCTCCCCTGAGGACGCTTGCAACACAACTTCCTGCCACTCGGTTGGGAACATATTCTTCCAATCGCGATGCCATGCCGTTTCCGTTTCCCACCACGGATCGCAATTGTCCAAACGTTTATGAGCCCAATGCCAGACGACATGGTTCCCGCATTTAGCGACAGTCTGGGAACCACAAAAACTGCAAACACCACGTGCTTTTGGAGTGGCCTCTACACGAGCGCCTTCAAGCAATGAGTATTTCATTTTCTTCCTTGATGATAAAAATGAGGGGCGGTAGCTCTTAACTTCCTAGTTGTCAGTACCTTGTGACCCACAGGACGAAAGACAAATATCTGAACACGGTAGTCGTCGTGTCGCTCTGGCCTCTTTCAACAATTGCTCAGCGTACATAGCCGGATCATCATCTGGCAGCGGGTAGCCTGCAGCAGATAGAGCTTCGGCGCGCTCTTCAATGAGCAGACGCTCGGGATCGCGAACCGTTTGGTAGGCTCTGCATGCATAACGAAACGTCCGCTACGCCGCCCCCAACCATGGCCACCGCCGTACCGATACCAGGAATGACGCCTGCCAAGGACGTTGCACCGCCGGTGGCCGCTGCCATTTTGGAGTAGCGCTCGATGATCTTGTCAGTAACCAGCACCTGGATGCGCTCGCCGCTGGCATCCGGCTCTGCCTTGCGGACCTGGCCTTCATACTGAGAGACCAGTTCCCGGGCGTCCTTGGGCGTGATGGCAATGGCCTCGACAAGTTTCATCAGAGAGGAGCCGTTGTCTTCCTTTTCTTCCGTCATGTGAAACCTCTGTCCGTGTGCTGACTAAAAATTCTGGGGCGCAGATAGAGATGTGTTCAATTTCGCCCTTTTCTCAAGGACAGGAATGACAAGGACTCTCCGCCGGACGCTAATAGTGGCACTTGGCTTCTTTTAGGTAAACTGCAATATCTGGTAAGCCCGGTCCGTCCCCACTTATCAGTGAAGACGGGCCTGATCGCGAAAGACTGCAAAGCGGTCGTCCTTGTCGGTCATTACAACGCCGAATCGTGCCCTGTTTTCAGCGTTCTGGTTTCAGCGCCATCCAACAACACCGTATCCACCAACGCCTGGCCATCTCGGCCGAATGTAAGACCGACCACAACAATCCTTGCTGCACATCAACGTACTGTCACAGGCGGCATTGGTCGTGTCGCAGGTACACTTCAAATGCAGAGAGGCGTGGGTCAGGGCATCTTTGGCATTGATGCAGGCATGGACAGAGAAGAGTAGTTCATCGCCTGCATCGCACGAGCCAAGGTGTAGTTGTCAATGATGGCTGAGTTAGGACCGTTTCTAGCGCACTCACAAGACTCTTCGTTTGTCATTGAAAGTGGAACCCCCAAGCGAGTTAGGTTTTCAGCCGGGAAGACGGGCTCGTGATTTGCAGAGCTGCCTTTGAAGCCGCATTGGAGTATCTGCGCATTCACGGTCATCACGCCGGTAACCCGTGTGCAATTGAGTCGGGACTGCCCAATTGAAAACACTCATATTGAGCAAGGCCCTGCTGGTTCACTCGTACAACCAAGGCTTCAACTCATCCAGATTCTTCACCACGATCTGCTGCGCCGCCGCTTTGGGATCGAGCTTTTTCGGATCGATCTGAAAGCGTTGCAACACGTACTTGACCAGGGCTCGGCGTGTCGGAATGACCAGCAAGCCATCTAGCATCCCGAAGTCGGCTTCGATGATCGCCTTCTGTTCCGGCTTGAGGCGTGAGTCGGGTTCGATGATCACGGCCACTTCGGTGTTCCAGTCTTCGTCCCCGCCGATGAGGTTCTCAGTCTTGCGTTCGAACTCCGGTTGGCCGCGCAAACGACTCAGCACAAAATCCCGATATTCACGATTCTTCTCGCAATACGCCCGCACATGCCAGCGCATGCCGGTGTAGACCAGGGTGTGTGGCGCAATCAGGCGTGTTTCCGGAGACGGATTGGCGAGTGAAACGTATTCGATTTCAATAACCTCGCTGTCGCGGCAAGCCTTGAGCAATGGGCGCAACACTTCGGGTCTGATCGTCCGGTCCGGCACTTCCAGGACCATGGTGTGGGCATACGCCAGGGCCAACCCTTCGACATGAGGTGCGCGGGAATGGGTCTGGTTCAGCAGGTGTAGATAGGCGCTGGCGCTGTCGTCAATGAACAGTGGTTTGAACAGTTTGCTCGGCACATAGCCCTTGAGCTGCTTGTCATATGTCAAGTTTCGGGGCGCATGTTCGGTGATGTAGGTATTGATGTCTTTGGACGCCTGCTGGCGGCTGATGCCAAAGCTCTGGATCAAGTGCCCCGTGGTCAATCGGCCCTCCCACCAGGCAACGGTCTCAATCAAACGGTAGCGAAGTGCCAGGTCCCAGCGGACTTGTTCGATGGACTGCTTGCGTTTCATAACCTCTCCATGTGCGCGAATACTTTACCTGTACAAGTCTACATTCTAGACCTGTCACTAAACACTACATATCGTGTGTTTGTCTTTTAGATGAATCGAATTCACGGAAGGAAGTGGGCATGAGTATGTCGGAAGCAGTTTCGACGGGTGCATTGGTGATGATGGGGGCAATCCTGCTGGTGCTTCTGCTGCAGTGTCTGAGGTTACGTGAACTCTGGCAAATGGCTCTTGGCTTCCAAAAGGACGTGCGCTGGTCGCGGATTTGGGAAATGGAAAACCGGGAACTGCGTTCGGCGCTGCGAGCTGAGAAAGAGCACATCGAGCAGTTGCAAAGAAAGCTGGTGATTTTGCAGGAATTGATCCCGGCAGAGGGATAAGGGAAAGGACATGAACAGACTTGAACGGATCAAAGGCTGTCTGCTGGGCGGTGCCGTCGGCGATGCGTTGGGCGCCCCGGTGGAGTTCCTCGAATGGCCTGCAATCGAAGCTAAATTCGGTCCACAAGGTATTGTTGATTTTGCCCCTGCTTTCGGTATCACCGGCGCCATCACCGACGACACGCAGATGATGCTCTTCACGGCCGAAGGCTTACTGCGGGCTTATGTGCGCGGCAGTTCGCGAGGGATTTGCCACGTTCCCAGCATTATCCATGATGCATTGCTGCGCTGGTTGATGACCCAGGATTACCCTACGGCGATGCCTGTCAGCAGGGATGGGTGGCTGATCGAGCAACCGGAACTCTGGTCTCGCCGCGCCCCTGGCACTACCTGCCTAGGTGCACTTAAGGCCAGTTCGCGGCTGGGGGCTGTCGCGGAGAACAACAGTAAAGGCTGCGGCGCCGTGATGCGTGTCGCTCCCTGTGCGTTCTTTGCCAACGCCTTTGACTATGCTAGCCAGTCCGGGCGGTTGACCCACGGACACCCTACGGGCTACCTGGCGGCTGGGTTGTTCGCCGATATTCTCCAGCGCATTGTCGATCGGCAAGATAGCCTAGAGCACGCAGTCACTCAAAGCTTGGCCAATTACGGGCAAAAGCCCGGTATGGAAGAAACACGTATCCTCATCGAGCGCGTGCTGTTCTTCTTTTACGAAGGCTACCAGCCCACCCCGCAACGCATCGGCGAACTCGGTGGCGGTTGGGTCGCCGAAGAAGCGTTGGCTATTGGACTGTGGTGCGCCCTGACGGCGCGCTCGTTCGAGGAGGGGGTGATCATTGCGGTGAATCACGGTGGCGATAGCGACAGCACCGGGCTGATCGCCGGGCACCTGTTGGGGGTTCAGTATGGTGCTGCGGCGATACCTGCACGTTGGTTCAAACAATTGGAGTTGCGCGAGGTGATTGCGCAGATTGCCGAGGATATTGAGCGCGTTCCGCGTGATTACTGTGGGTATGGCGGAGAGTTCGATCATCTGATCGAGCAGATGTATCCCGGCGGGTGAGGGAACTGATGGCGACGCATTTTCATTTCGCCACTGAGCTATTCGCTGCGTAGGCTTACCAAAGCAAACTCGCTAGGCTGCCCTTTGAAGCCATCTTGAAGTGGCACAGGCATTTGTCAGGCATTAAATCCTGAAAAGCAGCTTTAACCTTATTAAAACCGACAAAAACGGCTAATATCGGCACGTTTTTTTATCGGCAGATTTAGCTATGACTGATCGTTGGCACAGTGTTGATGAAATTGCCGAACACCTCGGCGTCAGCAAGGACACTGTTTATGCATGGATCGCCAAACGCAGCATGCCAGCCCACAAGGTCGGTCGGTTGTGGAAGTTCCAGAAGGTTGAGGTGGATACCTGGGTCAAAGCTGGCGGAGCCAGTGACGAATCGCAACAGGCGCAAAGCGATGGCTGAGCGTTATCGTCTTTCTTTCACCACGGGTGGCCTGTTTTTGCAGGAAGCACCGCTGGTTGTGGAGCGCTATCTAGTGCTGCGTGATTGGAAGCAAACACGGGAGCAGGTGCGTGGTGAGAACCTGTTGCAAGTTCGTACATCAGCTGCTGCTACACGTATCAGTAAGGAGTTGATCGCGCGTCTGGAGCTGTTGGATCCAGAGGAGCTGGAGTTCTTGGTGGATGGCAGCCTGCGCGAGCAAGGCTACCTCCTGTGGGCTGCAACTTGCCGGCGCTATGCTTTCATCCGCGACTTCGCCCGCGAAGTTCTGCGCGAGCATTACCTGCTTATGCGCCGCAAACTCACGACAAGCGATTACGATGCCTTCTGCAATGCCAAAGCTTTGTGGCATGCCGAGCTGGATGAATTGGCTGCGTCCACGCAAAGCAAATTGCGGCAAAACCTGTTCCGCATGTTGCGGGATGCCGACTTGATCAGCGAACAGCACCAGATTCAGCCTGTGTTGATAACTCCAGCGCTGGCCCATTTACTGGCTCGCCACGATAACGAGCAATTGCTGATATTCCCGGCAACTGACCATGAACTTAAAAGGTGGCTGCAATGAGCCAAAAAATCAGTCAGCAGCCGCTGGCAGCCCGCTTTGAACACCTGTTGAACGTCATGAGCGGTCAGCGCTTTCTGGAAATGAAGGGGCTGAATAATGATCTGCCGTTCTACATCTGCGAATTCAAGGCGGCTGAAGCCTTTGAGATACAACGCATGCAGCGGCAACTGGTCAACACGTTGGCCGGTCTGCGTATCAATTGTTTGCAGGGACGTGGTGTAAAGGTATTGGAAATCAGCCTGTACGACCTGACCATCGACCTGCTAAAGGCTCGTGAGGGCAGTGACGAAGGTGTCAGCTTGTGGGAGCAGATCCGGGAGGTTGAGTCAGATGTGGAAAAAGAAGGTCTGCTAGAGCTTTTGCAGGGTGTATTGGACATCAAAGAACACCTGATCCCGGCAATTGGCGAACGTATTGCCCAAGCGGATTACGACGTGCTTTTCCTTTCCGGCATTGGTGAAGTGTTCCCCTATATTCGCTCGCACAACGTACTCAACAACTTACAAAGCACGGCCAAGGACAAGCCCACGGTGATGTTCTTCCCTGGTGAGTATAGGCATTCGCTGGAACAAGGCGCGTCACTGGAGCTGTTCGGTCTTCTGCACGACGACAAGTATTACCGTGCATTCAATATTTTCGAGTCTCAGGTGTAAGGAAGCAGTC
Source organism: Pseudomonas sp. FH1 (assembly GCF_000510895.2). Classification (NCBI taxonomy): domain Bacteria; kingdom Pseudomonadati; phylum Pseudomonadota; class Gammaproteobacteria; order Pseudomonadales; family Pseudomonadaceae; genus Pseudomonas; species Pseudomonas sp. FH1. Next base: position 10,134 of record NZ_AOHM01000030.1, read on the forward strand.
AATGGAACTCAACGGCATTTTCAAAAACTCCGTCGGCCGCCCAATTGAAGGAGTGATCAAAGCTGACGACGAGACCAGCCTGTACAACGAGCTGAGCGAATACGTTCTCACTGATGAAGTTGCCAAGCGTCTTGAAAGCTTCCTCGATGCCTACACCGACTACCACCATGCCAATGGCGTCTGGGTGTCCGGTTTCTTCGGCTCGGGTAAGTCGCACCTGTTGAAAATGCTCGCCTTGTTGCTGGAAAACCGTCAGGTCGATGGTAGCACCGCACTGGACATTTTCTTGCCCAAGATCAAGGCCGACGACGAGCTGCTGCGCGCTCAGCTCAAGAAAGCCGCCGCCATCTCCTCGAAAAGCATCCTGTTCAACATCGACCAAAAGGCCGACATCATCAGTAAGACCCAGATCGACGCCTTGCTCTCGGTGTTCGTCAAAGTCTTTAACGAGATGTGCGGTTACTACGGAAAACAGGGTTATATCGCCCAGTTTGAGCGCGATCTTGACAGCCGCGAACTGTTCCGCCCGTTCAGGGACGCCTACCAGAGCGTCGCCAACAAGACCTGGGAGCGTGGTCGCGAACAGGCGCTGCTTGAGTCCGGCAACATCGCCAAGGCCTACGCCCAGATCACTGGTGAAGACCTGGCACAGGCCAAAGGCATCCTCGACAAATACCGCGCCCAGCACAGCGTCTCCATTGAAGACTTCGGCAATCAAGTCAAGGAATGGCTTGACAAGCAGCCGGCCAATTTTCGCCTGAACTTCTTTGTCGATGAGGTCGGTCAGTACATTGCCGACAACACTAAGCTCATGACTAACCTGCAAACCGTGGCTGAAAGCTTGGCGACCAAGTGCCAGGGCCGGGCATGGGTCATTGTCACCGCACAGGAGGATATGGACTCCGTGATGGGCGACATGAGCAAGCAACAAAGCAACGACTTCACCAAGATCCAGGCGCGCTTTGCCAACCGTCTCAAGCTCACCAGTGCCGACGTGGCCGAGGTGATCCAGAAACGCTTGCTGACCAAGAACGATTCCGGTGCCGAGCTGCTGAAAACCATCTACAACCAGCAGCTCAACAACTTCAAAACCCTGTTCGACTTTGCCGACGGCGGACAGCACTACCAGAACTTCCGTGATCTGGAGCACTTCACCTACTGCTACCCCTTCGTGCCGTACCAGTTCCCGCTGTTCCAGTCGGCCATCCGTGGCATATCCATGCACAACGGCTTTGAGGGCAAGGCCAACTCGGTGGGCGAACGCTCCATGCTCGGCGTATTCCGCGAAGTGGCCATGGCTATCGACAACGAGCCAGTCGGCCAGCTGGCCACCTTCGATCGCATGTTCGAAGGCATTCGCGGCGCGCTGAAAAGCGCTATTCAAAGCGCCATCAACAATGCCGAGCGGCACCTTGGCGACCCATACGCGGTGCGCGTGCTCAAAGCATTGTTCTTGGTCAAGTACGTCAAGGAGTTCAAGGCCACTCTGCGCAATCTCAATGTGTTGATGCTGGAGCGTTTTGGCGAAGACATTCCAGCCCAACGCAAGAAGCTGGAAGCGGCACTTAACTTGCTGGAGCAGCAAACCTACATCCAACGCAATGGCGAGCTCTACGAGTACCTGACCGACGAAGAGAAGGACATCGAAGAAGAGATCAAAAACACGGAGATCGAAACTGCCGATGTCATCAAGGAGCTGGAAACCCTGCTGTTTGATGGTGTGATCAAGCAGCGCAAGGTCCGCTATGAAAACGGCCAGGACTACGCCTATACGCGCAAAATGGACGACCGTTCGCTCAGTCGCGAGTTTGAGTTGGCCATCCACATTGTCACTCCGCTTAGTGACAACTTCGATAACCTCACCGTGCAGCGCATGCAGAGCATGGGACGTGATGAGCTGCGCGTGGTGCTGCCGGCTGATGCCCGGTTCATGCAGGATCTCACCCTGCACAAGCGCACTGAGAAATACATCCGACAGAACAGCAGCACCCAACAGGAAGCGGTCAAACGCATCATCGACGCCAAGGGCTTCCAGAACACCGAACGTCTGGCCGAGTTGCAGGATCGTGCCAAGGAGCTGCTCGGCAAAGCGCACTTGATAATTAACGCCGCCGACGTGGAGGCCACCAGCAGCGACGGTCAGGCCCGTATTCTCAAAGGTTTCTACCAGCTGATCGAAACTACTTATCCGAACCTGCGCATGCTGCGCGATGTGCCGTTCAACGAGAACGACATCGGCAAATACCTGCGCCAGGCCCAGGACGGTCTACTTGGCAACGACGCTACTAGCCTGACCGAGCCCGAGCAGGAACTACTGGCCTATATCCAGAGCAATGCTCGCAGCGGTGTGCGCACCACGGTCAAAACCCTGTTGGAGCGCTTCGAGCGCAAGAGCTACGGTTGGTACTACGCGGCCATTCTCTGCAACCTCGCGCTGCTTTGCGCACGTGGCAAGGTGGAGGTGCGGCAGGACAGCAACCCGCTGGAAGGCGACAACCTAGAGCGTAGCTTGCGCAACACCAACGCTCACACTACCTTGGTGCTGGAGCCGCAAATCGAGTTCAGCGCCTCCCAGGTTCGCCATCTCAAAGAATTCTTTGCCGACTTTTTCGACCGTCCCGCCAGCTGCAACGAAGCCCGCGCTCTGGCGCGTGAAACCATCGACGCCATCAAAGAGCTGGAGATTGATTTAGCCGACCTACATGGGCAAAAAGCCTTGTATGGATTCCTCTGCGTGCTAGATGGCGTGATGGCTACCCTCAAGGAAATCGCCGGCAAAAACGCCAGCTGGTTCCTTACCGACCTGTCCCGCGCCTCCGATGCCATGCTCGACACCAAAGAGCAGATCATTGAGCCGCTACGTCGTTTCATGGGTAGTCCGCAAAAAGCTATTTACGATCAGGCTCGCCAACTGGTGCAGGAGCAGGAAGACAATTTCGCCTATGTCGCCACAGGTGAGGTTGAAGCCATCAAGGCATTACTCACCGAGAATAAACCCTGGCAAGGCAACCGCCTGCAGCAGGCCAAACCGCAACTGGAGGCCCTGCAGCAAGCCATTGCTAACCAGCTAACCAGCGAAAAGGCTACTGCAGTCAGCCGGCTTGCCGAGTTGGAGCTGCGTCTGCAGGGGAGCAACGAGTACGGCAGTCTTAAGCCTGAGCAGCAGGCGCAGCTCGCTGCGCCGTTTGTTGAAGCTCGGCAGTCAATGCAAGGGCAGAAGCGTATCGCTATGATCCGCGATCAGCTGCGTGCCTTCGAGGACAACCAATACGCACAGTTACTGCTGAAATTGGAGCGACTGGCTCGTCCGCAACCGGTACCAGATCCAATCCCGCCCGTTTCTCCGCCGCCAGCGGGAAATAAGGGCATCGACTATCCGACGCCGCAAGGCGCAGAACCACCCAAAGTGGCCGAACCGCGCCTGGTGTCCGCACGTACTATTAAGGTGGGTTACAGCAAACCTTGGCTGGCCAGTGAATCCGAGCTGGATGATTACCTACGGCAGCAGCGCGAAGCCTGGCTGAAGGAAATCCAAGCAGGTAACCGCGTACAGATTTGAAACGGACAAGTGCCCCGATCATTTTCGTGAGACCACACAAATGATCGAGCAGGCCCATAAAGAGAATAATGATGGAAACTACCAGACTCAAGAAGTTCGCCCAGCACGCCCGTCGTCTGTTGCTGGAGCAAGTCGGCGCCAAGCTCGCCCTGGTACTCGATGCCAGCAGCGCCGCCCGCCGCGAGAATCCGCAGGCCGTGGCCCAGTTGGAAAAGCAGATTGCTGCATCCAACCGTGAGCAGCTCATCGACAAGGTGGCCTACACCTGGTTCAACCGCTTCTGCGCCCTGCGCTTTATGGACGTGAATGCCTATACGCGCATCCGCGTGGTATCGCCCGCTGACGAAGGCCAGTTCCAGCCGGAAATATTAGCTGAAGCCAAAGCTGGCCATATCGATGAAGATCGAGTGCCCGAAAAAATCAGCCGGCAGATCCAAGCCCTGCTCAGTGGCACCGCACCTAGCCACGACCCGCAGCAGGAAGCTTATCGCCTGTTGGTGGTGGCCGAGTGCAACAGTTTCCACAGCGCCATGCCTTACCTGTTCGAACGCATTGCCGATTACACCGAGCTGCTGATGCCTGATGACCTGCTCTCGGGCAATTCTGTTCTGGCCTACACCCGTGAAGCCATGACACCCGAGGCTTGCACGGATGTTGAGGTGATTGGCTGGCTCTACCAGTTTTATATCTCCGAGAAAAAAGACGCGGTATTTGAAGGGCTGAAAAAGAACCAAAAAATCAATCCTGACAATATTCCAGCCGCCACCCAGTTGTTTACCCCGCACTGGATCGTGCGCTACTTGGTGGAAAACTCCCTGGGTCGCCTGTGGATGCTCAACCACCCCGGCTCAGGTCTAGCTGGACAGATGGACTACTACATCAAGCCCGATGCTGATGAAGTCGACTTCCTCAAGATCACCCACCCCGAAGAAATCAAGGTTTGCGACCCGGCCTGCGGCTCTGGCCATATGCTCACCTATGCTTTCGACCTGCTCTATGCCATCTACGAAGAAGTGGGTACGGACCCAAGCGAGATCCCCGAGAAAATCCTTACCTACAATCTCTACGGCATCGAGCTGGACGAGCGAGCAGGGGAGTTGGCCGCTTTTGCCTTGACCATGAAGGCTCGTGCTAAACAGCGCCGCTTCTTCAACAAGGCCATCAAACCCAACATTTGCGTGTTGGAAAAGGTTGTGTTCAGCTCTGACGAGATGGATGAGTACATCACGGCCGTAGGGCGCGACCTGTTGACCCTTGACCTGCGCGAAACTCTCAAACAGTTTGAAGAGGCCGACAATTTTGGTTCGCTGATTCGCCCCAATATCACCAGCGTGCGAGACATGCTGCCGTTGCTTGAAGCCAAGGATATGGCCGGTAACCTGTTCCTCAAGGGCACCCATGACAAGGTGCTGAAGGTGCTGCACCAGACGGACTACCTGAGTCCGAAATATCCGGTGGTAGTGGCAAATCCGCCGTATATGGGAGGCAAAGGCATGAATGCGCGACTGGGCGCGTGGGCCAGGGAAAACTACCCCCGCAGCAAGTCCGATCTGTTTGCCATGTTTATCGAGCGCAACCTTGATCTGGTCATGCCTGCTGGCACGGTGGCGATGATTACCATGCAGAGCTGGATGTTCCTGTCGTCGTTCGAGTCATTGCGTGCACGCATTCTGGGTCAGCACACCATTCTCTCCATGGCCCACATGGGCGCCCGAGCATTTGACAGCATTGGCGGTGAGGTGGTCTCCACCACGGCCTTTGTGCTGGAGAACCAGCACAAGCCTGAATACAAGGGCGCCTATGTACGGTTGGTGGATGGCAACTCAGAAGCAGAGAAAGCGACAATGCTTGAGAGGGCTATTCAATGAGATTCACCCTTGAAGATTTTGGTAGGCGAGGGAGGGTTTGTATTTTTCGTCTCGCGGCTCCTCGCTGGATATCGAAAAGTATGGGAGGCGCTCGAGGAAAATCTTCAGGCCCTGCAGGAAAAAATCAAAGTCGACGATGAGAAGTGGATCGAAGAGACTGAATTTTATGGTCGATTGGAAGTTTGCTTGCAAGAGCATACGGTTGCGCACGACGACCGAAATTGGCGGTTTGCTGGTCTTTGTCGAGCACCTAGAGTTTTCCTCGGCTCTGGGCGCTCTAGCTTTGCAAACGTGACCGTTTTGGGTGTGGGGGAGAGGCTTGAGCGTCCGCTCCCCCAGCGAAAGCGATAACTGATTAAACATAAGTCCCGGCCAGAAAGCCAAGTCTTTGTCAGTGGTCTGACGTTTAAGTTGACATTATTTATTCATGGCTTTGCGTCAGAGCGCGATCTGGTGCTAGCAAGTACAGTTTAGCGCTTCAGCGAAGCCGGCAGGTGCGGCTGGATGGCCGTCAGAACTGCCTTGAAGCACTTGGTGTTGCCGGCAACGATGTGGCCTTTTTCAAGGAAGTCGTGGCCGCCGGTGAAGTCGCTCACCAGGCCGCCCGCTTCCTGGATCAGCAGGGCGCCTGCAGCCATGTCCCATTCGGACAGGCCGGACTCCCAGAACGCGTCATAACGACCAGCGGCAACGTAAGCCAGGTCCAGGCTCGCTGCGCCAGCGCGGCGGATGCCGGCGGTCTGGCCTACCAGGCTGCGGAACATGCCCAGGTAGTTGTCGAGGTTGTCCATCTGGTTGTCGCGGAACGGGAAGCCGGTACCCAGCAGGGCGCCTTCAAGGCTGGTGCGACCGCTGACACGCAGGCGACGACCGTTGAGCTGGGCGCCGCGACCACGGCTGGCGGTGAATTCTTCCTGGCGAACCGGGTCCAGAACCACTGCGTGTTCCAGGCGACCACGGTATTTGCAGGCGATGCTGACGGCGAAGTGTGGAACGCCGCGCAGGAAGTTGGTGGTGCCGTCCAGTGGGTCGATGATCCACAGGTAGTCTTCGCCTTCGCCGCTGCCGGCGTGCATGCCAGTCTCTTCGCCCATGATGGCGTGAGTCGGGTAAGCCTTGCGCAGGGCGTCGATGATTTTCTGTTCGGCGGCACGGTCCACTTCGGACACGTAGTCCTTGGCGTCCTTTTCGTCGACCTTGATGGTATCCAGGCGCTCAATGGAGCGGAAAATCAATTCACTGGCGCTGCGGGCTGCGCGCAGCGCGATATTCAGCATGGGCTGCATGGCGTGTTTCACCTAAGTCGTTAAAGAAAGGTGCGAATTCTAGCAGAGAACCTGTGCGATGGTAGTATTACAGAGTTCGCACTGGATGCTCTGGAGGCAGTTCTGTATGCACGCGCCCAATAACCCTGGGTCGCTCGATCCTCCACACCAAACGCAGCATCTCAGTGCGTGGAGATCAGCTATGCCGGGCGCTTGACCTAGGTCGGCATCGAGACATCGATGCGTAGTGGGCGGCCAAAAGACAATGTCTTGGCCGAAACTATCAACAGCTATACAAAGATGGGGCGACTTACCGGAAGTCGTGGATAGGGAGTGCCGGGAGCCGGTGGAACTGACGGCATCGACCTGCGATGCTCTACGTATGGTGTTTTGGCGATGCAAGTTGCTTGGGGGCGTTGAGGCACCAGTTCAATATTACTCCTCGGTTTACCAGCAGCTGATCTGGGTCCATCACCTTCGATGCGGTGTGAGGGTGAGGGTGAGGGTGAGGGTGAGGGTGAATGCTACGACAACGTCTGCGCGTAGAGCTTCTTCCACAGCCTGAGAGGCGAGTGCATCCACGGCGAGCGTGTCATATCGCGCGTCCAGATGCGTCAACCCGTGTTTGAATAAATCGAAACCAACCACAATATGCCAGCGGTGTCATAGCACCTTAGATAGATCAGTCCAGAGGCCTTTGAGGCTCGGATGATTGCTTAAACCTGTGTCCATGGCTGCTGGTCAAGATCAGTCCGGGCCGGATGCGGCTAACGCATTGGAGAGAATTAACGATGGACGACCAAAACAAGCAAGCTGACAATGCCGAGGCGGGTATGGAGAGCTATTTCTTCCGGGCTTCTGCGGCGGACTTTCGAAAAATTCCGGGAAGTCCAGTTGCGTATTGGGTTAGTGATGCTGTGAGCAATGCATTCAGAGACTTTCCTCGTTTTGATGAGGTGGCTCCAACCAGGAAGGGTATGGTTACCGCTCGAAACGAAATTTATGTTCGAGATTGGCATGAGGTTTCGCTTGATAAGTCTGGGCTTGATATATTTAAGGATAGGCACTCAGCTCAAGAGTCAGGGAAGAAGTGGTTCTCGTATCTTAAAGGTGGTGGTTATCGAAAGTGGTATGGAAATAAGTTCGATGTTGTTAATTGGGAGGATGATGGTTTTTTGCTGCAGACGAAAAAGCACCCTTCAGAAGATCGGGTTTGGGCAACAAATTTCAATCTGGAATTTGTTTTTAATGAAAACATTAATTGGGGGGCGGTAAGCTCTTTAGATTTTTCAGCTCGCATTAGTGAGGGTGGGGAACTTTTTGATGCTGGTGGATCTGCGTGTTTCCCAGTAAAAGTTAACCCTAAGACAGTTTTGGGTTTTTTGAATGCAAAGGTCTCTCGAGTGATGTTGAGAGCGCTTAATCCAACTTTGAATTTTCAAGCTGGGAATATTGCGAATCTCCCTTTCCTTGTTTCGGTGGATACTGATAGAACAAGGAATTTGGTCGATGGCCTTATATCTGCTTTTAAAGTTGATTGGAACTCTTACGAAACCTCTTGGGACTTTACCAGCCTGCCGCTGCTGCACTCCGACTATCAGCAGAAAACTCTTCAGAGCACGTATCAAAATCTTCGCGCCTTTTGGAGTGATACGACGCTGGAAATGCAGCGATTCGAAGAAGAAAACAACGACATTTTTATCGAAGCCTACTGCTTGCAGGACGAGCTGAATCCCGAGGTGCCACTTAAGGAAATCACCCTCACCTGTAACCCGTATAATCGCTACGGCGGCGACAAGGCAGACGAAGAGTTGGAAGCTCTACTGCAGGCTGACACGATGCGCGAGTTTTTGTCCTACGCCGTAGGCTGCATGTTCGGCCGCTACAGCCTGGACAAGCCGGGGCTTTTACTGGCCAACCTGGGTGAGACGCTGGTCGATTACTTACGCCAGGTGCCCGAGCCACGCTTTATGCCGGACGAGGACAATGTGATCCCGCTGCTGGACGGCGAGTGGTTTGCCGATGATGTGACCGAGCGCTTCCGCCAGTTCCTACGCATGACCTTCGGCGAGCAGCATTACGAAGAAAATTTGACTTTTATCGAGGCAGCGCTGGGCAAGGACATACGGAAGTACTTCCTCAAGGACTTTTACGTTGACCACGTCAAACGCTACAGAAAGCGCCCGATCTATTGGCTGTTCGCCAGCCCCAAAGGTACCTTCAACGCGCTGATCTATGTGCACCGCTACCGCGCGGACACAGTCAGTGTGGTGTTGCAGTACCTGCGCGACTTCCGCAAAAAGCTTGCTGCGAGGCTGGGTTACCTGCAGCAGGTCAGCATCAGCACCTCCGCCAGCCAGGGCGATAAAGCCCGCGCCCTCAAGGAAATAGAGACGCTGAAGAAGCAATTGTTGGAGCTGGACGACTATGAGCGAGACACCCTCTACCCGCTGGCCACCGAGCAAGTGCCACTGGATCTCGACGATGGCGTCAAGGTTAACTACCTCAAACTTGGCCCAGCGTTGAAAAAAATCGTTGGGCTCGATGCCAAAGGTGAGGATTAAGTCATGCGCATTGATTCAATCAAGTTGACGAACTTTCGCGGAGCGCTCGACCTGCGCCTGACGCTGAATGAACGTATCAACGTGTTTGCCGGCGTCAATGGAGCGGGCAAATCGTCGGTGCTCGATGCACTGGCACTGGCACTCTCGTGGGCGGTTAGCCGTATTCGTCATACGACTGCTTCCGGGCGGCCGATTGCAGAGCCGGACATCACCAATGGTAAGTCGACAGCCACGATAGAGCTGAGCTGCCATAGCGCTCGTGGCAGCGTGGCCTGGAAGCTGTCTAAAAGCCGAGCGGGGCATGCGTCTGAAGACAAGAGCAGTTTTCATGAGCTCAAGGAGTTTATTCACGACCTGCAGGAGCAGATCTCCCAGACCCAGGAGCGCTGTAACCTGCCGTTGTTTGTGTATTACCCCGTCAATCGTGCGGTGCTGGATATTCCGCTGCGTATCAAGGAAAGGCATCGGTTTTCGCCGCTCTCGGCCTATGACGATGCGCTGACCAGTGGGGCGAATTTTCGTACATTCTTCGAGTGGTTTCGCGAGCGCGAGGACCTTGAGAATGAGCACCGCAAATACCGCGATGATCTGGTTAAACCCGATGACTACTGCTTTCCAGACAGAGAGCTGGAGGCAGTACGCAGGGCGTTGGCGTGCTTTATGCCGGATTTCACTAATCTGACGGTGCGGCGTAACCCACTGCGCATGGAAGTTGAAAAGCTGGGCAAGCGCCTCTCGGTCAGCCAGTTGTCCGATGGCGAAAAATGCATGATCGCCCTGATTGGTGATTTGGCCAGGCGTTTGGCTATTGCCAATCCGACATTGGATGACCCTCTGCAAGGGCAAGGCGTGGTGCTGATCGATGAGGTGGATTTACACCTGCACCCCAAGTGGCAGCGCTTGATGGTGCCGAAGCTGATAGAGGTATTTGGGCAGTGCCAGTTCATTCTTTCAACCCATTCGGCGCATGTGATCACCCATGTGCAACCAGACTGCCTGTATCTGCTAGGTCAGACCGAGCAAGGCTTGCAGACTGAACATCCGCGTGAATCGTTCGGCATGAGTGCTGAGCGTGTGCTGGAGGATTTGATGGGCTTGCCGACTACTCGGCCAGAATCGGTTGAAACAGATTTACACGCGCTGTTCTTGGCAATCGATAAGAATGAACTGAGTGAGGCCAAGAAAAAGATCGACGCTTTGCGTAACGACATTGGTGATGACCCGGATCTGGCTCGCGCAGATGTGTTGATTCGTCGCAAGGAAGTCATCGGACGATGAGGCATATTTCTAAGCAGCCAGAACCCCAGGCTTTATTCGATTGGAAAGCGCAGGCGAATGCGGACTGGCAGCCGGCTTATGAGCTGTTGAGTGGCGCGCCTAAGCTGGCCCTGAAGCTGGCCTTGATGGTTGAACAGGGATTTATCTGCTGCTACTGCGAGCGACGCTTACACGATGATGATGCGCATATCGAACACTTCAGGCCTCAGAGCGATCCAGCCTGCGATGCGCTCGATTATGCCAATCTGCTGTGTTCTTGCCAGAACCGTATTGAGCGAGGCGCACCGCGCCACTGCGGTAATCTCAAAGAGGATTGGTTCGACGAGCAGTTGCTGGTTTCCCCTTTGTTAGAGGGGTGTGAAAGGCAGTTTGCTTTTGCTGGGGATGGTTCAATCAGACCCGCGAATCCCGATGATCAGTCTGCTGCCATTACCATCGAGAAGCTTGGGCTGAATATTCGCAAGTTGCAGGATTTGCGTAAGGCCGCCATCGAGCCATTTCTTGATCCCGAGCTCAGTGATGCTGACCTTCAGCTATTTACCCAAGCCTACCTGGCGCGAGACGCAGACAACAGGCTGGGAGAGTTTTGTAGCACGGTTGCGCATCTGTTCGGGCATGTCGAGCAAGGAGTGAATGGCGCGTGAGCAATGCAAAAATAACCCAGGCCCTGAGCAACCTGTTCGACAAGCAGCGCATAGTGTTCTGGTATGACACGCGCCTGGAGTTTCGCGCTGATTTCGAGACGCTGGAGCTGCCGGATGTCGAGAAAATCGAGCTGGCTAACAATGAGTTTGGCGTGAAATACCGCCTGCTGCGCGAGCAGCCGGAACAGAAGTTTCTGCTCTACCGTGAAGGTGCCGAGCCTCCGCATTTGCAGAATTGGCTGTTGGATGTGCAGCTCGCCAGTGGCAATTGCTTCCGTACCGATCAGGTTGCCTTGTGGCTGGCTGAGCTGGAGTTGGGACCGGACTGCTATCCGCTGCTGGAAGCCCATGTTGCGTTTTTCGAATCCGCCAAGCGCCGCGAGGCACTGAGCAAGTTACTTGAGCCGGGTGATTCGCAGAACTTGCTGCAACGCAAGATGCTCGCCGTGTGTTCCGGCAACGAGCCGCGTCTGGATGTGATTCTGGAAAACCTGCTGAGTGATCTGGCCGCTGGTAAAGATGTGCGGATCAAGTTAATCGAAAGCAGCGGCTTGAATGCTTATCTGTGGGAGCAGGTGAAGCGCGCCTATGGCTATAGCTCCGAGCAACCAGGGTTGCACGATTTCGTTATCGAGCTGTTTAAGGCTTGTTTCATGCTTGGGATCGACCCGGCTTACAAGGCGCGACTGTCCGCTGAGGCGCTGGTGTTCCTCAAACGATGGAAGGACAGTCGTTCGCATGAGCAGAGTTTCGAGGCACTGTCTGAGCAGTGCGCGGCGGTGCTGCAGATCGACGACAAGCTGCAAACTCTGGACTGGCGTAGCCTGCTGGAGCTGGATTATTTCGAGCTGATCGACCGCAAGATCCTCAGTGAGCTGGTACGTGCCGTGGTGGCCCGTACAGTGACCGCTCAGGAGGTGGAGCAGTGGGTACGCCAGCGCCGTCAGAGTCACTGGTTTGAGCGCTTCAAGGATGTGTACCTGGCGCTGGAGCATGCGGCGCAGTTCATCCAGGTGCTGGACATAACGCAGCTGCAAATGGAATCGCTGACTGATGGCGTGCAAAAGTACGCCAGCCAGTGGTTCAGGCTGGATCAGCGTTACCGCAAGTTCGTCTATCATCTGCGTGAATCTGGCCAGGCTTCGCTGCTGGGTGAGTTGGCTATGCAGGTCGAGAATCTCTACGGCAACAACTACCTGAGCCGTCTTAATGACCGCTGGCAGCAGCACGTGGATGCGGCGCAGCAGTGGGAGGCCGCGCCCGTAGTGCTGCAGCGCAATTTTTTCAGCCGCTATGTGCAGCCGTTTGTTGAGCGCAAAACTAAGGTGTGCGTGCTGATTTCCGATGCGTTCCGCTATGAGGTAGGCGAGGAGCTGCAAAGCCTGATTCGTCAGGAAGATCGTTTTGAGGCTGATCTGGAACCGATGCTGTCGATGCTACCGAGTTATACCCAGCTGGGCATGGCGGCGCTGCTACCCAACAGCAGCCTGCAACTGGCCGACAACGACAGTGGCGATGCCATAGTGGATGGTCAGAGCGCTCAAGGCTCGGTCAACCGGGGCAAGATTCTGGCGACCAGGGTGCCAGCATCCCAGGTGGTACGAGCCAAGGATCTACTGGCGATGAACCAGGCCGACTCTCGTGCCTTGCTGCGCGACAATGAGGTGGTTTACGTTTATCACAACCTGATCGACAAGACCGGCGACACCCGTGATACCGAAGAGCGAGTGTTTGCGGCGGCCGAGGAAACGCTCAGTGAGCTGATCCGTCTGGTGAAGAAGCTGACCAACGCCAATGCCAGTAACCTGCTGATCACTGCTGATCATGGCTTCATCTATCAGAATCATCCGCTGCAGGAGAGCGATTTCCTCAGCGGTGAGCCGGAGGGCGATGAGGTCCTCTACCGCGACCGGCGTTTTGTACTGGGTCGTAGCTTGCGCGAAGGAGCCAGCTTTAAAACCTTCAACCCGGTGCAGCTAGGCCTGACGGGTACGCTTATGGTGCAGATTCCCAAATCGATCAACCGTCTGCGGCTGAAAGGCTCTGGCAGCCGCTTTGTGCATGGCGGCGCCACCCTGCAAGAGGTTGTGATCCCGGTCATCCGCATTAACAAGAAGCGCCAGAGCGATGTGGGTCGGGTGGAGGTGGAGTTCATCGGTGGCGGTGGCAAGACCATCACCACCGGGCAGTTGGCCGTGGTGCTCTATCAAACCGAGGCAGTGACCGAGAAACTGCAGTCGCGCCGGTTGCGTGCAGGTTTGTTCACGCTGGACGGTGAGCTGGTATCCGATCAGCATGAGCTGTTGTTCGACTTCAGTTCTTCTAACCCGCGTGAACGGGAGCTGCCGGTGCGCTTCATTCTCAGCCGCAAGGCCGATGAGGCGAATAATCAGCAGGTGGAACTGCTCCTTGAAGAGACCGTGGACGGCACTTCACACTTCACACGGTACAAAGCCGCGCGCTACACCATTCGCCGCTCGTTCAGCAGCGAATTTGATTTTTAAGCAGGAGCTCCAATGAGTCAGCTCGACGACAAGATCAACCAGCACTTTGCCGGCCTAGTGGTGCGCAAAGACCTGGTCAAAGCGGTGAAGGGCAACGCCATTGTGCCGTCGTATGTGCTGGAGTACTTGCTGGGCCAGTACTGCGCGACCAATGACGAAGCGACTATCCAGACCGGTATCGAGACCGTCAAGGAGATCCTGCGTAAGCACTATGTCCACCGCAACGAAGCAGGGCTGGTGCGCTCGACCATCAAGGAGAAGGGTCGGCACAAGGTTATTGACCGTATTAGCGTCTCATTAAACGACAAGGATGACGTGTACGAGGCTGAGTTCGCCAACCTGGGCATCAAGAAGGTGCTGATCGACTCCAACACCGTCAAGACCCACCAGAAGCTGCTGGTAGGTGGTGTTTGGTGCATTGCGGATGTGGAGTATGAATACACCGAGGACAAGTCTGCCTCACCTTGGCTTCTGGCCTCGCTAAAGCCAATTCAGATTTCCCGCTTTGATTTCGACGGCTATCTGGAGGCACGTAAGCAGTTCACCACTGATGAGTGGATTGACCTGCTGATCCAGAGCGTAGGTTTCAATCCGCAGATGTTCGGCAAGCGCAATAAGCTTGCTCAGCTTATCCGCCTTATCCCGTTCTGCGAGCGCAACTACAACCTGATCGAGCTGGGCCCCAAGGGGACCGGCAAGTCCCACGTATACTCTGAGTTCTCGCCTCACGGCATTCTTATCTCCGGTGGCGAAGTTACGGTTCCCAAGCTGTTCGTCCATAACGGCACGGGTAAGCTCGGCCTGGTGGGTTACTGGGATGTAGTGGCTTTCGATGAGTTCGCCGGCAAGCAAAAGCGAGTGGACAAGGCGCTGGTGGACATCATGAAGAACTACATGGCTAACAAGTCGTTCTCACGGGGGGTGGAAACCCTGGGAGCAGAGGCCAGTATGGTGTTTGTGGGTAATACCGATCACACCGTGCCGTACATGCTTAAGCATACGGACCTGTTCGACCCGCTGCCGGAAAAGTTCCACGATTCAGCCTTTCTCGATCGCATTCACAGCTACATCCCCGGTTGGGAAGTGGATGTCATCCGTGGCGAGATGTTCTCCAGTGGTTACGGCTTCGTGGTGGACTACCTGGCCGAGATCCTGCGCTCGCTTCGCAGTCATGACTACTCAGATCGCTATAAGGGACAGTTCACGCTATCCGACGATATTTCGACACGCGACCGCGATGGCATCAACAAAACCTTTTCTGGTTTGATGAAGATCCTGTACCCGCATGGCGAGACGACAGACGCCGAAGTGGAAGACGTATTGCGCACTGCAATTGAAGGGCGCAAGCGGGTGAAGGATCAGTTGCTACGCATTGACGCGACCTATCCGGCCGTTCGTTTTGCCTACCAGGGGGCTGATGCTCAGGAGCGTTTGGTGCGCACTCTGGAAGAGGATGAGTATCCTGATCAATACCATCGTAGGGGAGCGACTGAAGTTTCTACTGCAGACTTACCCCAAGTCGGCACTGACCCTTTGCCGCTAATCGAGGCAGCGCCAGCCATGCAAGGGCCAGCTTCACGCCCAAGCAATCCTGTGCCGATGGAACCAGTGCTGAAAGAGCAGCATTTGGTCTTCCACGAAAATCAGCGAGGACTGAGTTTTGACAAGTTGTTCAGTCCCTATCTGGTAGGTGCCAAGCGCATCATCATCACAGACCCCTATCTTCGTATGTTCCACCAGTTGCGCAACTTGATGGAACTGATGGAGACCATTAGCAAGCTGCAAGGCCCGGAAGATGAGGTGGTTGTTCATGTGGTGACCGTTGAGGATGATTCCAATGGTGATCGTCAGACCGAAAGCCTGCAGAAGATCGCTGATGCTTGTACCGGTGTTGGCATCCAGTTCAGTTGGGCCTACGACACTAGCGGCACCAAGCATGACCGAGACATCACAACCGACACGGGTTGGAAGATAGTGCTTGGTCGTGGCTTGGATGTTTTTCAGCGCTTTGAGCTGAATGATGCCTTCAGCTTTGCGAATCGGCTCCAGCAGCATCGTCAGTGCAAAGAATTCAGTGTGACCTTTGTGCGGGTTGGCCCGGCAGCTTGTTCGTAGGTTTACGACGATTAGGCAGAGGCACTCTGATTGGTGTTCGCGGCACGACTAAAGAAAAAAAGCTAGGCCGACTGCGGGCGCCCTTAGGCGTGGGGAATCCATAGTTTCGGCTGCAGCAGGAGCTGAGTACAACCGCTGGATCACGACAAAAAATAAGTGAGGGGAGTTACCCTGCCGATGACCGCCCTGGCATCAGCCAAGGGCAGTCTATCGGGCGGTGTGAGCCTAGGAGTTACAGGTAACCTCGTTCGGCCAACGACACGCAACCTTCATGGCCCACCACCACATGATCCAATATTCGGGTGCCGACCATGTTCAGAGCGTTCTTGAGGGTGGTGGTCAGCGTGCGATCGGCTTGGCTGGGCTCCGGGTCGCCGGAGGGATGATTGTGAACCAAAATTACGGCTGCGGCGTTGTGCTCTAGGGCGATCTTGACCACTTCCCGTGGGTACACGCTGGCACCATCCAGCGTGCCTCGGAAGAGCTCCCTGAAGCCTATTACCCGGTGCTTGGTGTCGAGCAGTAGCAAAGCAAAGACTTCGTGCTCGTGGTACTGCAGCAGTGTTTGCAGGTGGCTGAAGACCTGCTTAGGCTCAGTCAGTGCCCGGCCTTTAGACAGGCGACTCATTGCCAGTTGTTGAGCCATCTGCAGGATATCGGCCTCGGTGACAGGGGATTCCATGACGTAGGTGCCGGATGCCTCTCCAGCCCGGAGTTTGTGATATTTCATGACGGTATTCCTGTGCGAATGCGTGAGGATTGAGGCGCGCGGTTACTGGACGCTGGGTCTAGCGTGCCGGCTGGCTTGCGACTCCAGCTTTTGGGAGAGTGAGGGTTTGGCAGGCGCTGACAGTTGAGCTTGGGGCTCTACAGGGCTGGGCTGATCGTCAATGGCGGGGAAGAATTCCTCGACGATGGCACCGGTGTCCTCCTCGCTGTCTTCAAAGGCACCATTGTTAAAGCCCTGCCGGGCCGCGTGATCCAAGGCGCTCTGGTCAAAGCCGGAGGCTTGCCGGGTTTCGTCCAGCTGCTTGGCTTCCAGCAAGGCGTCTTCTAGGCTCAGGCCGCTGCGCACCGTGATATCGACGTAGAAGATCGGTGTACCGTGACTCTGTCGGGTGGACTTGCCCCGCAGACGCAGCTCCAGCGGCAGACAGGCCAGGCGATTGCCGGAGATGGCTTGCAGGTAATGCACACGCGCTGTCAGGGTGCGGATGCTGTTGTAGCCCGTGGTGCGAAAGACAAAACTGCCCAGCGGATCGTCATCGCCAATCACCACGTTCAGCCGGCCGTAAGGCTTGCAGGCGTTGCCCTGGGCCAGTGAACAGCCATCGGGTGAAGGGCATGGCAGCGACTGGATGCCGTCCTTGGTCGATCGCTTGCAGGTCTCACCGTTGCCGACGCACAGTGGTCGTCCGGTAGCACGGTCGAACAGGCTGTAATCCGCCCGAAAGTTGAGGTCAGGCTCGTTGAACAGTAAGCGGATCGGAATACTGCGCAGTTTGCCATCCTGGCCATTACGCAGTTCCTCATTGAGCGGGTGCAACAACCAACCGTCCCGGCTCTGTACCTGAGAGGTTAGGGTGAACTGATCGTCTTTCTCCGGCAGACGCTTGCCGTTTTTCTCGACGACCTTGCCGATGGAAATGCGCCCCAAAATCGGGGGAGTGATGGCTAAACCTTTGAGCATGGGAGTTCTCCTGTATCTGAAATAAAAACGCCACCGAGACCGCGCAAACGGCCAGGGTGGCGCTGGAGAGAAAGGGCATGGGGATAAGGGAGGAGCGAACGAACGTTCAGGCCAGCAGAAAACGTCGACTGCCGGTTTTGGTGGTCGAGTAGCGCACTTGCAGATAGGGCTTTTCTTTAAGCAAACGGGGGATATCCAGGGCCACGCTGTCTTTGGCTTTCTTCCAAGTGATGCTGCCGGTTGCGAAGGTCGCCCGACTGGCATCGCCCATGGCCTGTTGCAACGTTTGCTTGAGTTGAGCTTCCTGCTTCTCCTGCAGAGCAATCGATTCGCGCACGTTCTGCAGTTCGGTAAAGGTCGTACAGAGCAGCGTGTCCTGGCTGAAGTCCAGGCTTTGCCCACTGTCCTGTGGATACAGACAGCGCAACGCCTGCTCCGCCGAGGCCGAACCATCGGCCGGCGGCGGGGTATCACTGACGACGTAATCCCAGAACAGCCACTCCAAGTCGATCAGCCGAGCAATCAGTGACTCGTCGCGTTCGATGCGATGGATTTCCAGGTGCTGACCACCGAGCAGTACCGCCACATCAGCGGCCTGCTTGCCGGTGACGGCGAGCTGGTGCATGACTTGCAACTGCACATACTCGGGCACACCCTCCTTCCAGAGGCGTGCGCCGTTTATGCCGGCGGTTTTACATTCGAGAATCTGTACATCGTCGGCGCCGATCACCTCACGGTCGATGTTGGCCAGCATCCAGGGCAGTTTGGGATCAGGATGCTGCAGCACCGCATTGACCCGCCGTACCCGGTGACCACTGCGCCGGGTGTAATGTGTTGCGACAATTGGCTCCAGGATGTTGCCCCAGTAAGCTGGGCTTTCTTCATCCTGTGGATCGAGCTTGGGAAGTGAGGTGTCACGTCCGGTTTTCTCCAGCCACAACTCCAACTGGGATTTGTAAGGGTTCAGGCCCACGGCAGCGGCGGCATCCGAGCTGCCGATACCTTGTTTACGCACGGCCAACCAGTCCTCGCGCGGCATCTGTTTAGTCCCCACCAGACGTAAGGCAGGACGGGGTTTGCTGCTGGGTTGTTGCAGAGGTTGTGTGCCCATGATGTTTTCCTGTACGGCATAAAAAACGCCCGGCCAGCAGATGCTAACCAGGCGCTTTAATAGTTGAGTAAGTAAGTGGAGCTAGGCGGCGAGTTCCAGTGCGGCCTGCAGGGCACGTTGTTTGATGACAGCACCTTGGCCAAACCAGGCCGAGTCCATTCGGTATTCAGTACTGCGAGCCCGTCGCTCGTGATCGACATACTCGGTCACCGCGTTGAGCAGCCCCCAGGCCGTTCCGCGAGATGATTCCAGCGTGGCGCCGCGACCTTCGCCTTCGTACAGGCTTTGAACCTTGCGCAGTGCGCGCTCGTTCGGCAGGACTTCGGGCAGTTTGCTATTGGGGGTTACATCACACAGCACGTTCATGAAAAAGCCCATCGCTTCATGCCACTGCACCTTGCGTTCAGCCAGTGCTCGCATGCGGTACATGAACTCGTCCCACTGGGAGACAGCGATACCGAGCTGCTTTTTCACTGCCTGTGGATCGAAGCGTGTGCTGTGCGGCACCTTGATCGCGCGGGTGGTGCCATCCAGAGCGATGGTCAGCGTGTTATTGCAGACCACCCTTACCGTGGTCGGGGTGGCGGTGGTGGCCAGCGTCCCGTCACAGGACGTCGCCAATAACAGATAGCCGTTGACCTGATCGTTGCCCTTCAACTCGGTCGTTTGACCTGTGCGTGCCAAGGCCCAAAACTTGCGGCCACCCTTCAGCACGCCAGCGGTTTCCAGCTCGTAGCCGGAAACTTCGGTCAGGTCGCGATAGAACTCCAGGACTTCACGCGGTTGTACGATTTGGTAGCGGTTGGACACGACGGAGAGCGGTGCCTTGGTGTCGGAGCGATACAGCACCTTCTGTTCAGGGAAGGTGTGAATTGAGCCCAGAGTACCGATGCTCTCGGACTTGAAGTGGACTGGGCTGTCCTGGATCTTCCAGTCCATGCCCGCTTCACGCTGCCAGACTTCGAGCGCTTGTTTGGGGGAGAGGCGACTGCCCAGACCATGCCAAGGCGTGGTGCCAACGTAAGCCATTTGTTCAACGAGATGAGCCATGGGAATAATTCCTTGCGAATGAAGGGAAAAGCGCGTCGCTTCATCAACAAACGACACCTGTTCACAACGACTTAACGGTTGACGCTGAAGTTGTAACCGCACGCCAGGCATTGATAGTTATCCAGCACCTTGTCATCGATCTGCTCGCCCAGCGTGGCCCCGGCTATCCCGCCAGCCACGCCGCCAAACAGTCCCCCGAGAAGTGCACCAGCAATACTGCCAATGGCGATCCCGACCGGACCGCCGATTACACCCAGCACTGCGCCGGCTTCTGCTCCCGACAGGGCTCCGGCAGCACCACTGGCCGCACCGCCCGCAGCGCCAACCAATCCACCTGCTTGTTTGCCAATATTTTTCGTGACGACGCGTCCAGAGTTACAGCTTGGGCAAGGGGTATACATACACAGATCCTCTCAAGTGATGAGCGTGATGAGCCATATAGCTGGCACGCCAAATCCCTACCGCAGTTAAAACGGTGGGCGTTCACAGAGGTGATATAGGTCTGAGATTTTTTTGATTGAACTCGTATCGGCTCACTACGCTACGGCAAAGCCGTGAAAAACCAGCCTTTTGGAGCCCTCAACGACATGAATACGGCAGTGCAGTAAGTTTTTACAGGTCAGCGGTATGGGATGTCTATATGACTAAAAGCGCTGACGGCACACATCAGTCGACTCATACGTTTTATTCTGAATGAAAAATGGAATCTTTTTAGAGTTGAATAAGTGAATTTTCTTATTGTAGTTCTGGGGGTTAAATTTTTCACTGAGCCTATTTCTAGTGGTTTTTTGCAGGTGCGGCATTGCTGTTGTTACGGTTAAAGTAGTATGCATCTAAAAGAGGCTCTAATAGTAACTGATAAAGGTCATGGTTATTATTGATTGCTGAGTAATCGATAGCCCTCTCCAATAGAGGGGTATCGTACTTATAGAAATCTACGAAACAGATCTGCCATAAACAACGGTCGTAACGTAAAGCCTTGGCTGCAAGTCAAAGCGTTGAGAGTTTGAAAGAAGCGTATAAGTCGAAGCAAGGTGCCTGAATGCACCTGGCTCCGTGTGCCTGCCGGTGAACTCTCCATATACAGCCGACAGGAAACTGATCATGTTCCATCATCAACCTAAACGTCATCCCTTCAACACTAAGCTCAAGCTGCACTACAGTAACGAATACCGTGGCTTCGCCGTGCAGCAGCAACTGGCACATGGCCCGTTGATCGAAAACTACCTGGAGCGTGGGATTGAGACTCTACAGCACTGTCTCTCGGTACAGGCTCGAACCTTAGTCTGTCGGGTCGACTTGCGTTACCCCGTCGGCCGGATGCCGTCGGATGCGCTCATCAGCAATGAAGTAATGACTCGTTTCTTCTACCAACTAAGTAAAGAGTTGGTCTGGGCAAATACCAAATACTCGACCGAAATTCGCTACATCTGGTGCCGGGAGCGCAACAGCAGCGAGGCGCCCCATTATCACCTCATGCTATTGCTCAACTACGACGCCATTGGGGGCTTAGGTAACTACGGGCCTAGTACAGACGGCACCTACAGCAGAGAAAACTTGTTTCATCGCATCGTGCGCGCTTGGGCCTGGGCAATTGGTTGTGCTGCACACGACATGTCCGGGTTGGTGCATGCCTGCCAGGACAAACTCAGTGGCCAGGTTTACCAACGTCTGGAGCAGCGTTTTCCTGATTCACTCAAACAAGTGGTCTACGCCATGAGCTACTTGTGCAAGGAGTACAGCAAGTCACAGGAACTGGGGCAGGGCTTTGCCGTGTTCACCACCAGTCGGGTCTGAGGCCGGGCTGAGAGGTGTTCAATATGCCTATTCTATGGTGCGGCATTGCCGCACTGTTTCTCATTAGAAAAGGAGTCTTTCGCATGAGCTACAGCGAGCATTGGCGCCGTGAGTTTCTCACTCGGCACCCTGAGTATGAAAGTCAGTCACAGGTACGTTCGCAAGAGGCAGTGCAGCTGCCTGCGCCTGTAAGTTTCGTACTTCCCTTATCTACTTTTATAACGGCCAACTCTGAATTATCGACGCAACTTCCTCGGCAAGGGTCAAAGAGGCAACATAATCCCATGCAGGACCGCTCGACATCTTCAGATATCCTCAGGCAAGTATGTTTTTTACGTCAACGACTGAAGCTAACCCAGCAGGACCTAGCCAAACAGTTGGGGATCAGCTCTCGCACGCTGCAGGACTGGGAGCAGGGGCGCCGACAGCCAAGCGGACCTGGTAGGGCCTTACTACTGCAATGGGTTGACCAGCAGGCGGCTCATGGCTGCTGAATTATTCAAGCGAAGGGTGCAGCCGAAAAGGAGTCTTGGGCGGAGTTAGGGGGGAGTGCAGCTGCTATTTCTGCTACTAATAGCAGAAATAGCAGCTGCAGTGGACCCAGGCAGATTCGACGGGGTGGAATCGCCAAGCACAAAATGCACGGCGATGTCTATAGATCTGCTTAGGGTGGATGTGGCGTTTAGCACCTTCGACGACTTGGGGTGGCAGGGGCTTTAAAGTCCTTTTCATCGAATCCGTAGCCGAAGAGGGTGTAGAAATGATCAAAGAAAACAGTAATAAACTGATGTTAAGAATTTTGCGTATGCGGCAGTTACGAGAGCGTCTCGGGCTGAGTACGTCGACCATCTACGATCGCTTAAATCCAATGTCGCCCAGGTACGACTGCAGTTTTCCCAGGCCGATTAAGTTGGGGGCGTCAGCTGTAGGTTGGATTGAGGAAGATGTTTGTCGGTGGATTGAGTCCCGAATTGCAGAAAGCCGAAATGTTTACAGCGTGAATTCTTGAGAGGGGTGGTTTATGAATTTTTCTAATGGTGTATCAAGTTGGCTTCCTGTTCCAGGTGGAGCATTTCCAAGGTCTATGGCTTTGCCGATTATCGGGGGCGCAGTAGATGAAGCTGAGCGCAATATAATGGCCCCGCGAGCACTTATTTATTCAGCTGCGTTAACAGCCATGGCGACTGCGGCTCAAGGTTCAATTGATGTCTGTAAACCAAATGGCCAAATCGGTCCGGTATCAATAATGGTGCTCACGGTGGCCAACTCTGGGGAGCGAAAGTCGACCGCAGAGAATGTATTTATGGGAGGAGTTCGGCGCTTTCAGGATGAGATGGATGTGATTTATCAATCAGAGCTCTCTGATTGGCGTGCGAAACAGTCGATCTGGGACGCTCGTCGAAAGGCTATCTTGAAAGAAACTCTACTATTGGATCAGCATGAGGGGGGTGATCCGAATAAACAACTCATGGAACATCAAGCCTGTGCACCGATCAAACCTAGGCGCTTCAAGTTGCTGTACGAAGATGCTACGTCGGAAGCTTTGTTTCTTGGGTTGCACCAGAACATTCCAGTAGCTGGACTTATCTCCAGTGAGGGCGGTGGCGTGCTGACGGGTAAGGCATTCAATGACCTCTCAAAACAGAATGCGCTATGGAGCGGGGATGCCATAACGGTTGATCGTGTGTCGGCTGAAAGTTATGAGGTCAGAGGGCGGTTGACGGTATCGTTAATGGTTCAAGAAAGTTCATTTTTTAGCTATATGGAGAAAAACGGTGAAAAATCACGTGGGTCTGGCTTGTGGGCTAGGTTTTTGGTTTGCAGTCCAGAGTCTACTCAGGGGACTCGGTTTATAACGGAAGGCGCCGCGCCTTGGGATTGTTGTGACAGGTTTTCTGAGCGCGTCGGCGAGATCCTTAAAAACAGTGTTGAGTTTCTAGCTGACCCCAAGAAGCCGAAGTTTGTGGTTAGGTTTTCTCAGTCGGCGATTCACCGGTGGGTCAGTATTTTTAATGGGGTGGAGGCGCAGATTAGGCCGGAGGGGCGATATTTTGGTATGGGGGATCATGCGTCCAAGTTGGCAGATAATATCGCCAGGGTTGCTGCTATATTTCATTTCTTCGAAAAAAAAGATGGCGAAATAGCTGTGGAAACCTTGGAGGCAGCTATCGAGGTTTGCTTTTGGTACTCTGACGAGTTTTTACGGATGTTTACGCCACAACCTCAAGAAGAAGCTGATGCTCAGAAATTGGATGCTTGGCTGCAGGTAAGGCGAGAGTCTGGTGAGAGATTTGTGCCAAAAACCTCAATTGAGAGATTTGGGCCCAGTCCGATACGTGGCGTGAAGCGTCTAGATCCTGCTATAGAAGTGCTCGTGGCGCAGGGGAAGGTGTTGTTGTCAAAGAATGGAAAGGTCGCATATCTTGATATATTTCCTGAGCGCTCGATGAGCAACATGAATACTAGAAGTGTTCTTGCTCCTTTTAAACCTTCAATTTAGCGGGTGCATAGGGCTGAATGGTGTCGTATAGCCTAAGGAGAAAGCTGATGGATATGTGTTGGCGCGTTTGGCCATGAGCTAGTAATCCGCAATCGTCAGTCATTACTGGGCGATCGTATGCTTGTTACTACTTGTGAGTTGAGAGCGCCACCGTCACGGTGGCGTTTTCATTTAGATAAATATCGCTCATTGGCTGTTCTGGATGACATCATCCGGCGTTCGAGCGTCCGTTAGTCGCTCTAGGTAGATTTGCAATTGGTCTAGATCGTCTGCCGCTTCCAGTGCTTCAATTAGTGGTCTCGACAATTCTCCAAAGCGCTGCTTAAGTTGCAGAGCTAACGCTGTTCTCACGCCCTCAATCCGTCCCAAGGTACTTGCCGCATCGAGACTCATCTGGCGCGATTCTTCCGTATCTCGCGAAGGAAATGAATGACGCAGGATATGCCCGAGACGCAGGCGGTCTGTCTGCCGCCGGTTGCCGCGGTTACCGATATTGGCAAAGTCGAACAGAAGATCACGGACCTCATGCTTTAAATCGTTGATATTAGTGATATCAAGCATTTCGAATTCGCGGTTGGCTTTGTAAATACGCGTGGCCATCTCATCGGCTACTTCGGTTTTATTACTATTCGCGAGATCAGGTTTGTTGTAGAGCATACCTTTGACCATGGTGCGAATAAGTTGGGAGGTCATCTTGCTGGAGGGTTGTTGGTTTTTAGCGTGGCCTCCCCGGGCCGCGCGTACCCCATAGTGTTTGCCCTCTAGGTTCTTCAGTGCTTCTAGCATCGCCAAGTGACGATTGGCGAGCATCAAGGCCGTGATCATTTCCTGCAAGTAATGCTCATAGGCGGCGGTTGGGCTCGACGTACTCTGTGGTGGCAGGTATTTGTCGTGGATAAACTGCACGTAGACTGCTTGACGAAGGGCAGTGTCGGCATGCTCGATCAACTGTTCTTCAATCGCGACCTGGCCCTGTCGGATAATCAGATCGACTTTTTTGTCCTGGTGAGGCTGGATCTCAAAACTGCCCATCCTTTCATACAGGGTCTGCAATTGTTGATTTTGTGCAGGTGGAGGGGTTCCTAGCTGATTGAACACGCTCTCTACGACATTTTTAGCTTGGGTGAGCAGCATCGTCAAGGTGCCTAAATTAGGCCTTTCTGGGCTTGTCTCGCTGTAATTCCGGAACGACACAATCACATTCCTATCCTGGAAATTGAAGCGACAGGGTAGCAGCGATGCTTAGATTGCGGTGAATCTCCGAGCTGGCGTGGGCATGTGATGCTCTCGTACAGGCGGGTATTTATTTTTATCATGGATCTTCCCAAAGTTGTGGTAGCTGCGTTGCCCGTAAACGCCATCCTTACACTTTGGCTACCTGCAGCTCATGAGTGAGTGCTTGCGGCGGCTCCTTAGAGGTCAAGTAATTAGCCCATCCGGTCATCAGGGCACGTCGCTTGTCGAGAAAGTCAGTGCGAGAGTAGGCTCCCTCGGTTTGGTCGCGCTCGTCGTGAGCGAGCGCCATCTCGCAGACTTCGCGAGGAAAATTTGTGCACTCACCTGACCAATCTCGAAATGAAGAACGAAAACCGTGCCGAGTGATGTGGTCATATTTCATGCCATGCAGAAGGGTGCGTATAGCATTCGCGTGCATCACTCCTGTCTTGCCTTGACCAGGGAAGAGGAAGGGGCTTTCAGGTGTTCTTGGAATGCTTTGAACCAGCACCATGACTTGATCGGCAAGTGGGATTACAAAGGCCACTCGCATCTTCATGCGCTCATCTGGCAGAGACCAAGTGCCAGCTTCCAGGTCAAACTCATCCCAACGTGCGAACCTCACCATATGGGCGCGTGCGCTGGTCATGATCAGCAGTTGGGCTGCCAAGGACGCTAGCGTTGTGTTTGTGCTGAGTTTGGCCATCAATGCTGGCACGTCCTGCCATCGCAAAGCATCAAAGTGCTCACGCTTTCGAGCCTTTTTCTTTTCAGCACGACTCAACAGATTGTCTAAGTGCCCACGCCAGCGAGCAGGGTTCTCACCCTCTCGCAGGTTGCGTGCCTTGGCAGCGTCCAGAACTTGTTCAATCTGCCCACGTACTTCGTCGGCGGTTCTTGTTTTGGTGGCCCAGATGGGTTGCAACACCTTGAGGACCTGGGGAGTACCGATCTCCTCGGCTGACAACTTGCCGATGTGGTCAAAAGCATACAGCTCCAGTTTCCGTAGCCAGCCTTTACGCCACTTTTCTGACCAGGTGCCCCCATGTGCTTCGCAGTACTCTTTCGCGAGCGCCTCGAACTTCAGCTGCTTCGCCTCGCTGGTTCGTTGTGCTTCGAGTTGGGCAGCGCGCTCAATGTCGCGAGCAGCTAGAGGATCTATACCGTCGCTCAATTGGCTGCGTTTAGCACTGGCTTCTTGCCTGGCTTTCTTGAGGCCTACTTCTGGGAATGAACCCAGGCCCATTTCTCTGCGACGGCCTGCCAGTTGGAAGCGAAGTAGCCAGGATTTACGTCCGGTAGATTTGACGACCAACCGTAATCCGTCACCATCCTCATAGGTGCCAGGTTCGGTCAGGTTTTCGACTTGTTTCGGATTCAGCTTACCCATTGGATTTCCCCTGTCGTCCTTTTTGTCCCCCCACTTGTCCCCCCACTTCATCGTCGGATGAGGTCAAATGGCGTTGAGCGCCATTGGACAAGGGGATGCCTAAAACTCCCGTAATAGCTAGGCTATCAGGTGGATTCTCGGATGGGATAGGTTTATTTCGGACAATTAAAAAGCCGGCTTGTGGCCGGCTTCTCGCTGACTGCTTCAGCTTGTTTTTGACAAACCTCACCAGCCTTCAAATCGCTCAGCCCACATTGCGTCGGGCTGAATAGTAGGGGCATCTGCGGGAACTCCTCCGCATCGCCGAGCAGGGTGGATAGCCTTCGCCACCCCCTGCCAAATGTGCGGCGCATGATACCCACATTCACCTCAGTTGCCCACCTCTGGATCCGATTTAGAGCCTTCCCAGCCCAATAGATGCTCATCCAGCGGTACGGGCGGGCGGCGGTTATTCAACGTGGACCACCAGAACACCCAGCCCACAATCTGGAAGTTCTGCTCGAACCGTTGCTCGTACGTAAGGTACTCGTCGGGATGTTCACCGGCATTGTGGCTGCGCATTCGCAACCCGCCGCCGGGTCGGTTGTAGAGGTATTTGATGCGCAGCATGCCGTCGTGTTCGACGGCGTAGATTTCGCCGTCGATGATTTGGGTGCGGCCTCGGTCGATGGCGAGGGTGGCGCCTTGTTGGATGATGTCGATCATGCTGTTGTCGACCATGTAGGCGCCCAGGGCGCGCTCGGGGTTGACGTTGAGGGCTTGGAGGGTATGTAGGGTGACGCGGATGCGTTCGGTGGAGGTGAATGAGGGGTGGAGGTCGATCTCCACGTCGATTTTTTCTGGGAGACAGGCGGGGCCTGTGAGGTATTTGCCGCTTCCTTCGCGGATGGTGGGCAGTCCTTTACGGGTGGTCGGGCCTTCCAGCAGGAAGTTGGCCGGTGGGTGTTTGGGGCCTTCGCCGGTGCGCAGCCAACGGCTGGAGATGCACAGCAGTTCTGCGATCTCGTTGAGTCGGCCCATGGGTACACCGCGCTTGAACCAGTTGTTCACGTGTTGAGGCGTGACGCCGCGGTTCTTGGCGAAGTCGGAGGCGGAAAGATGGACTTCCCGCAGTAGCGCTTTTAAACGATCACCTGATGTATTCATAAACACAAAGCTTACTGACCGGGACAACAGATCAAATAAACCATGCGTTGAGTTGGTCATGTAGGTCTTTGCTTAGTTGTAGCCTGATACTTCGGATCAATGTCGAAATTAAACATTTTCTATAAGTAATTGAACTTGCCGTTTAATTTTTCCCACAAAAAAAGCCCCGAATGATCGGGGCTTTTTCAATTGCCGAGGCAATGAGGAGCGGGTATCAGCCTTTGTAGGCAGCGACCGACTTCAGGATCTCGGCACGGGCGGCGTCTGCGTTGCCCCAACCGTCGATCTTCACCCATTTGCCTTTTTCGAGGTCTTTGTAGTTCTCGAAGAAGTGTTTGATCTGCTCCAGCAACAGGGGCGGCAGGTCGGTGTATTCCTTCACGTCCACGTACAGCTGGGACAGCTTGTCGTGTGGCACGGCGATGACTTTGGCATCGCCGCCGCCGTCGTCGGTCATGTTCAGGATGCCGACCGGACGTGCGCGGATCACCGAGCCAGGGGTAACCGGGTAAGGGGTTACGACCAGCACGTCGAGGGGGTCACCGTCGTCGGCCAGGGTGTTAGGGATGAAACCGTAGTTGGCCGGGTAGAACATCGGGGTGGCCATGAAACGGTCAACGAACAGGCAGTCGCTGTCTTTGTCGATTTCGTATTTGATCGGCGCGTGGTTGGCCGGAATCTCGATGGCGACGTAGATGTCGTTCGGCAGGTCTTTGCCAGCCGGAATCTTGCTGTAGCTCATTGGGCGTTGCCCCCGTTAATTGGCCATTAAACATGGCCGGATTGGCCTAAAAGTGGCGGCGATTATAGGCACATTCTGACGCCGATGCCATGCGCCAGACGTCGTACGGTCATTCGCCTTGTGGCTGATAACGCGGGTCGCTGGCTTGCAGTTGGGTGAGGCGGGCCAAGGGATCCTGGCGATAAAAGCGGCTGAGTTGGGCGTACACCTGTGGATAATGGCTGACCAGCAAATCCGGGGCGCTGAAAAAATATTCGCTGGTGACGGCAAAGAATTCAGCCGGGTTTTCGGCGGCGTAGGGGTCGATCTCGGTCTCGGCGTCCGGGTTGGCGTCGAGTTGGCGATTGAGGTCGTCGTAGGCGGTCTGCATCACGCTGGCCCATTCCTGCACGCGCATGTCGTTGTGCAGCGGCGGCAGGCCGTTGGCGTCGCCGTTGAGCATGTCGAGTTTGTGCGCCAGTTCGTGGATGACCAGGTTGTAGCCTTCCCAGTTGCCACTGGCCAGCACGCCGGGCCAGGCGAGGATCACCGGGCCCTGTTGCCAGGCTTCTCCGCTGTGTTCGCCGTCCCATTCGTGCTCGATGCCGCTGCTGTCGCGATGGCGCTGAGGGCTGACGAAGTCGTCGGGGTACAGCACGATTTCATGGAAGCCCTGGTACCAGTCGAGGTCGCCCAGGTTCATCAGCGGCAATTGCGCCTGCGCGGCGAGCAGCAGGCGTTGTTCCTGGTGCAGCTCGACGCCGGGCAGGGCGGTCAGGTGCTTTTCGGCGAGGAACATCACGCAGGCTTCGCGCAGCCACTGGTCCTGCTCGGCGCTGATGCCGTCGAGGAAGGTCAGGTGATGGCGCACCCGCTGCCAGGTGTCATCGGCAATCGGGTGCTTGGCCAGCAAGCGCCGGCGACGCCAGGCGCTGAGGGACCACATATCCGGTTACTGCGGCTTGGCTTCGGAGGATGCGCGGCCAAAGCGGCTGCGGAACACACCAATGATCATCGGCACCAGGGACAGCAGGATGATGAACACCACCAGCAGCGACAGGTTTTTCTTGATAAAGGGCACGTTGCCGAAGAAGTAACCCAGGGTCACCAGGCCGCCAACCCATAGGATGGTGCCGAATACGCTGAAGCCGAAGAAGCGTGGGTAAGGCATCTTGGCGATACCGGCTACGAATGGTGCGAAGGTGCGCAGGATCGGCAGGAAACGCGCCAGGGTCACGGTTTTGCCGCCGTGCTTGTCGTAGAAATCGTGGGTTTTTTGCAGGTAGTCGCGGCGGAAGATCTTCGAGTTCGGGTTGTTGAACAAGCGTTCGCCGACCGTTCGCCCGATGACGTAGTTGGTGCTGTCGCCCAGGATCGCCGCCAGCATCAACAGGCCGCCGAGCAGCACCGGGTCCATGCCGCCGCCTGCGGCCACGGCGCCGGCAATGAACAGCAACGAGTCACCCGGCAGGAACGGCATGACCACCAGGCCGGTTTCGCAAAAGATGACCAGAAACAGAATGGCGTAGATCCACGGACCGTAGTTGGTTACCAGCAGGTCGAGGTAGACGTCGAGATGCAGGATAAGGTCAAGCGGGTTGAAATCCATGGATGGCACCTGTGTGAATGGCCCGGCTCAGCAGGCCTGTGCGGAAGCTCGGGTAATAAGGCTACAAGTGTATGCCGCTTTTCTTACAACCCTGAAAGGTCCGCATTATACGGATTGAGAGGTGAAAAGCGTGTTGGTTTTGTAGCGGGGGATGTCGTGGCTAGCAGGATAGGGGAACGAGCTTTCTGTGGCGAGCGGGCTTGTTGTGGCAAGCCCGCTCGCCACAATAGAGG
>NZ_AOHM01000031.1:0-6221 GCF_000510895.2 Pseudomonas sp. FH1
GCCTCATTTTAAGGCTTGGAGGTGTCTACGAAACTAGGGGCGATTCACTGTGGCGTCTGAAGACAGCTGCGCGTACCAGATGATCGGCGGTTTGAGGTCTAGGCTTATGACGAATAATTTTTCCGGGTTAACCCGCACTTTGGTCTTATCGGGGAGCCTGACCTAGCCGTAGCCTTGAGTTTCTTACACTTGAATGAGCTGGATTTCTGCACGAAGCAATCCACCTACTTCCTTAGCCGCGAGACGGATATCCCGATCAAGCGTATCGGAATGGCTCGTCGGCGAGAAAGCTTGTTCACTTTTTTACTGAAGCACGTCAACAGCAACCTCAAATACTTCCATTTGCCGCTGACCGAGTGGTCGAACTGGGTGCGCAGGTTGAGATATAGAAGCAAACAAGGCCGCAAATGCGGCCATGTTTTATTCAGGGTGTTACTCGTGTGAGTGTCCGTGCTCAGCGGTCTTGGATGTTGTTCCTTTCTCACCGCCACCGCATGCGGTCATCAGGCCAATAAAGCAAATCAGGAGCATCGAACGAATCAGCGTTGCTGGGGTTTTCATGGAATGACTCTTCAAAAAATGGATGAGATAAATGGTCTTTATCTAGGTTGATCGCTGCATTTTCGGCAATAGAACAGCCATCGCTGCTTCGGATTACTGTTTGACGCTCAAGTAATCGCCGGCCGTTCTCAGTGAGATGGTCACGTCGCTATTGCTGCGGTTACGCCAAAACCAACCATGGGTGCCGTCAAAAATGGCGGTGAATTCACCTTTGTCACTTTTGACTTGCTTGCCCTTGGTATAGCTGTGGAAGTAACCCTTTTCACCGTTGTAAGGCTCGCCATGGGTGTCGTAATTCACAGGCCCACCAGCCGCTGTCCATTCATAGCTGACCGTCTTGCCCTTCAGCACTTTCAGTTTGATTTCTGTCCCTTCACCTGGCTTGAGCGTGACGCTCATTTGATTTGTCTTCAGAGCTGGGGGAGGTGTCGCCACTGGCGGAGTAACAGGTGTCGCAACAGGTTCAGCCTGTGCAACCTGCGAAGCTGGAGCTGGAGCTAAAGTTGCTGGTTGAGGTGGTGCTGCATCCGCCAAAGCCTCCTGGGCCAGGATGATCTTCAGTTCGCCCATTTGGGTCAGCCCCAGTGCTCGGCCCACACCCGTTGGATCAACGGCATATTCCGAAGGCATGACAACGGTCACCAGCAGGACGACCGCAGTCAACAGTGCAATGACAGTCGAACGCACCAGTTTGCGAGTGCTGGGCAATTCATTAACAGTTGGAAGCGGAGTATTGAACATGGTCAGAATTCCTTACGCAGAGACAAACAGGCCGGTGATCTGGTAACCCATCAGCAGGAAACCGGCACTCATCATGGCGACGTTGGCGGCGTAGGCGTGGCGCCAGAAACCGCCGGTGCGCCGCCAATACCCCATCAAAATGAGAATCGCGCTAAGGGCCAGCAATTGGCCGATCTCAACACCTACGTTGAAGGCGATCAGGTTCGGAATCAGGCCATCAGACGAGATCTCGTACTCCTGAATCTTCGTTGCCAGCCCAAAACCGTGGAGTAGTCCGAAGATCAACGTGGCCACCTTGGTGTTGGGTTGGAAACCGAACCAGCGCTGGAATGCACCCAGGTTATCGAGCGCCTTGTACACCACCGAGAAACCGATGATGGCGTCGATGATGTAGGAGCTGATGCTGATCTCGGTCAGTACGCCAAGCAGCAGCGTGACCGAGTGGCCTACAGCGAACAGCGTGACGTAGAGCCCCACGTCTTTCAGGCGGTAGAGGAAGAAGATCACCCCGAACAGAAACAGCAGGTGGTCGTAGCCTGTCATCATGTGTTTGGCTCCCATGTAGATGAAGGGCAGCAACAAGACGCCGGAACTTTCCTGGATGAAGCCCTTGTCTCCTTCCGCGACGGCGTGAGCCATCGCCTCGGGCATCCCGAGGAAAAGTGCAGTGACAAGTAAAAAAAACAGCAGTAGCGGGCGGTGCGATGGCGCAGTGAATGCGACAACGCCGCTCATCGAGTGCGAATGCATAGATCAATCCTACGTTGCAGGGATCAAAGGCCGCGGTGCGGCCATGGTCAGGATGCGAACGAAGGACGGGGTGGACGCTCGATCAAGAAAATCGGCGGACGAGGAACGGAATATCGGCGTGCATCAACTCGTATGGACAGCTTCGGCTGTGCAGCCAAACTCAACGCGGACGTGAGCTGTGGCGTTTCGTGCTGATGGTCAGGGGTCAACGGCGAGTGGTAGTGATCCGAGTAGCTCGCGCTCGACATCTCTGCCTGCTGCTCATTGGAGTGATGGGCATCTTGCGCAATCTCCCAGGCTGGCTGTTTCGATGTCACCGACAACGTATAGGTATGCCCGGCCCAAGCCACAAACATGGCCAGAGCAAGTGCGATTACCACCGTCATTGTCAGTGTTCTACTGAACATAGTGTTCGGCTTTCAACTCGTTTTGTGGGGCTTTGATGCGTTTGACCGCATCCCCCTAGGGGGGATAGGATGCCAGCCTAATTCATTGAGGCCTGAGGCTCAAGTCATGAGTGAGCAAGAACACGAACACAGCCATGCGCATACCCACCAAAGTCATGAAGCAATCATCAAGCGGCTCAAGCGGGCGGACGGCCATTTACGCGGCATCATCACCATGATCGAAGAGGGTCGTCAGTGCGTGGACATCGCCCAGCAGCTGCATGCTGTTGAAAAAGCGGTGTGCCAAGCGAAGCGCACGCTCATCCAGGATCACATTGATCACTGCCTGGAGGACACCGTCTCGGCGTTGAACAATGGCGAGCGCGCACCACTGGAAGCCTTCAAGCAAATCACCAAGTACCTTTAGGTCTGACATGCCCAACTTCGCTGAACTCTTGCAGCAGGTGGTTCACACGCCTGGCTGTATTTTCCGAGCGCTATTCTGCTCGGTGCCTTACATGGCCTGGAGCCGGGCCATTCAAAAACCATGATGGCGGCCTTCATCGTGGCTATCCGTGGCTCGGTCAAACAGGCCGTTTTGTTGGGCTTGGCCGCGACGCTTTCGCACACCGCAGTGGTGTGGTTGGTTGCAATCGGCGGAATGTACCTGGGCAAAGGTCTGGATGCTCAAACCACAGAACCTTACTTCCAGCTCGCGTCCTCCGCGCTGATCATTGTGATTGCGCTCTGGATGTTGTGGCGTACCTGGCGTGGTGAGCAGATGTTCAAGTTCGAGCAAGGTGATGATCACCACCACGACGAGCATGACCATGGTCATCATGATGAGACCCACCGAATCGATACCAGCCATGGCCGTGTTGAGCTGTCAATCTTCGAAGAAGGCATGCCACCGCACTGGCGCCTGAAGACATTGACCGGACACGCCTGGGCAGCCTCAGATGTTCGCCTGATGACTACCCGTCCGGACGGCAGCACTCAATCGTTCTCTTTCGTCGAGCGCGAAGGCTTCCTGGAGTCGGCAGTCGATATCCCGGAGCCTCATGAGTTCAGTGCCCGCTTGAGTCTGGGCCATGCGGGTCATTCCCATGATTATGACCTAGAATACCAAGAGCATGATCACGGGCACGCGCATTCCGAACTGGAAGGCCTGGAGTTGTCGATTGATGGCTATCAGGATGCGCATGAGCGCGCCCATGCCAACGATATCCGCAAGCGCTTTACCAACCGTGAGGTCACCACGGGACAGATCATTATGTTCGGCTTGACGGGGGGGCTCATTCCTTGCCCTGCGGCCATCACCGTTCTACTGCTCTGCCTTCAGATCAAAGAAGTCGCCTTGGGTGGCGTGCTCGTCCTGTGCTTCAGCATTGGTCTGGCGCTCACACTGGTTACCGTCGGTGCAGCAGCCGCTATTGGCGCCAAGCAGGCCTCGAATCGCTGGCCTTGGATGGGCGCCGTTGCGCGTCGTGCACCTTACCTGTCCAGCGTGTTGATCATCGGTGTTGGTCTGTACGTCGGCTTTCATGGCTGGATCGGCCTGAACGCATGAGGCGACGTCCGAGTGTTTGAACTCACCAGCTACGTTGGTCTGTTCCTGGCGGCATTCGGTGCCGCCACGTTACTGCCAATGCAATCTGAAGCTGTGCTGGTCGGGATGCTGCTTTCCGACCAGTACGTCGTTTCTACGCTTTTGGCGGTCGCCACCTTCGGCAACGTGCTCGGATCGGCGCTGAACTGGATTCTAGGTCGCTCTATTGAGCGATTGCGCCACAAGCGCTGGTTCCCGGTGAGCGAGAGCAAGCTTGAAAAGGCCCGGAACTCCTACCTGCGCTACGGGCGCTGGTCGTTGCTGCTGAGCTGGGTGCCGATCATTGGCGATCCGCTGACAGTCGTCGCCGGAGTCATGCGCGAGCCACTTTGGAGTTTTCTGCTGATTGTCACCCTGGCCAAGGGCGTGCGTTATCTCGTGCTGACCGCCGTCACACTGGGGTGGGTATGACGACTGCTCATACAGCCCAGAATTCCTTACTCAAGAGCCGAAGCAGTAGTCTGGATCTGATCAAGTGGCTGGCGATGCTGACCATGGTTATCGATCACTTACGCTTGGTGTGGCCGGAGATGAGTAATCTGTTCATTCTGGGGCGGCTGTCTTTTCCGCTGTTCTGTCTCGCCATTGCGGCCAACGTGGCGCGCTCCAAACCGGGTGAGTGGCTGACTGCTGCGAACGGACGCTACCTCGCCTTGATGCTGTTGTTCGCCGCCATTTCAGAAGTGCCTTATCGCTACATCAGCACCTCGGGATCATTCAACGTGTTGGTTACCCTGGCGTTAGGGCTGGTGATTGCCTGGGGGTGGCAACATCGCACTTTGTTGAGCGGCGCTATGGCGTTGATGGCCGCTGCAGTTGCCTACGTGCTGGATGATCCTCTGATGTACGGCTTCTACGGTGCACTTGTTCCAGCGGCTGTCTTAGTAGCAATAAAGAACCCAGGTGTTCTTTGGCTGCTGCCAGCGGCTCTATGCCTGTTGAGCAATACCCGCAGTAGCATCGTAACCAGGGCGTTGGACTTGGAAATCTATTCAATGCTGGCTTTGAGCACCGCATTCGCGGCCCCCTTGATCGGACTTTGGCTTCTGCGTCAGACCTTCTCCTTCAAGATCTGGCCGGTCGGGCAATGGGGCTACTGGTTCTATCCGGGGCACCTTGCCGCTCTGCAAGCCCTACGGCTCCTAGTCTGAATGTCCGACAGCTAGCCTTAGCAAATCTTAGGAACTTACAATCATTTGTTGGGCCATCGGCGATGTTGATCATCGATCACGTATGGATGTTCGTGATCCGCACCTTCCTGGCCGTCGACGTGCGTGTGATCGCCCGGCAGATTCTCATGGGTGTGCTTGATAGAGTCTTGGTCATGAGCTGGACGCCAGATCACGATGCTGACCACCAGCGCACTACCTGCCACGACAGCGAGCCCAACAAACGACGCAGTGAGGCTGATGTTCGCACCCAACCATCCCGCCAATGGGTAGGTAATCAACCAGCAAGCATGGGATAGCGCAAATTGGGCGGCAAACAACGCTGGGCGATCTTCGGCATGTGCCGAGCGACGCAACAGTCGACCGCTCGGGGTTTGAGCCAAGGAGTAGCCCACCCCAAGCACCACCCACAGCGGTAGCAGGAAGTTATAGGTGGTTAGGTTGATGCCAACTGCTAAGCCTGCGACCAATACTCCTCCACCAAACAACATGGCCGTTCGGTCTTTGATATTTTTCAACAGTCGAGGCAAGACCAGGGCCGCCACCATGGAACCGCCACCAAACGCGGCCAGCGCCAATGCCGTAGAACTCTGCGGCAGAGCGAAGCGCGACTGCACCAGCACCACCGTATTGACGATGACCATAGCACTGGCGGCCGCAACCGTAAGATTGAGAGCCAACAGCCCTCGCAAGCGAGGTGTGGCCAGAAATATGCGCATGCCACGGGTGGTTCGTTCGTAGATGCTGCGTCGTGGTATCTGCTTCGCCTTAGGCAGCAGCACTGTGGCGACTAGGGCCGCTGAGGCAAGGAACCCAATGACCGTGCCGGCGAACAGGCTATGGAAGCTGATCACCGTCAACAGTGCAGCGGCAAGCATCGGGCTCGCGACACTTTCAAGATCATAGGCCAGACGTGATAGCGACAAGGCACGGGTGTAGTCGTCTTCATCCACCAGTATGTCTGGAATGGTCGCCTGGAACGTCGGAGTGAACGCTGCCGAAGCG
>NZ_AOHM01000032.1:0-66885 GCF_000510895.2 Pseudomonas sp. FH1
AACCCCATTTGCGAAAGCAGATGGGGTTTTGTTTTGGGCGGTCGAAAACTTCAGCGCCGCGAACCTCCCGACAAATTTGCACAGTTATTTCTGAACCAGACCACTAGAATAGGCACCTAACCTTTTTTAGAGTCCGAGCCCTACTTATGCCCGATCCGGTTGATGCCCTAGAGGTATCGGATTTACCACTGGACGACCTGGTGGCATGCCATGAGTGCGACTTGCTGATGCGCAAACCAGTGCTCGCCCTCGGCGAAAAAGCCCAATGCCCGCGTTGCGGTTACGAGCTGTACGCTCACCGCCACAACGTCGTTGAGCGAAGTCTCGCCCTGGTGCTGGCGGCGTTGCTGTTGTACATCCCCGCGAACTTTCTGCCGATCATGCAGCTCAATCTACTTGGGCAGTCCTCTGAAGACACCGTGTGGAGCGGCGTCGTCGCCCTGTTCGATACCGGCATGCAAGGCGTCGCCGCTGTCGTCTTCCTGTGCAGCATGGGGATTCCCTTGCTCAAGCTGCTTTGCCAGTTGGCAGTGTTGCTCAGTATTCGCTGGAATATCGGCCGTAGTTATGGACTGCTGTTGTACCGTATTTACCATCACATGAAAGACTGGGGGATGTTGGAGGTCTATCTGATGGGCGTCCTGGTGGCGATCGTTAAGCTCGCCGATATGGCCGCCATCACGGTAGGCCTCGGTCTTGTCTGCTTTGTCAGCTTGTTAATGGTTCAGGTGTTGCTTGAGGTGGTGATGTCGCCCCACCAGATCTGGCAAGCGTTGTCAGGAGAGGATGAACATGCGGGCGATTGATGCAGGCATTCTGATTTGTACCGAATGCCATGAGTTGAACAAACAAGACGCCGACAGCGACGAGCAAATTTGCACGCGTTGCGGTGCGCTGATCCATGCTCGTCGCCCCAACAGCCTTGCCCGCACATGGGCGCTGCTGATCACGGCGGCCATCTTGTACATTCCCGCCAATTTGTTGCCGATCATGACCATCAATTCCCTTGGTCAGGGCGATCCCAGTACCATCATGGCCGGTGTGATCCAACTGGTGCAGCATGGCATGTTCCCCATCGCCGCTGTGGTGTTCATTGCCAGTATCCTGGTGCCCACGTTCAAGCTGGTCGGCATAGGTCTGCTACTGTTCTCGGTGCAGCGTCGCCAACCGCTGTCCGCGCAACAACGCATCGTGATGTACCGCTTTATCGAATTCATTGGCCGCTGGTCCATGTTGGATATCTTCGTGATCGCCATCCTGGTGGCGGTTGTAAACTTTGGGCGACTTGCCAGTGTCGAGGCCAATCTCGGTGCTGCAGCGTTCGCCAGTGTGGTGATCTTGACGATGCTTGCCGCAGTAACTTTCGATCCCCGACTGATTTGGGATAACACGGAGTCGGACGACGACCATGAGTGATTTGCCTAAAGCTAAAACCCGCCCAGCGTCCAACTGGTCGGCTATTTGGGTGCTGCCCCTGATTGCCCTGATCATCGGTGGATGGCTGGGATGGCGTGCCTATTCCCAACAGGGCATCGATATCCAGGTGCGCTTTGAAAGCGGTGAAGGCATTCAGGTCAACAAGACCGAAGTGGTTTACAAAGGTATGCCGGTAGGTAAGGTCAAGGCCCTGGCCCTGGATGATGAGGGCAACAATCGCGGGGTGATCGCCACCATCGAGATGAACAAGGACGTCGACCAGTACCTCAAGACCAATACGCGCTTCTGGCTGGTCAAACCGAGCGTCACCCTCGCCGGTATCACCGGCCTGGAAACCTTGGTATCAGGTAACTACATTGCTGCCAGCCCAGGCGATGGTGAGCCCACACGCAAATTCAAAGCGCTCTCTGAAGAGCCGCCTTTGTCCGATGCCAAGCCCGGCCTGCACCTGACCGTCAAGGCCGACCGCCTTGGCTCCCTCAACCGTGGCAGCCCGGTGTTCTACAAGCAGATCCAGGTCGGCCAGGTCAAAAGCTACCTGCTCTCCGAGGACCAGAGTACTGTCGAGATCAAGGTCTATATCGAACCGACCTACGCCAGCCTGGTGCGCAAACACACGCGTTTCTGGAACGCCAGCGGCATCAGCATCGACGCCAATCTTTCCGGTGTGAAAGTCCGCAGTGAATCACTCTCCAGCATCGTCGCTGGCGGCATCGCTTTTGCCACGCCGGAGAACCGCAAGGACAGTCCGCCGACTGATCCGAGCCTGCCCTTCCGCCTGTACGAAGATTTCGATGCGGCCGCGGCCGGCATCAGGGTCAAGGTCAAGCTCACCGATTTCGAAGGCCTGCAGGCGGGGCGTACGCCAGTCATGTACAAAGGCATTCAAGTCGGCAGCCTGAAAACCCTGAAGATCAACCCTGACCTTTCCAGTGCCAACGCAGAACTGACGCTCGATCCTTTGGCCGAAGACTATTTGGTACAGGACACTCAATTCTGGGTCGTCAAACCGTCTATCTCCCTGGCCGGTATCACCGGGCTTGAAGCCTTGGTCAAGGGTAACTACATCGCCATCCGCCCAGGCGACAAAGGCACCCCTCCACAAAGGGAGTATGTCGCTCGTGCCAAGGCGCCGCCGTTGGATCTGCGTTCCCCTGGCCTGCACATGGTGTTGTTCACTGACAACCTCGGCTCCCTGGATGTCGGCAGCCCGATCCTCTACAAACAGGTCAAGGTCGGCTCGGTGCAGAGCTACCAGTTTTCGCGCAAGAACAAGCAACTGGTGATCGGCGTCCACATCGAGAAGGAATACGAGAACCTGGTCAACGGCTCGACGCGCTTCTGGAATGCCAGCGGCGTCACCCTGACCGGTGGCCTCACCGGTGGTATTCAGGTCAAGAGTGAGTCGCTGGCCAGCCTGATGGCCGGCGGGATCGCCTTCGAAACCCCGGAACCGAATGTCCCGTTGAAAAAGCGTATTCCGCGTTTCCGTCTATTTGCCGACCGCGAGGCCGCCAATCAACACGGCACCTTGGTGACCATCAAGGTCGACCGTGCCGACGGCCTGCGTCCTGGCACACCCGTGCGTTTCAAAGGCCTGGACGTGGGCAAGATTGAAAGTGTTGATCTCAGCGCCGACATGCAGTCGGTACTGCTCAGCGCACGTATCAACCAAGTGGCGGACCGCATTGCACGCGTCGGCAGCCAGTTCTGGGTGGTCAAGCCTGAGCTGGGCCTGATGAAAACCTCCAACCTGGAAACCCTGGTCACCGGGCAATACATCGAAGTGCAACCGGCTGCGAAAAACGCCGGCCCGCAAAAGAGCTTCGTCGCGTTGGACCAGCCGCCTGAAGCTGTGCATCAGGAAGCTGGCCTGAGCCTGACCCTCAGCGCCGCACGCCGTGGTTCGCTGAAGGAAGGTGTACCGGTCACTTACCGTGAAGTCACCGTGGGCAAGGTCACCGGCTACGAGTTGGGCCAGACCGCAGACCGCGTACTGATCCATATCCTGATCGAACCTAAGTACGCTCCCCTGGTACGTGGCGGCAGTCGCTTCTGGAACACCAGCGGCTTTGGCCTCGACTTCGGTCTGTTCAAAGGTGCCACCGTACGCACGGAGTCCCTGGAAACCCTGGTTGCCGGCGGCATCGCCTTCGCCACACCCGACGGCGAACGCATGGGCAACGCCGCCCGCCCACAACAAACCTTCCCGCTGTTCGACAAGTTCGAAGATGAATGGCTGACCTGGGCGCCTAAAATTCCACTCGGCAAATAAGCGCTCATAAAAAAGGCCGCGATCCAGAAGATCGCGGCCTTTTGCATTTCAGCGAATCAAATCAGACTTCATCCAGCTCCGGCTCGTTCGCCTGTACATTCATCGTCGCCTTCACCACATCATGGCGACGGATGTACTTCCAGTCCGCCTCATCGATATAGATCCCGTTCGGCCCGCTGCCGCCTTCCAGGTCGATTGCCACCTGCGCCGACACCTGCGGCTTTACACTGGCCAGAATCGGCACGAAGCCCAGCTGCAAGCTGGTTTCCAGCAGCGCCGCCTGGTTTTTCTCGTCGATGTCCGCCGCCTCGTCGAGGTAGTACGGTAGACGCACGCGCCCGGCCTGGTCGCGGTCCATCAAGTGCAGCAACAAGTACATGTTGGTCAACGCCTTGATGGTCATGGTGGTGCCGTTGGACGCCGCGCCATCGATGTCGGTGTGAATCACCGGCTGGCCGTGTACCTTGGTGATCTCGAACGCCAACTCGAACAAGTCCTTGAGGCCCAACTGGTTATGGTTGGCGGCCACCAGGCGCGCCAGGTATTCCTTGGCTTCTTCGTTCTTGTTGTCCTGCTCGGCGCTTTGGCTCAGGTCGAACACCGACAGCGTCTCGCCTTCTTCATACCGGCCGGCACTGTGGATGATCTGGTCGATATGCTTGAGCGCTTCCTTGTTCGGCGCCAGCACGATGCGGAAGCTTTGCAGGTTGGAGACCTGGCGTTTGTTGATCTCGCGGTTGAACAACGCCAACTGGTGCTCAAGGCTGTCGTAATCGCTGCGGATATTGCGCAGGGTCCGCGCAATGTCGGTGACCGCCGCACGGCGTGCCTTGCCCAACGTCAGGGCTTCATCAGTACGGTGTGCATAGGCGTTGATCAGCAACTGCAGGCGACGCTCAACGTCATCCTCGCTGTCGAACTTGGCCACGCCCTTGAGACGTACCTGGGCATACAGCGCCTCGATCTGGCCATCAGCGCGCAACAGGCCTTGCCAACTGTCCTGATAGTCATTGAGCAGTGGCAGCAGGTTGTCCATGGAGTCGTCGACCGGGTCCATGAACGGCGTGCCGAACGGCAAGTCTGCCGGCAGCAACTGGCGACGGCGCAACGCGTCATCCAGAGTGCGCTGCTTGGCTTCCATGTCGCCAATCTGACGGCCCACCAGTTGCAGCTTGGCCGAGAGTTGCTGAACGCGCTCGGTGAACGCATCGCTGGAGCGCTTCAACTCGTCCTGCGCTGCTTCCATCTGCGCCAGGTTTTCCAGCTTTTCGCCTTCTTCTGCGCTCAGGGTTTGCGCACGGCGGAAGTCTTCCAGGGCTTTTTGCGCATCCAGCACCTGCTGGTACAACGCTTCGGTCTGGGTCTTGCTCGCAGCGCGATCAGACGCGACAGCCTGCTGGGTTTTCAGCTGCTTGAGTTCTTTCTCCAGGCGTTCTTTCTGGTCGCGCAACGCCGCGCGGTCTGCCAAGGCTTGCAACGCAGGCGGTTCGATGTGGGAGATGTCGATGGACAGCCCCGGCACCTCAAAACGCTCGCCCTTGAAGCCATCGAGGATCTGCTCCAGGGATTTAACCCACAGGCCATCCTCGTCCAGCGTGATGCCATGCGCGCCCAATGGCAGGCTGAACAACGAACTGTTGAACAGGCGCATCAGACGCTCGACATCCGGCTGTGAGAATTCTTCCCGCAGTTTCGCGTAGCTGTTGTTGTCGGCGTGGTCGAGTTGCTGCTTGACCGACTTCAAGCGCTTTTCCAAATCACGCAGACGCTCGTCCAAATCCTCGGCGCTGAACTGTCGCGACTGCGCCAATGCGCCCGCCAGTTCATCGTGAGCATCCTTGGCTGCCAACAGCTGTTGCTCCAGCACCTTCACGTCATCCACCAACGCAAAACGGTGCTTGAGTACCGACAGCTCGCCCAACCAACGCTGAATTCCGCTGATTTCCCGCTCCAGGCGCATCAACTCCTGGGTGCCGCCGCGTTGGTCGTTCTGCAGCGCGTCTTGCTCGTTGCGGTAATGCTCGGCCTGGATGGTCAGTTCTTCCTTGCGCGCACTGGCGTAGTCCGACCAAGTGCCCAGCAGCGAATCGAGCAACGGCGACAGGCGATGCAACTTGCCGCGCAACACGTCGCGCTGGCGAACGCCATTGGACAGGGCTTCAACCAATGGGCCGGCGGCGACCAGCGAGTTGTAGTCCTGTTCCATGCGTCGCACATCACGGAAGGCTTCTTCGCACGCCGCAATGTAATCTACGCTACCGGAGCGCAAGCTATGTTCGAAGGCATCCAGGAACAGTTGCTTGAGCTTGGCCGCGGTGATTTCGCGCATATGCAGCAGGTTTATAAACAGCGCGCGGAAGGTCTTCAGGCTCTGCTCACTGGTAGAACGCAGCGGAATCAGTGTGAGGTCCAGCGGGATCGACGTGTGGCCGCCTACCAGCAAGCGACGCAGTTCATCCGGCTTGAGTTCGTAGGCTTTCAGGCCTTCGCGCTCAAGGTTGGTGAACAGTTCTTTCTGACGCAGGCAGGTGTCGTTCTTCTGGTAGTGAGCCAGGTCCAGCTTGCCCGCATAGGCAAAGAACTGGTGACCGAAACCACCGCCCGGGCCACGCCCGACCACGCCGATCACATGCGGGCCGTGGGGCAGGGAGACTTCCACCAGGATGTAGCTGGTGTCGGTGGCAAAGTAGAAGCGCCGCGATTGCTCCAGGGTGTACTTGCCGAAACTCATGTCCGACATGCGTGCCAGGATCGGGAACTGCAAGGCGTTGATCGACGCGGATTTGCCCAGGTTGTTCGCGCCATACACCGACAGCGGCTCTTCCAGCGGGAACAAACCCAGGCTGTAACCTGCGGTATTCAATAGGGCGAAGCGGCGGATGCCGTAGCGTTCCTTACTCATGCGTCGGTCTCCTGTTCTTCGGCAATGGCGCGGGCCAGGGCGTCTTCTTCGCTTTCGTCGGCAAAGTCACTCAAGTCCAGTGGGTCATCGGTTTTCAGCAATTTCTCATCGCTGTCTTCATCGATGATCACCGGTGCCGGCAGTGGCAACACGCTGTGGACGCTGGCCGCCAGGTCACGGTCTTGCTGCACCGACAGGCACACATCAAGGAAGCGGTGCATCGGCGGCAGGAAGCGATAGATGCCGTTGTCTTCGCTGGCAAAACCCAGCTGTGTCATGCGGCGCATGATTTTTTCTTCGAGTTCTTCCTGGGTCTGCACTTCGGCCTGGATAAACAGGTCGCGGTACTTCTCCAGCAGCGACGGCAGTTCATCACGGCCCAGGCTGCCACCATCGAGCACGGCAATCGGGTCGCGGCCCTGGTCGGCCAAATGCTCGACGATGATGAAGGTGAACAACGCCAGGCGCTGGGCGGTCTTGTTCACCTGCGCACTGGCGATGGCGGAGTCCGGCACGAAGTAGTAGAAACCCCGCGTATCGCACACCAGTTCAAAGCCCAGGGCCTTGAATAGCGTGCGGTACTGGTCCTGGAAGTTCGACAGTTGCGCGTACAGCTCCGGGTCGCGGCGGCTGACGTGGTAACCCTTGAACAGCTCGCGAAAGATCGGCGCCAGCTGGGACAGTTCGGATAGATCAAGATGCATGGGGTGTACTCGCAGAGTGCTCGGCGGCGTCGGAACCGACCGGGAGCAGGGCGAAGGAGCGCAGGCTGACCTGGTGCTCGGTGGTGTGGTACTCGCGGCGTTCCAGGCGTTCGCGCTTGAAGCGTTTTTCGCGGGACAGGCGCGAGAACCAGTACAGCAATTCGTCGGTGGCGCCGTCCGGTTCCTGCTCCAGCAGCCAGGTCATCAGGTCTGGCATCGGCAGCGCGTCTTCGCAGCGTTCGAGCATTTCCTTGACCGTACGCGGTGCGCGCTGGGCGTCGCCCTTGTGGGATTTGTGCGCCTTGGGGAATTTTGCCGGTTTCGGCTCGAAATTCGCCAGGGCGTAGACATAGGCTTCCACTTGGCTGGCACTGCCGAGGAAGGTGCTTTGCGGGCGGGTAAACATCGGCATCGCGGCCTGTGGCACCGCGTCCAGCCCTTTACGGCGGATGGCCGACAGGGCCAGCGCCGCGCCACGGGTCACGGCGTTGTGCCGCCGTGCTTCTTCACGCAGCGGCAGCAGCAGTTCGCGGGCATGACGCAAGGTCAGCTGGGCGCTGGTCTGCATTTCGAGGATGCGCGCATGGGTGCGCAGCAGCATGTCATCGTCAACCAAATGGCCGAGGCGCTGTTGCTCGGTGAGCATGCGCAGCAGCACATTTTCCACCTTGCGCACGCCTTGTTCGAAGGCGCCATCGGCGTTCACCAGTTGGATCATCGGTTCGACGTACTC
This sequence comes from Pseudomonas sp. FH1, assembly GCF_000510895.2. Classification (NCBI taxonomy): domain Bacteria; kingdom Pseudomonadati; phylum Pseudomonadota; class Gammaproteobacteria; order Pseudomonadales; family Pseudomonadaceae; genus Pseudomonas; species Pseudomonas sp. FH1. The sequence continues at coordinate 8,052 of NZ_AOHM01000032.1, forward strand.
GTCCCAGGTCGCCAGGACTTCGGCGTAACGCTGGCGCAACGGGATCTGCCGGTCGCTGGTCTTGGCCCGGTCGGCCACGGCGGCGAGGGCCTGTTCGTCGTTGGCGAGTTTTTTCAGCACGTCCCGCACGCGCATATCGAGCAGGCGCAGTTGGCGGGCGAGGTCGTGGCCATCACGGATGTCGAAGGCGTCCTGGATATAACCCGCCAGGCGCTCGAGATGGCGCAGGTAGGCTTCGATTTCCAGGCACAGGCCAAGCCGGTGCTCCTTGCGAAGATAGGCCAGGAAGTCGTGGATCTGTGCGTTGAGCTCGAAACGGTTCGGGCTTTTGGCGACAGGCACCAGGATATCCAGGCGAATCCACACGTCCAACAGGCTGGTAATGTCCTGCGGCGTGCTGTCCAGTTGTTGGGCCGCCAGTTGCGCGCGCAACTCGCCAAGGCTCAAGGTGCCTTGGTCGAAGTGTTCGCACAGTGGCTCAAGCAGGGCCCAGTGTTCGGCGAGGGCGCGCAAGACGCGCTTGGGTTCGATCATCGGAATGGCCGGCTGGTTGGCGATTAAAAGTCGCGATTGTACTGCATCGGACGCGGGATTTATCCACAGCCGGTCAGTGCGCAGTGGGCGATTGTTGCCGAACAGCGGTAGAATCCCCGCTCTTTAGTTATCCACAAGTGGCCGAGCTGTGCTTATCGAGTCCCGACGTCGCGCTTACTTGACCGCCATGCAGGTGGTCAACTGGCTGCCCCGCACCGAACTGCCGTTTGCCGCGCCGTCGCGGCCCGAGCTGTTGCAGGCGCTTGAGCCCTATGAGACGTTCGAGTCGTCCGGCGAGGAGGCGGCCGCGCCAGTGGCGGTGGTCAAGCCTGCGCCTGAAGCGCGCCCGGTCGTCGAACGGGCCAAGGTCGAAGTACCGCGCCCGTCGCCGGTGACTAAAGCGGCCAAAGTCGTGGAAGAGGCGGCCCCGGTGGTCAAGGCCCCGGTGGTGCCGCCGCCGCGTTTCGCCCTGCAGTTGCTGCGAGCCGGCCGCTGCCTGTTGCTGGTCGAGTTGCCCACCGGCGAACGTTTCCAGACCCGCGACCCCGCCTACATGCTGCTCAAGGACATGCTGCGCGCCGCCGGCCTGCCCGACAGCCCGCAAATCGTCGGCGACCCGGTGCGCTGGCCGCTGCTGGTGCGCGGCAACATGGACCAGGGCCCGGAAGCCGCGCGGGATTTTGTGCAAGGTTTTGTGTCTGCGCGCCTGGAAGACGAACCCTGCGTGTGCCTGTGGCTGATTGGCCTTCCCGCTGTGCGCTTTGCAGGCGAAGCCAATGCCGAAGCCTGGTACCGCGAACTGCAGGTCGAAGGCCTGGGTTCGGTATGGGCCCTGCCGGGCCTGGAATTATTAATGGAAGAGCCACAGCGTAAGGCTGATGTCTGGCAAGCCATGCGCCGGCTGATGGCGCGCTGGAAAACAACCGATGAGTGAGGCTTTATCCTTTCGCCCGATGACCGAGGCTGACCTCGACGCCGTGCTGAAAATCGAATACGCGGCGTTCAGCCACCCCTGGACCCGCGGGATCTTTCTCGACGGGTTGGGCAAGTACCAGATCTGGCTGATGTTCGAAGGCGAGCAGCAAGTAGGGCATGGTGTGGTGCAGATCATCCTCGACGAGGCCCACCTGCTGAACATCACCGTCAAACCGGAAAACCAGGGACGCGGCCTTGGCCTGGCGCTGCTGGAGCACCTGATGTCCCGCGCCTACGCCGCCAGTGCGCGTGAGTGCTTCCTGGAAGTGCGCGACAGTAACACCGGCGCTTTCCGCCTGTATGAGCGTTATGGCTTCAACGAAATCGGCCGTCGGCGGGATTATTACCCCGCCGTGGGTGGCCGCGAAGATGCGGTCGTCATGGCCTGTACCCTGGTCGACTGACCGCGCCTGACCTAGCGGTTTCCGTCCAGCGGATCCCGCTTCGCCAATTCAGCCTCATCCAGGCCATTCCCGCCGCCAATCTCGTCCTCGTCCACGATACTCAGGTCGTAATCCGCCGGATTGTCTTCGCCTTCCTCCCTGGCATCTCGTGCCCCATCCTCAGGGATCAAGGTTTCCGGGGTTAAATCATCACCGGTCTGCGCCGAGGGTTCATCTTGGTCAAAATCTAGCTCGCGCATCGAACCCATGCGATCTTCATTGTCATCAATGGGTTCGGGCTGCGTAGCGCCGTAGGGACGTCGTGATTCAGTCATGGCCTATCCTCATACTGTGGGGCTTATAGTGTGTGGACAGGCTGCGCGGTCCAAAGATTCAAGCTAATTCATGCTTGTTATTCACCGGCAGGGCGTGACCTGGACGTGGGGTTGTCAGTCACAAAACTGCGCATCATTCCTGAGGCTTTCCCTGATGAACGAACTACAAGACCTGCTTGATAACAATGAACGCTGGGCGGACGCGATCAAACAGGAAGATCCCGAATTCTTCGCCAAGCTCGCCCGCCAGCAAACTCCGGAATACCTGTGGATCGGCTGTTCCGACGCCCGTGTGCCGGCCAACGAGATCGTCGGCATGCTGCCGGGGGATTTGTTCGTGCACCGCAACGTGGCCAACGTAGTGCTGCACACCGACCTCAATTGCCTGTCGGTTATCCAGTACGCAGTGGACGTGCTCAAGGTCAAACACATCCTCGTTACCGGCCACTACGGCTGCGGCGGCGTGCGCGCCTCGATGCAGGACCGTCAGTTCGGCCTGATCGACGGCTGGCTGCGCACCATTCGTGACCTCTATTACGAAAACCGTGACGTGCTGGCCCAGTTGCCAACTGAAGAAGAGCGCGTCGACCGTATGTGCGAGCTGAACGTGATCCAGCAAGTGGCCAACGTCGGCCACACCAGCATTGTGCAAAACGCCTGGCACCGGGGGCAGAGCCTGTCGATCCATGGCTGCATCTACGGCATCAAGGATGGACGCTGGAAGAGCTTGAACACCACGATCAGTGGCTTCGAGCAATTGCCGCCGCAGTATCGCCTGCGTCCGTTGGGTGAGGCCTAAGGGCCGTCGTGGCTGCGCTTCTGTTCCAGGAAGCGCAGCCCCTCTGTGTTGATTTGTTGCTTCCCTCCTTTGATCCAGCCTCTGCAATGAGGGGCGCCGCAATGGCAAGAAAATTGGCGGTGCAAGCTGTCGAACGTCAACGTGAAGTCGAGTGTGATCCAGCTGCCGGCGGTGACTTTCGCCACCGTCCACAGCTCCAGGTAGTCCGTGTCGGCACACGTATTGGGAGCGCACGAGTGACGAATCAGGCTCATGAACCATCGGTCATACAGGTAAATGCGCGAAGAAATCTGGAACGCATGTTGCCCCAGTTCACTCAACGCATAGCCGGATAACCTGGCAATACACGTCTGACTGTCAAAATTGACGCGGGCCTTGATCCCTATGGACTCACCTTCTCGGTTGTTAACCACTTGAAACTCGCGGCTTGAGGGGTAGCCGCTTGCAGGAGATAGGTTCGCGAAAGGGTAAAGGCAGTCACTCACAGCAGTTTTAGCCTTGTCCATGGCCTGAGTTTTCATAACTCTCCTTGGCTAGGCTGCATCGACCTGCGGGTGGTGTCTGACTACCAGTCTTGCAGCGGATGGGCGCGGTTCAAGACTCGCTGAACGTGGATCCGATTTCTACTGTCAATGTTGACAGTAGAAATCGGTCGTTTTTTGTGCGATTTACAGCGCAGGCGCTGTGATGGCGGGGGCTGGGGCGGCGTTTTTCAGCTGTTTCAACTGGCCTTTGATGGCGGGTGTAGCGCACTTGGCATTGGCATCCACCGAGGTCATATGGCGCACCGAGGTGTAGAACAATTCACACGTCTGCTCCTTGCGCGTGACCTGCCAGGTATTCATGCACGCCTTGAGCAACACGTTCGGATCACTCGCGGGTTTCTGACCCATTCCGGCCTGCCAGCAGGCGGCGCTCAGATCCTGACCCATCACCTTCAAGCCGGCCTCATCGGCTTTCTGCTCGTTGCCATCGTAGGTGTCGGGGCTCGCGGCATACCAGATATAACTCGGGTGATTGGCGCCCAGCACTGACACGCTTTCGCCCGGCGTCGGGCTGATCTGTGCCAGGCTCAGCACGTTCACGGTCTGCCCATACTGCTGCTTGATCCAGCTGCGTACCGGTGCGCCAAATGCCACCATCGGCAATGCGCCTTTGGCGGACAGGCTCAGTTCCTGGACCATGCGCGTCTGGTAATCGGTGAAGTAGCTGTAGACGGTTTCCAGGTCCTTGCCCGCGTTGGAAGGCGCGGCGATAGGCGCAATATCGATGATGGTCTGGTAAGCCGGCGTTTCGGTGGCCGGGATGCCGTTATCCGTGAGCAACGTGGCCCAGCGGTCGGTGGTGGCCGATTCCAGGTAATCCTGGGCCTGGGTCAGCGAATAATCCGGAGGGAAGTGCAGCAGTTCGATGCTCTTGCGGTTTTCCAGGGCCATGCCCAACGGCAGGAACAGGTACCAGTTGTAGGCCCATTTGCCGTCAGTGTTGAGTTTGTTGGCGCCTTGGTAGGCCAGGTCGGCGGTATTGAGCAGCGTGGTCAGGGGTTGGCCGTAATTGTCAGGCACACCGCTGAAGGTCGCTGACACCTGCCCGTCATGGGTCTTGACGCTGACTTTTGCGCGGCTGTAGCCATCCCGTTGCAGGCTCTGGTTCAAGTAATGCTCGGCAGTCTGTTCCAGCGTCCATGGCCGAAAGCAGATCACATTGCAATTGTTGGGGAAGGCGAACAGTTGGGTCACGCGTTGCGTACTCCCCAATGGCACCTCGATGTCGGCCTGTACGACCGCACTCGCCATCAGTGCGGCCAGGGTGAAGGACAACCTGGTCGGTTTAAACATTGTTGTTTCCTTGTCAGCGAAAGCCCGTCTGCGCGGGGTGAAAGCCCACCTCCACACAGTAGCGGTTGACCAGGAAAACCGCGTGCTAAATCGCCAGGTGTGTCGCTATTGGATAAGAAAACCTACAGGCTGAACTGCAACGCGTTGCTCAAGTCGCCCATGGGCTTCTGGCCACGGGCGGTCATCGCGTCATCGCGTTGCTTGAGGCCGTCCAAGGTCTCCAGCTGGAATACGCGGGTGATCAAGCGCAGGATCGACGCCGTGTCATAAACCGTATGGTCAACGGTGCCCTTACGTGCGAACGGCGACACCACAATGGCCGGGATCCGCGTGCCAGGGCCCCAACGGTCGCCCTTGAGCGGTGCCACAGGGTCCCACCAGCCGCCGTTTTCATCGACGGTCACCACGACCACCATGTTTTTCCACTGCGGGCTCTCTTGCAGCACCTTCAGGGCGCGGGCGATATGGCGGTCGCCCGAGGCCACGTCGGCATAGCCCGCGTGCATGTTCAGGTTGCCCTGAGGCTTGTAGAAGGTCACGGCGGGCAGTTTGCCGGCCTGCGCGTCAGCAAAGAACTTGTTGGTGCTGGACTCGTCACCCAGGCCGCCATCGCGCAGACGCTTGTCACGCTCGACGCGATTCTCCGGACCCTGCTGCTTGAAGTAGTTGAATGGCTGGTGGTGATACTGGAAGTTAGGGATCTTCGGGATGCCGCCCGAATCCTTGAACTGATCCAGGGTGGCTTGCCACGCACCGGCATACCAGGCCCAGTCGACATTCTTTTTCGACAGCTTGTCACCAATATGTTCGTGGGTTTGCGGCACCAGCACATTGGGCAGGTCGGGTTTAGAGTAATCCGGGTTTTCCGGATCGCGGATCCAGGTCGGCCAGTAGGGCGGGGCCAGGGTATTCACGCCGTAACCGTCTGGGGTCAACGCGCTGGGACCAAACTGCGGTGGGCCGGTCATGGCGCTGGCTGGCGACTTGTCCAGCGGCTTGAGGCGCGGGTCGGTGGGGTCATCGCTTTGCAGCGTGGCGATCTGCGCCTTGGCCACCGATTGCGCAGCATTCGGATAAAACGGCGCGGTGGCGCTGATCAGGTACTGGTGGTTGAGGAACGAGCCACCAAACGCACCCTGGAAGAAGTTGTCGCAGAGCACGAACTCCTTGGCCACGTCCCACAGGCGCAGGGAATAACGGCTCTGGGCGTAGTGACCCATCACCAGGCCACCCGAATCGGCCCAGGCGACGAAATTGTCATTTTTACCGCCGTTGATCTGCATCTGGTTCTGGTAGAACACGTGCCACAAGTCGCGGGTGACCAGGCTCAGGGGCAGGTCTTCAGCATTCGGGCCCTTGAGCGCGAACGGCGCGTTGGGCAGGTTTTCCTGGAATTGCACTTCACTGGGGTAGGTCACCCCGTCCACCGATTGCGGCCCGACTTGCAGCACGCCACCCCAGGCCGGTGGCAGGGTAGTCAGCAGGCTACCGTCGCGGTCGCGTTGTTGGGTATCGGCGGCGGACAGCGCCGATAGCGGCTTCTCCACACCAGGGAAATCTGCAAACAGGTTATTGAAGCTGCGGTTCTCGGCATAAATCACCACCACGGTTTTCACCTGGTCGTGCAGTGCCTTGTCCAGTTCTTGTGGGGTGAGCGGACGGGACACCGGTTTTCCTGGTGCTTCGCCGGCGTTGCCGCAGGCACTCAACGTCGCGCCGACCCCTAACACCGCCGCGCCCCCCAGGAAACGCCGGCGGCTGGTGTCGACCGGTGGTTGGGCGGCGGAATCAGGAGAAGGGCGGTCTTCGTGCTCGTCACTCATTGCGGGGGAGTCCTTGGCGAGATGTTGCAAGATATTTCGCAGGACGGTAGCAATGCAATGTGACGGAACGAAGACACTGATTTCACAGCAGGCGCAGTGCCAGCTGGCTGCCCGCGCGCAAGTACTCGACCTGGGCCGTCACCGCATCCTTGACGATGGCCTCGCCGGTGTCGGTCAGCTTGGGCTTCTTTGCATCGATGACACTGGTCTGCAACAGCTGCATCGCCACGTCGATCGATTTCTGGAACGCGGTGATGTTGTTATGCAGGCCGAATTCCTTGATCACGGCGGCCATGCGGCGGTCGGCGTCGTCGCGCAAGATTCGGTATTCAGTGACCGAAACGTTATCGTCCTTGTAGATATCAGTGATTAGTTCTTCCAGTGATTTGGAGAGGGGCGTCATCGGATTTTCCTTGGTTTCAGGTGAGGAGGAATCCGAGACAGGTTAATCAAAGGCGTTGATGGGAGGAGTCAGGGGTTGCCGTTGTCTGGAGTAGGACAACCCCACGCGATTAATCGGAAGATGCGGTCAAGGCATGACCGGCGGCAAATACTTCAACGTCGTCCCCAACGCCCACAGCAAGAACAACACCAGCGGCGTGTGCACCAACAACTGTACGAACGAAAACCCAATCAAATCCCGCGCCTTCAGCCCCAGCACGCCCAGCAACGGCAGCATATAGAACGGGTTGATCAGGTTCGGCAGCGCCTCGGCGGCGTTGTAGATCTGCACCGCCCAGCCCAGGTGATATTGCAGGTCATTGGCGACTTGCATCACGTAGGGCGCTTCGATGATCCACTTGCCGCCGCCCGACGGAATGAAGAAACCGAGCACCGCCGAGTACACGCCCATCAGCAGCGCGTAGGTGTCGTGGGAGGCGATGGACGTGAAGAAGGTCGAAATGTGGTGGGCCAGGGTCTGGCCGTCACCGCCTTTCACCACCGTCATCAGCGCGGCAATCGAGCCGTACAGCGGGAACTGGATCAGCACGCCGGTGGTGGTGGGCACCGCACGGGCCACCGCATCGAGGAAGCTGCGCGGGCGCCAGTGCAGCAGGGCGCCGACCATGATGAACAGGAAATTGTAGGTGTTCAGCCCCGAAATTGCGCTGATCGCCGGCTTGGTCGAAAACTCGTGGAACAGCCAACCGGCTGCCAGCAGCGCCAGCAGGATGGTCAGCAATGGACTGTGTTCCAGCCATTCACCGGGTCGCGTCGGTGCTTGAATCTTTGGCAGGTTGAACGCCGGGTCGACGCCACAGGCCTTGGCATCACGCGCGCTGTTCGGGCCGGGCGCGGTAGCGTAGGCGATGATCAGCGAGACCACGATCAACGCCAGCAGCAACACGCCGGATTGCCACAGGAAGATGGTGTCAGTGAACGGGATCACCCCCGTGATCGACAGAATCGACGGCGGCAGGCTGGCCGGGTTGGCCTGCAACTGCGCGGCGGACGACGACAACCCCAGCGCCCATACGGCGCCCAGCCCCAGATACGCCGCCGCACCGGCCGCGCGGTAATCCATCTTCAAATCCGTACGACGCGCCAGCGCCCGCACCAGCAAACCGCCGAATACCAGAGACAGGCCCCAGTTCAGCAAGGAAGCGACCATCGAGATCAACGCCACCCAGGCCACGGCCGAGCGGCCGTTCTTCGGGATACGCGCCAGGCGGTCGATCAGTTTCACCGCGGGCGGCGAACTGGCCACCACATAACCGCCGATCACCACAAAGGCCATCTGCATGGTGAAGGGGATCAGGCTCCAGAACCCGTCGCCGAACGCTTTGGCGGCCTCGGTCGGCGCGGCGCCCATGCCCAGGGTCGCCACGGCGACGATGATCACGGCAAGTGCCGCAAACACCCAGGAGTCGGGAAACCAGCGTTCGGCGAAGTTGGAGCAACGCAGGGCAAAGCGGGCATAGCGGCTTTCTTCGATAGCGTCGGCCACGAGTCTTTCCTCTTATAGTTATTAGGTGCAGGCAATTTTCCGGCATGTTCCGCTACGGCCATTGATATGGGAATGCAGTTATCTTCATCGATCCATGAGGAAAACAAATATATCTGTCGTGATTGCCATCAATGGGCTCAGCTCATAACCTGCACGCCATTTTGTTTGTCTGCCGAGCCTCCACATGACAGCCACCTTTCCTGCACAGGCGCAGCGTTTTTCCCGCTCCGACTACAAAACCCTGGGCCTGGCCGCCCTGGGCGGTGCCCTGGAAATCTACGACTTCATCATCTTCGTGTTTTTCGCGCTGACCTTGAGCCAGCTGTTCTTCCCGCCGGAAATGCCCGAGTGGCTGCGCCTGCTGCAAAGCTTTGGCATTTTCGTCACCGGCTACCTGGCGCGCCCACTGGGCGGCATCCTGATGGCCCACTTTGCCGATCATCTGGGGCGCAAGCGCGTGTTCAGCCTGAGCATCCTGATGATGGCGCTGCCCTGCCTGCTGATCGGGATCATGCCAACCTACGCGCAAATCGGTTATTTCGCACCGCTGATCCTGCTGGCGTTGCGCGTGCTGCAAGGCGCGGCGGTGGGCGGTGAAGTGCCGAGTGCCTGGACCTTCGTCGCCGAACACGCGCCGCCCCACCATCGCGGTTACGCTCTGGGCTTCCTGCAAGCCGGCCTGACCTTCGGCTACCTGCTCGGTGCGCTGACGGCGACCCTGCTGGCGCAAGTCTTCACACCGGCCGAAATCCTCGACTACGCCTGGCGCTTTCCCTTCCTGCTCGGCGGTGTGTTTGGCGTGATTGGCGTGTGGCTGCGCCGCTGGCTCAGCGAAACCCCGGTGTTCCTCGAAATGCAGGCCCGCCGCCAGGCCGCCGCCGAACTCCCCCTGCGCACCGTGTTGCGTGACCACCGCGCCGTACTGCTGCCGGCGATGATCCTCACCTGCGTGCTCACCTCCGCCGTGGTGGTGTTGGTGGTCATCACCCCGACCATGATGCAGAAAACCTTCGGCATGAGCCCCAGCCACACCTTCGCCTTGAGTGCCTTGGGCATCGTGTTCCTCAATATCGGCTGTGTGCTGGCCGGCTTGCTGGTCGACCGCATCGGCGCCTGGCGCGCGGTGCTGGTCTACAGCCTGTTGCTGCCGGTGGGGATTGCGGTGCTGTATGCCAGCCTGATCAGCGGCGGCATCTGGCTGGGCGCGGCGTACGCCGTGGCGGGCTTGAGTTGCGGCGTGGTGGGCGCGGTGCCGTCGGTGATGGTCGGCTTGTTTCCGGCGCAGGTACGGGTGTCGGGGATCTCCTTTACCTACAACATTGCCTACGCGCTGTGGGCGAGTACCACGCCGTTGTTGCTGATTGCGCTGATGCCGACCAGCCCGTGGATTTGCGTGGGGTATTGCGTGGTGATGGGGGCGGTGGGGGTGGTGAGTGTGGCGCTGTTTGGTAAGCGCCACACGGTAGACGCTGTTACAAATGGCACCTAGGGCCATCAATTGACGGGGGTTGATGCCATTTCTATAGTCACTTCAACTTCTGGTTGGCATGTAGAACCCTATGACTCAGACCGCCTTTATCAACTTCGCCATCCTGTCCTGGTCTCGCCAGCGGGCGGGGTTGTCTGAGGCGCAAATTGCCAGAGGCCTTACAGTCAGCGTCGAAAAAGTGAAAGCGTGGGAGAAGGGTCAGAACCTTCCCACGTTCAACCAAGCGCAAAAATGGGCCCTTATCGCGCAAGTACCCTTTGGCTTCCTCTTTCTCAAGGCTCCGCCGCAGGAGCACCTTCCTCTTCCTGACCTGCGTACTGTGGGTAGCGTTCTTCCAAACAAACCCAGTTTGAATCTGCTGGACACAGTGCGAGACGTGCTGCGTAAACAAGACTGGTACTTGGAATACCTACAGGATCAAGAACGCTCTGCGCTGCCCTTCGTGGGAAGTTTCCACAGCCGTTCGCCTATCAAGGAAGTGGTAACAGATATTCGTCGCGTACTCGGCGTGACGGATGACTTTGCTCGTATGACTTATGAAGACTATTTCAGGGCTTTGGTGAGTGGCGCTGAGGAGGCAGGCATTCTTGTCATGCGCAGCGGTGTTGCCTTGGGAAATACCCACCGCAAACTGGATGTCAGCGAATTTCGAGGATTTGCGATCAGCAACGCTCTAGCCCCCGTGGTTTTCATCAACAGTGCGGACGCACCCACGGCACGCCTTTTTACCTTGATGCATGAGCTGGCGCATATCTGGATTGGTAGCACGGGGGTATCTGATGGCAGCAGTCACAGCGCGCGTCAGGAAGAAGCTTTTTGCAATTCGGTAGCGGGGGAGTTTCTGGCACCGGAGCTCGTCTTTCGAGCGCAATGGGATTCGAACGTGCACTGGGAGCAAAACCTTGCGCCGCTGGCTGGGCGCTTTCGGGTCAGCATGTTGGTGATTGCACGTCGTGCCCGTGATCTCGGCTATATCAGCAGTGATCAATACGGCGCTTATTACCGTCGGATCTTGCAGGAATATCGAGATAAGGGCGGTAATGGAGGAGATTACTACCGCACGGCAGCTATTCGAAACAGTACCCGGTTGAGCAAGGCCGTCCTGGCAGAAGCGCAGAGCGGCCGAATTCTGCTACGAGACGCAGGAAAACTGCTGGGTGTGCAGCCTGCCAAGCTGAAGACTTATGGGATGAAGCTATCGGCATGAAGCATCTACTGGATTCGAATACGCTGATTGAGGCCAAAAATCGCTATTACGGAATGTCGATTTGCCCAGGATATTGGGCGTGGATTCTTCAACAGCATCAGGCTCTGGAAATTGCCAGTATCGTGCCGGTAAGGGATGAATTAGCCAGAGGCAATGATGATTTGACCCAGTGGGTTAAAGGCAACGCGCACCTGTTCGAGGACTCCAGCGATGAGCCAACTCAAACCGCGTTTGGGCATATCGTCGCAAAGATTGCGCAGCAGATGCCTGCAATGAAAGCCGGAGCGTTTGAAGAGTTTCTCGAGGGCGCAGATCCCTGGTTGATTGCCAAGGCAATGACCACCGGCGCAGTGGTCGTCACGCATGAGGTCTACAACCCTGACATCAAGCGTAAGTTCACGATTCCCAATGTGTGTTCTCTGTTTGGCGTGCCTTACATGAACACATTTGAATTACTCGGTAAGCTCGATGCTCGTTTTGTTCTGCATCACTGATTGAGTGAGGGGAAGGATACTTCCCCTCGACGTGGCAATTTCAAGTCAGGAAGTGCCAGAACAGCAGCGTACCGATCAAGCCAACCACCGAAACAATAGTCTGCAACACCGACCACACCCAGATCGTCTGCTTCAACTGCAAGCCAAAGTATTCACGCACCATCCAGAACCCGGCGTCGTTGACGTGGCAGAAGAACACCGAGCCGGCGCCAATCGCCAAGGCTACCAACGAACTCTGCGTCGCCGCGAGACCTGCCATCATCGGCGCGAGGATGCCGGCGGTGGTCGTCGTGGCAACGGTGGCCGAGCCAGTGGCTTGGCGCAGCGCAACTGCAATCAACCACGCGAGTAGCAGGTAGGGCATGTGCGCGCCTTCGGCGACCTTGCTGATGGTCTGGCTCACGCCGGCATCCAACAGGGTTTGCTTGAGGCCGCCGCCGGCGCCGATGGTCAGCAGCAACACGGCAATGGGCGCGAGGGCCTTGCGTAGGGTGTTGCCGACCTCGGTGCGCGGCATGCCGGCGGCCCAGCCCAGGCAGATCACGGCGGCGATCACGGCCAGGCCGAGGGCGATCAGCGGTTCGCCAAGGAATTTCAGGGTCAGGCCGAGGGTGCTTTCAGCCGGCAGTGCGACCTTGGCCAAGGTGCTGCCCAACATCAGAATCACCGGCAACAGAATAATCAACAACGACACTGCAAAACTCGGCTGGCGCGGCGCCTTGGGCGGTGCGCTGAACAGCGCGCCGATATCCGCAGGTTCATCCACATGCAGGCGCTTGGACAGCCAGTTGCCGTAAATCGGGCCCGCCAGGATCACCGCCGGTACCGCGATGCAGAAACCCAGCAACATGGTCAGGCCAAGGTCGGCGTGCAGCGCGCCTACCGCAATCAGTGGCCCTGGATGGGGTGGCATCAGGGCGTGCAGGGTGGTCATGCCCGCCAGTGCCGGGATGGCGATTTTCAGCAGCGGCTGGTTTGAGCGCTTAGCCATCACAAAGATGATCGGCACCATCATGACCAGGCCCACTTCGAAGAACAGCGGCAAGCCGATCACCATGGCCACCAATGCCATCACCCAGGGCAGTGACTTGCCCTTGCCCAACCCGAGCAAGGTCGTGGCGATGCGGTCGGCTGCACCGGATTCCGCCATCAGCGCGCCGAGCATCGAGCCCAGGGCGATGATGATCCCGGCTTCACCGAGGATCGCGCCGGCACCTTTACTGAACGCCTTGGCCACTTCTTCAGGCGGCAGGCCCGCGCCGACCCCGGCGATGAACGTGCCGATCAGGATCGACAGGAACGGCGGCAATTTGGTCGCACTGATCAGCACGATGATGCTGGCGATGGCCAGCAGTACACAGAACATAAGGCGGGTGTCGTGAACCATCCACGCGGCAGTCGATAACTCCAAAATGGGACTCCTTATCGAACAGGTTTGGGAAATTGTTTCTTTTTGTTTCCTGCCCGAAAAGCATACCTGATCCCGCGATGGCCAAGTGCTTATGTGCCGTTTTGGTGCGATCAGCGGTAAGGCGCCGTGAGGCCCGCCGCAGAGCCATTGCTGTCGGATTTGTAATCTTTGCTCCACCGCCCTGATAAGTCGTGACAGCTACATTGCCCCCGCTTGTACTTCATGGGCGTGGAACTCTCGTTATGGCAATTTCCGTTAGAAAACTTCTGGGGGCGGGCGTGTTGTGGGTGGTTGCCAGCGCGAGCCAGGCACAAACCCTCACCCTCGACTCGGCCCTGCAAACCGCCTTCGCCAACAACCCGGAACTGGCGGCAGCACAATGGGACATCGACATTGCCCAGGGTGGTCGCCAGCAGGCCGGGTTGATCCCCAATCCGGTGGCCTCCTGGGATGTGGAGGACACCCGTCGTGACTCCCGCACCACCAGCATCAAGATCAGCCAGGCCCTGGAACTGGGTGGCAAGCGGGGGGCGCGAATCGACGTGGCGTCCCGCGCCCAGGACGCCGCCGCGCTGACGTTGGAGCAGCGCCGCAACACCTTGCGCGCCGAAGTCATCGACAACTACTACGGCGCTTTGCTTGCCCAGGAACGCCTCGACTTGGCGCAGCGTTCCATGACGGTGGCGGAACGCGGGCTGGTTGTCGCCAACGGTCGGGTGACAGCAGGCAAGGCCTCACCGGTGGAGGCCACACGGGCCCAAGTGCAGTTATCGGAGATTCGTCTGGAACTCGACCGCGCGCAGATTGGCCTTACCGATGCCTATCGTCGCCTGGCCGCCAGTACTGGCAGCGCCGCGCCGAACTTCCAGGCCGTCGCCACACAAAACCCGTCAACACCGACCGTGCCGTCGGCCACCCAGTTGCTGGCGCGCCTTGAGCAGACCACCGAGTTGCGCCTGGCCAAACTGAGCATCCTGCAAAACGAAGCCAGCGTTGGCCTGGAAAAAGCCCAGCGTATTCCCGACCTCGACGTGTCCATCGGCAGCCAGTACGACGCCAGCGTGCGCGAGCGGGTGAACCTGGTGGGCGTCTCGATGCCGATCCCGTTGTTCAACCGCAACCAGGGCAACGTTCTCGCCGCCACCCGCCGCGCCGATCAGGCCCGCGACCTGCGCAACGCCACCGAACTGCGCCTGCGCACCGAAACCCGCCAGGCCTTGGACCTGTGGCAGTCCGCGAATACCGAGGTGCGCGCGTTCAACCAGCAGATCCTGCCCGCCGCCCAAAGCGCGGTGGACAGCGCCACCCGTGGTTTCGAAATGGGCAAGTTCAGCTTCCTCGACGTGCTGGACGCCCAGCGCACGCTGATCGCGGCCCGCACCCAATACCTCAACGCCACCGCCCAGGCCACCGATGCCTGGGTGCGTATCGAACGGATTTACGGCGACCTCGCCCGGTTTTGATTTTTCCTGGAGTCCTTTATGAACAACAAACATGGCGTGGCGCTTGCCGTCGCCTTGAGCCTGATGCTGTCCAGCTTTGCAAGGGCCGACGAAGAAGAAGGCGAGCTTGAACTCACCGAGCAGCAGATTCAGGCCGCTGGCATTCAGGTCGCCCAGGCTCAACCGCGTTCGATCAGCACGTTGCTGGTGCTGCCGGCTGAAGTGCGCTTTGACGAAGATCGAACCTCCCACATCCTCCCGCGTACGGCGGGCGTGGTGGAGTCGGTAAAGGTCAACCTCGGCCAATCGGTGAAGAAAGGTGAGCTGTTGGCGGTGATCGCCAGCCAGCAGATTTCCGACCAGCGCAGCGAATTGGCGGCCAGCGAGAGACGGGTCGAACTGGCACGCACCACCTTCCAGCGCGAACGCCAATTGTGGCAAGACAAAATCTCCGCCGAGCAGGATTACCTGCTGGCGCGCCAGGCGCTGCAGGAAGCCGAAATCGCCCTGAACAATGCCCGCCAGAAGATGACGGCTCTCAGTGGCAGCGCCGTATGGGTGGGCGGCAATCGCTATGAGCTGCGTGCGCCGTTCGCTGGCGTGGTGGTGGAAAAACACTTGGGTGTCGGTGAAGTCGTGAGTGAGACCACCAACGCCTTCACTCTTTCGGACTTGTCCCAGGTGTGGGTGACGTTCGGCGTGTTTCCCAAGGATTTGAACAAGGTGCGAGTCGGCAAGCCGGTCAAGGTCAGCTCTACGGAAATGGGCACCGAAGTGCAGGGCACTGTGGCCTATGTCGGCAGCCTGCTGGGTGAACAAACCCGTACGGCCACCGTGCGCGTGAGCGTGCCCAACCCTGACGATGCTTGGCGTCCTGGTTTGTTTGTCAGCGTGCAACTGGCCACCGACACGTTCCAGGCCAAGGTCACCGTCCCCCAGGAGGCGATCCAGACCGTCGAGGACAAACCTTCGGTGTTCATGCGCACCGAGCACGGGTTTGTCACCCGTCACCTGGAGCTTGGCGCGAGCGAAAACGGCTACGTCGAAGTACGCCAAGGTCTCGACGCCGGCGCACAGGTGGCCACCGTTGGCAGCTTCATTCTCAAGTCCGAACTGGGCAAAGGCTCGGCCGAACACGCCCATTGATCCCGCGAGTGATTCCCCATGTTTGAGCGCCTTATCCAATTTGCCATCGAGCAGCGCATCATCGTGCTGCTGGCGGTGCTGTTGATGGCCGGTGTCGGCATCGCCAGCTATCAGAAACTGCCCATCGACGCGGTGCCCGACATCACCAACGTGCAGGTGCAGATCAACTCGGCCGCGGCCGGGTATTCACCGTTGGAGACCGAGCAGCGCATCACCTTTCCCATCGAAACCGCCATGGCCGGCTTGCCGGGTTTGCAGCAGACGCGTTCGCTGTCGCGTTCCGGTTTGTCCCAGGTCACGGTGATCTTCAAGGACGGCACGGACCTGTTCTTCGCTCGCCAATTGGTCAATGAGCGCCTGCAGGTTGCCCGTGAGCAATTGCCCCTGGGCATCGAGACGGCGATGGGGCCGATTTCCACTGGGCTGGGGGAAATTTTCCTATGGACCGTCGAGGCCAAGGACGGCGCACTCAAGGACGACGGCACGCCCTACACACCCACCGATCTGCGGGTTATCCAGGACTGGATCATCAAGCCGCAACTGCGCAATGTGCCGGGCGTGGCCGAGATCAACACCATCGGCGGCTTCGCCAAGGAATACCAGATTGCACCCGACCCCAAGCGCCTGGCCGCCTACAACCTGACCTTGAATGACCTGGTCACGGCGTTGGAGCGCAATAACGCCAACGTCGGTGCTGGCTATATCGAGCGCAGCGGCGAGCAACTGCTGATCCGTGCGCCGGGGCAATTGGCGTCCATCGACGACATCGCCAATATCGTCATCACCAGTTCGGATGGCACGCCGATTCGCGTGCGCAATGTGGCCCAGGTCGAGATCGGCCGTGAGCTGCGTACCGGTGCCGCCACCGAAAATGGCCGCGAAGTGGTGCTGGGCACGGTATTCATGTTAATCGGCGAAAACAGCCGCAGCGTGTCCCAGGCCGTGGCGAAAAAACTTGAAGAGATCAACCGTTCGCTGCCTGAAGGCGTGGTCGCCGTCACCGTCTACGACCGCACCAACCTCGTCGAAAAAGCCATCGCCACCGTGAAGAAAAACCTCTTCGAAGGTGCGCTGCTGGTGGTCGCGGTGCTGTTCCTGTTCCTCGGTAATATCCGCGCCGCGCTGATCACCGCGATGGTGATTCCCCTGGCGATGCTGTTCACCTTTACCGGGATGTTCACCAACAAGGTCAGTGCCAATTTGATGAGTCTCGGCGCGCTGGACTTCGGCATCATCGTCGACGGCGCGGTGGTGATCGTCGAGAACGCTATCCGCCGCTTGGCTCATGCCCAGCAGCGCCATGGACGACTGCTGACCCGCAACGAGCGCCTGCACGAAGTGTTCGCCGCCGCCAAGGAAGCACGGCGGGCGCTGATCTTTGGCCAACTGATCATCATGGTGGTGTACCTGCCGATCTTCGCCCTCACCGGGGTGGCCGGGAAGATGTTTCATCCCATGGCGTTTACCGTGGTGATTGCCCTGCTGGGCGCGATGATTCTGTCGGTGACCTTTGTCCCGGCGGCGATTGCGCTGTTCGTCACCGGCAAGGTCAAGGAAGAAGAAAATATCGTCATGCGCAGCGCGCGTCGGGTCTATGCACCGGTGCTCGACTGGGTGATGGCGCGCCGTCCGCTGGTGTTCGGCCTGGCCGTGTTGACCATCGTTGCGTCAGGCGTTGTCGCCAGCCGCATGGGCAGCGAATTTATCCCCAGCCTCAGCGAAGGCGATTTTGCCCAGCAGGCCCTGCGCGTGCCCGGCACCAGCCTGACGCAGTCGGTGCAGATGCAGCAGCAACTGGAAAAAACCTTGATGGCCCAGGTGCCGGAAATCGAGCGGGTCTTCGCGCGCACTGGCACTGCGGAAATTGCTTCGGATCCGATGCCACCGAACATTTCCGACAGCTACGTGATGCTCAAACCCAAGGACCAATGGCCGGATCCCAAGAAGTCCCGCGAAACCCTGATCGCTGATATCCAGCGTGCCAGTGCGATTGTGCCGGGCAGTGCGTACGAGTTGTCGCAGCCGATCCAACTGCGTTTCAACGAGCTGATTTCCGGGGTGCGCAGCGATGTGGCGGTGAAGGTGTTCGGCGATGACATGGCGGTGCTCAACAAGACCGCCGGGGAAATCGCCGAGACCCTGCAAAAGCTCAGTGGCGCATCGGAAGTCAAGGTAGAACAAACCTCCGGCCTGCCGGTACTGACCATCAATATCGACCGCGACAAGGCCGCGCGTTTTGGCCTGAACGTGGGTGACGTGCAGGACACCATCGCCGTAGCCGTTGGTGGACGCCAAGCCGGTACGCTGTACGAGGGTGATCGACGTTTCGACATGGTCGTGCGTTTGTCCGACGCGTTGCGCACCGATATCGACGGGCTGTCGCGGCTGTTGATTCCGGTGCCGGGTAATGCGTCTGGCCAGTTGGGTTTCATTGCGTTGTCCCAAGTGGCCAGCCTGGACCTGGTGCTTGGCCCGAACCAGATCA
Organism: Pseudomonas sp. FH1; assembly: GCF_000510895.2. Lineage (NCBI taxonomy): Bacteria > Pseudomonadati > Pseudomonadota > Gammaproteobacteria > Pseudomonadales > Pseudomonadaceae > Pseudomonas > Pseudomonas sp. FH1. Next base: position 26,361 of record NZ_AOHM01000032.1, read on the forward strand.
GCCGCGAGAATGGCAAGCGCCTGGTGATCGTCAGCGCCAACGTGCGTGGGCGGGATATCGGTTCGTTCGTCGAGGAAGCCGAGGCGGCCATCCTCGCTCAGGTGAAAGTGCCAGCGGGCTACTGGACCACCTGGGGCGGCCAGTTCGAACAGCTGAAGGAAGCCTCCGAGCGCTTGCGCATCGTGGTGCCGGTGGCGCTGCTGCTGGTGTTTGGCTTGCTGTTCATGATGTTCAACAACCTCAAGGATGGCCTGCTGGTGTTTACCGGCATTCCGTTCGCCTTGACCGGTGGGATCATGGCGTTGTGGCTGCGGGACATTCCGCTGTCGATCTCGGCGGGGGTGGGCTTTATTGCCTTGTCCGGCGTGGCGGTGTTGAACGGCCTGGTGATGATCGCGTTCATCCGCAACCTGCGCGAGGAAGGGCGCTCGTTGTCGATGGCGATCAACGAAGGCGCGCTGACCCGGCTGCGTCCGGTGTTGATGACCGCGTTGGTGGCGTCCCTTGGATTTATCCCCATGGCGCTCGCCACCGGCACCGGCGCTGAGGTGCAGCGGCCGCTGGCGACGGTGGTGATCGGCGGGATTATTTCTTCTACGTTGCTGACCTTGCTGGTGCTGCCGGCGTTGTATCAATGGGCGCATCGCAAGGACGAGGAAACACCAGGCTGAACCGTGTAAACCGGCCCGGCTGGCTGCTGACGTCGGCGTGCCCCTGATGCAGGCGCATGATCGACTGCACAATCGCCAGCCCAAGGCCGGTGCCGCCTTCGGCACGGGCGCGGCTGTTGTCGGCGCGGTAGAAACGTTCGAACAGGTGGGGCAGGTGATGGGCTTCGATACCGCGCCCTGGGTTGCCCACCGACAGCGACACGTTCTGGTCGTAGCTTTCCACCAGCAGCAACACACTGGAAGCATCGGGGGTGTGGCGAATGGCATTGGACAGCAGGTTGGAGATGGCGCGCTGGATCATCAGGCGATCCCCCATCACCCAGGCATCGCCGCGCAGGCTCAGGGTGATGTGCTTGTCTTCGGCGCTGAGGGCGAACAGCTCCATCACCCGCTGTGCTTCCTGTGCCAGCGACACCGGGGCAAAACCGGCGCGCGCGGCGGGATGGCTGACCTGAGCGAGGAACAACATGTCCGAGACAATCCGCGACAGGCGCTCCATTTCCTCGGTGCAGGATTCCAGGCCGGCTTTGTATTCCTGCGAAGGCCGCTCGCGGGACAAGGTCACCTGGGCCTTGCCCATCAGGTTGGTCAACGGCGCGCGCAGTTCGTGGGCCAGGTCGTCGGAGAACTGCGACAGTTGCTGCACCCCGGCGTCGAGGCGATGCAGCATCACGTTGATGCCCTCGGCCAGTTCGCCCAGCTCCTTGGGCAGGTTGTCCAGGGACAGGCGATGGGTCAGGTCTTGGGTCGTGACCTTGGCCGCCACGCGGCTGAACTGTTGCAACGGCGCGAGCCCGCGCTGCACCAGCCACCAGGCGCCCATGCCGATCAGGATCAACAGCATCGGCAGGGCGATCACCGTGGAGCGCAGGTAGGCACTGAGCAGCGCTTCATCATCGGAGCGGTCCAGCGATAGCAGCACGCGGACATACTCGCCCCCTTGCAAGGGCATCAGGCGCGTCGCACTGAGGATGCGATTGCCCTGGCCATCGACCCAGTTCAAATAGGCGAGGTTTTTGCCGGTGGGCACGTCAAGCAGCAGCGGTTGCTGGGGCTTGGCGCCGACGCTGAGCAGTACCGGTGCATCGGGCCTTGCGCCGAGGATGGTCAGGTAGATGTTGTCGTGGCCCATCACCAGGTCCAGCAGTGAATGAGGACGGTTGGTGATGCGGTGTTCATCGAGGCCCTGGTTGAGGGTATGGGCCAGTTGCTCCATTTTGTTTTCCAGGCCCTTGCGCGCGAGCTTGTCCAGTTCGTGCGTCAGGGCCAGGTATGCCAGGCTCGCCAGCAGCACCACCAATCCGGCGCCCATCAGGCTGACCGTCAGCCCCAGGCGCATCGACAGGCTGCTGGTCTTCATGGGCGCGCCTCCAGCACATAACCTACACCGCGAATGGTATGGATCAACTTCACCTCGCTCTGGTCATCGACCTTGCCGCGCAGACGGCTGATGGAGACTTCCACCACATTGGTGTCGCAGTCGAAGTTCATGTCCCAGACCAGCGAGATGATCTGCGTGCGGGTCATCACTTCGCCGGCCTGGCGCATCAGTACGTGCAACAGGGCGAATTCCTTGGTGGTCAGGTCAATCCGACGGTTGCCGCGATAGGCGCGGTGTCGGCGGGGGTCCAGTTCCAGGTCCGAGACGCGCAGCACGTCTGGTAGCGGGATGTGCTCGCTGCGCCGCAACAAAGTGCGCACACGGGCGAGCAACTCGGGAAATTCGAAGGGCTTGACCAGGTAATCATCGGCGCCCATGTCCAGGCCCTTGATCTTGTCGGCCAGCCGGCCGCGCGCGGTGAGCATCATTACGCGCTGGTTGCCGTCGCGGCGCAGTTGCTCCAGCACTTCCCAACCGTCGGTGTTGGGCAAGTTGACATCGAGGATCACCAATTCATAACTGTGTTGCCTGGCCAGGTGCAGGCCATCAACGCCGCTGGCGGCGCAATCGACCACATAACCGCTTTCGGTCAGGCCTTGCTGCAGGTAGTCGGCGGTTTTTTGTTCGTCCTCAACCACAAGGATACGCATGGGGGTTACCTTCAAAGAAAACGAAAAGGGGCATGGCCTCATGGCGAGGCTGAGTAGGCTGTAGGAAAACTCTGAAGCGTGAAGTAGCTTTAGGGTCAAGCCGCGTCAGGCGGGTGCGACGATTCGTCACTGACCCAGCACACAAAAAAAACGCCCCAATCGGGGCGCAAAAAGTTCATCTCTGTTCCAAAGGAGCTACACAAAAGCCGCAGAGATGAGTTGTGTTCGATGTGCAGTGTAAAAAGTGCAACTTAACGGGAGGGTGAGGCCAATATTACAGTTCTGACAGACTTCAACTTGTGAACAGATGTAGCGCATCGGCAAGTGAATGTAATTGGCCTCGCTTAAAGCGCTGCAATGGGATACTCGACAATCAAGCGAACCTCTTCCAGGTCCGATTCAAATGCACTTGAGCGCACTGTCGCCTGGCGCAGTCGCAGCGATAAGTCCTTCAAGCGACCACCTTGCACCACATATTTGGCCTCGATGTCCCGCTCCCAGCGGCGTTGATCGGTGAGCGGGTTGCCGGCCGCGTCACGGCGCATGTACACCGCGTTGGCGTTGCTGTAGTCAGCGCCGGTGCCTTTGCCGTAGCGGGTCATGAACGACAAACCAGGAATGCCGAACGCCTGCATGTCCAGGTCGTAGCGCAGCATCCACGAGCGTTCCTTGGGCGAGTTGAAGTCGCTGTACTGGATCGAGTTGTTGAGGAAGATCGAGTCGGACTGGCGCAGGTAATCGAAGTCGTCATCGCCATTGTTGCGTTGGTGCGAGACGGCTAGGCTGTGGGCGCCGACCTTGACCCCGAGCCTGGCGCTCCAGATGTTGTTGTCGAATTCGCCCAGCAGCTTTTTACCTTCGTCCACGGCCTTGTAGTAGTTGAAGTCGCCGAACAGCGAGACGTCTTCGCCCAGTGGATAGTTGCCGGCGGTGCCGAAGTAGTATTGGTCCCAGGCGTCTTTCAAGCGGCTGCTGTAGAGGCTGACACTGAGGTTTTTGTTGACGGTGTAGTCGCCGCCGAAATAGCCGATCCAGGGCGAATCGACCGGGCCCGCGTAGAAGGTGGCAAAGCCCTTGTCCATGCCGCTTTGTGTCGGCTGGCTCATGCCGCTCAAACGCCCGCCCTGCAAGCTCAGGCCCTCAAGGCTAGTATTTTGCACGGTGACGCCGCGAAAGCTTTCCGGCAAAACGCGCGAATCACCGTACGCCACGACCGGGGTCAGCGGAAATACGTCACCGGCCTTGATCACGGTATCCAGCACGCGCAGTTTCGCCGCGCCGCCGAATTTGCTGTAGCTGTCTTCCGGGCGGTTATCGCTGTCCACCGGCAATACGCCGAACGAGCCTTTGCCACCGCTGCGGCCGGTGCCCGAATCCAGCTTCACGCCGACCATGGCGAATGCGTCCAGGCCAAACCCCACGGTGCCCTGGGTAAAACCGGATTCGAAGCGCCCAATCAATCCCTGCGCCCAGGCTTCTGAGTAGCCGTTGCCGGTGGGGCTGGACTGGCCCTTGCGATCATCGCGGTTGAAGTAAAAGTTACGCGCCAGCACGTTGAAGCTGCTGCCTTCGATAAACCCCTCGGGTTTCTCTTGCGCCGCCACGGCGGCCAAGGGCAAGGCGGCGCACAGTGAAAGGGGAAGGCTGTAGTGACGGATACGCATGGTTCGCTCCTAAGTAATGGCAGTTTTCAGCTTCTTATGGGAGTGGGCGTTCTTATTGATCTGGCCCGGGCTGATAGTTGCAAACCGTGGATAACGAAGAAGTGGCGTGAAGATTACAATTCTGGGAGCTCACCGTTATCTAACAAATAAGTAATGTTCTGGTGAAGATTGCGTCAGGGTCAGTTGGTTAGTCTCGGCACTGAACTTTTCAACCGAGGAACTAACCATGAACTTTTATAAAATCGCGCTGGGCGTGTTAACGGCAGTTTTATCGTTCGGTGCATTGGCTGAAGGCGGGGGCGATCGTACGTTCGCGCTGATGATGGAGCGCAATCAGAAAGCCATGGCCGACTATGCCGCCAAAAAGGGCAAGCCGGCGCCCGAGGTGCAGGCGTACCGCTATGGCATGAAGCTGGACATCGCCAAGGTGGTCAACGTCACGCCGCCGATCCGTTCGTGCAACCCGGTGCCGTCGCGCATGACCTACGAAGACTCCAGCGGCAAGCTCAATACCCTTGAGTACCAAGTGATGGGGGTGTGCCGAAACAATGGCAGTTGATGGATCCAAAAATATTGTTGGACCTGAGGCTAAAGCCCTCTTCAGAAAACGCCGACAGCGCCGATGCAGGTCAGATCACTCTCCCCATTTGACCATCGGTGCCCCATGTTCAACACCCGTTTGAAGCAGGAGCTGTCGGCTCTTCGCGAAGAATTGTCCAGCTTGAATCAGGTCAAGGAGAGCCTGGAAAGCGAAATGCTGTGCCTGACGCTGGACGCCGAAGGCCGGGTGGAGTGGGCCAATGCCAACTTCCTGCAAGAGTTGGCCTATCAGAGCGGCCAACTGCTGGGGCGAAAGATCGAAGATCTGGAGCCGGTCCATGTGCGTCGGGATGAATTCCAACAGCGCTTCAAGAACGCCCTGGTGCGCGGCGAGCACTTCGCCGGCACCGTGCGCCTGATGCGTGGCAACGGCCAGGAAGCCTGGCTGCGTTCGATTGTGCAGCCGGTGCGCAGCTCAGATGGGCGCATCAAGCATTTTTCGATTTACTCCAGCGACCTCACCCGCACCATCGAGGCTTCTCGCGAGCACGAAAACCTGATCACTGCGCTGGTGCGTTCCACCGCCGTGATCGAGTTCGACCTCGGTGGCCACGTGCTGACCGCGAACGACCGGTTCCTGGGTGGCATGGGTTACAGCCTGGCGCAGATCCAGGGCAAACATCACCGCATGTTCTGCGAGCCGGAGGAATACAACAGCACCGAGTACCAGGACTTCTGGAAACGCCTGAACGCCGGTGAGTTTGTCGCGGCGCGCTTCAAGCGTGTCGACAGTCATGGCCGTGTGGTGTGGCTGGAGGCGACGTACAACCCGGTGCTGGACGCCACCGACCGGCTGTACAAAGTGGTCAAGTTCGCCACGGTGATCACCGATCAGGTCAATCAGGAACAGGCGGTGGCCGAGGCCGCGAACATTGCCTACAGCACTTCGCTGCAAACCGATAACAGCGCCCAACGCGGCACTACCGTGGTGACCCAGGCGGTGGATGTGATGCGCGACCTGGCCAAGCACATGCAACAGGCTGGCGAGGGCATTGAGGCGCTGAACGCTCAATCCCAGGTGATCGGGACCATCGTCAAGACCATCAGCGGCATTGCCGAGCAGACCAACTTGCTGGCGCTCAACGCGGCCATTGAAGCGGCGCGTGCAGGCGAGCAGGGGCGTGGTTTTGCGGTGGTGGCCGATGAAGTGCGGCAGTTGGCCTCGCGTACCAGCAAGGCGACCGAGGAGATTGTCGGCGTGGTGCGTCAGAACCAGGACATGGCGCGCGATGCTGTGAGTCTGATGACTGAGGGTCGCCTGCAAGCCGAGCAAGGCCTGGCCCTGGCGGCCGAGGCGGGCACGGTGATCGTGGAGATCCAGGACGGCGCGCAAAAGGTGGTCAGTGCGGTAGGGCAGTTCGCCAACCAACTGTCGAGTTGAGCCTGGGGCTTCAGGTATCGTAGGCGCTTTCTTGCATGAAGAGCCGACCGTCCATGAGCCCTACCCACCGTCGCCCCGTTCCGCTGTCCAAGGCCTATCGTTTGCTCAACCACGGCCCGACCGTGCTGGTGAGCGCCGCGCACAACGGCCAACGCAACATCATGGCGGCTGCCTGGGCCATGCCGCTGGATTTCGAACCGCCGAAGGTCGCCGTGGTGCTGGACAAGGCCACCTGGACCCGCCAACTGCTCGAAAGCGCTGGCACCTTTGTGCTCCAGGTGCCTTGTGCGGCTCAGGCGGACCTTGTGCAAACCGTGGGTAACACCACCGGCGCCGACACTGAAAAATTTGCCGCCTACGGCTTGCAGACGTTCAAGGGTGAACACACCGAAGCGCCGTTGCTGGAAGGTTGTGTGGCCTGGCTGGAGTGCCGTCTGCTGCCCGAGCCTCACAATCAGCAGACCTACGATCTGTTCCTCGGTGAAGTGGTGGCGGCCTATGCCGACGCGCGCGTATTCAGCGACGGCCGCTGGCATTTTGAAGGCCATGATGAACTGCGCACCTTGCACCATGTGGCGGGCGGGCATTTCCTTACCATCGGCCAGCCGATTGATGGGCGTCAGCTCTAAGCCTTACCAGCGTGCGTTTGCCAGTGCTTCGGCAAACGCCATCAACTTCGGGGAATACTGCCGGGACGGCGGATAGACCAGCGAGATCGCTCGACTGCGCCCGGCGACGTCTTCCAGCACCGGAACCAGGCGCCCGGCCGCGAGGTCGTCGCGCACGGCAAAGTCCATTACCTGGGCAACGCCAAAACCACCCACGGCGCCGTCCACCAGCGCATCGCCGATATCGAAGATCAGCCGCCCTTCGACGCTGACATCCTGCACCCTGCCGTCGATCATGAACTGCCAATCCACCAGGCGGCCGCTGCGTAGATTGCGTACGGTGAGGCAGTTGTGGTGCTTGAGGTCATCGATGCAGTGCGGAGTGCCGAAACGTGCGAGATAAGCGGGTGCGGCGACCGTGACCCAACGCAGTGGCGGTAGGGCGCGGGCGATCAGGCGCTGGTCCTGGATCTCGCCGGTACGCAGCAAGGCATCGAAACCTTCATCGACGATATCCACCAGGCGATCGGTCATCACTGCCTCGATGCGTAGCTCGGGGTAACACAGGGTCAATTCGCCGATCACCGGCATCACCACTTTGCGTCCGAACAGCGACGGCGTGCTGATCTTCAACAGGCCGGACGGGTTGCTGCGTCGGTCGAGCATCAGTTTTTCGGCTTCGGCCAGTTCCGCCAGCAACGGTGCACTGCGCTCGTACAACATCTGCCCGTCGGGGGTGAGGCTGACGCTGCGCGTGTTGCGTTGCAGCAGGCGAACCCCCAGCTCGCTTTCCAGGCGCGAAATGGCGCGGGACAGACCGGACTGGGTCAGCCCCAGGTCACCGGCAGCGCGGGTGAAACTGCGGGTTTCGGCCACGCGGACCAGCAGGCGAACAGCGTTCAGATCCATGATTAAAGTCATTACTGAAAGAGTGATAGCGGTATTTATCATCGATCAGGCATGAAAGAAACTGATGCTCTCTTATTTTCGGACAGGACGCTGTGATGTCTCCTTCTCGACCCTCAGGCTGGATGCTGACGTTGCTGGCCACCGCGCAATTGATCATCGCGCTGGACGCCACCATCGTGTTTGTTGCCCTGCCGCAGATCGGCATGCACCTGGATTTTTCCGCCCAACAACTGCAGTGGGTGGTCAGCGCCTACAGCGTGGCATTTGGCGGGTTCTTGCTGTTGGGTGGCAGGGCCACCGATTTGCTCGGCAAACGACGTTTGTACCGGGTGGGGCAGTCGCTCTACGCCCTGGCCTCCCTGGCGGCTGTGCTGGGTGGCAGCGCGACATTGCTGGTACTGGCGCGGGCGGTGCAGGGTGTGGGCGGCGCGATGCTGTTCCCGGCCACGCTCGCGCTGATCAACACCCACTACGCCGAAGGGCCGGCGCGCAACCGTGCGTTTGCCGTGTGGAGTGCGGCGTCGGCGGCCGGGCTGGCGTTGGGCGCGTTGCTGGGCGGCGTGCTGACCCAGGTGTGGGGCTGGGAAGCGGTATTTCTGGTGAACGTGCCTCTGGCGGGCGGCTGTGCGTGGGCGGCGCGGTACTGGATCCCCGCTGATGGTGAGCGTGCGGGTGGACGCAACTTTGATATCAGCGGCGCGTTGACTGTGACCGTCGGCGGTACCTTGCTGGTGTTCTCGTTGGTACAAGGCCCGGAATGGGGCTGGACGGCACCGTCCACCCTCGGCTGCCTGGTCTTGGCATTGGCACTGCTCGGGCTGTTCGCCTGGATCGAGCACCGAGGCCGCGACCCGCTGATGCCGCTGCGCCTGCTTGCTTACCGCGAACTGCGCATGGCCATGGTGCTGACGGCGGTGTTCATGAGCAGTTTTGGCGTGCAGTACTACTTCCTCGCGTTGTACTACCAGCAGGTCTACGGCTACAGCGTATTGCAGGCGGGGCTGGCGTTCTTGCCGGCGACGTTGGTGTGTACGTTCGGCATCTGGTTGGCAGAGCGCTCGCTGGTTCGGCTGGGTTTGCGCAACACCTTGGTCTGCGGGCAACTGGCGGGGGCGGTGGGCATTGCGCTGGTGGTATGGGCGCTGCCGACCGGCGTGGGGTTCTGGTCGTTACTGCCGGGGATTTTCATCCTGAGTGTCGGGCAAGGCATGACCTGGACCGCGATGTGGGTGGCGGCGGGCCTGGGTATCCGGCAAGGGGAGCAGGGCGTGGCGGCGGGGATGGCGTCCACCAGCCAGCAGATAGGCGGGGCGTTGGGGTTGGCGGTGCAGCGAGCGCCGGTGGCATCGAGCAGGCGTTGTGGTGGAGCGCGGCGATCGCCCTGGCAGGCGCGGTGTTGGCACTGTGTCTCAGGCAACCGGCCGGGTTATCTGTTCTGGAAACGGTCTGACATTTTTACCCAGCGCGACGGTGGCATGCCGTAGGTGCTGCGAAATTGCCGGGTCATGTGACTCTGGTCGGTGAAACCGGCGGTCATTGCCGCGTCGACCAGCGATTGGCCTTGGGCCAATAGGCTGCGCACCAAGTCCAACCGACGCATGGTCAGGTAGCGGTAGGGGCTGGTGCCGAACAGCAATCGAAAATCCCGCGACAGCGCCCAGCGGTCGCGACCGGCATGGTCGGCCATCTCATCCAGGGTGATGCTGCGGCCCAGGGCGCCGTGGATAAATTCCCGGGCACGCTCGGCGGCCACGTAGTCGAACGTCTTGCGGCTGATGATCCCGCCCGAGACGTTGCTCAAGGCGTGGGCCAGGTCGAACAGGGCGTCCTGTTCCTGCAACGGGTCGATGGGGTTATCCAGGTTCTGCAGCAACACTTCGCTGGCGCGAAACAGCCGTAGGTCGGTGGACAAACCATTGGGGATAAACGGCAGTGGCTTGCCGCCGAGGATCTGTTGGATCAGCGACGGCTCGACATAAATCATCCGGTACTTGAAGCCCTCATCACTGCCTGCGTGACCGTCGTGGGTCTCATCGGGGTGCAGCACCATGGTGGTGCCGGGCAGGCTGTGGACCATGTCTCCACGATAGTGAAAGCTTTGCACGCCGGTCAATGTACGCCCGATGGCGTAGGTGTCATGGCGATGCGGGTCGAAGGCAAAGCCGGCAAAGTACGCCTCGATACGGTCCAGGCCACTGGCATGCGGGGCGCGGTGCAGCCAGTCGAGAGTGGCGGTGGGTTTGCCCATGGTGGTGTGTCACAAAAAAGAGAGGGAAGTACGTTAACCCAGTCTGGCGCGGGTTGTCTGCCGAGTCTTGAATGATCGTGCGGGTTTCTGTTTATGAGCGTCAAAGGGTTATTATTGTATTGTTTTATAATGAATTATTATTGTTTTACGATAATTTTGTGGTTGTCTTGCCTCGACATTCCTTCAGAGAGGCCTTTCATGAATACCCAACGTCTTGCTCAACTCAGCCAGCGTATGTCGATGATCACCCTGCTGCTGATCATCAGCATGTTGGTGCTCAACGCGGCTGTCTGGCTGTTTCCGGTATTGAGTTCTTCGGCCGACGGGCTTGGGTTTGGCTTCGCGCTGAGCGATCGCCAGATTCAAGGGCGTGCCGAGCAGGTGGCGTTGTTTCCCTTCTGGCAGATCCTGGGGGGGATCGTGTTGTCCAGTGTTCCCTTGATGGCACTGGCGTCCGGTCTGAATCACCTGCGCAAGCTGTTCAAGAATTATGCGCGAGGCGAGTATTTCTCCAGTGCGGCAGCGTTGCATCTGGGTAAGGTTGGCAAAGCAGTGGCGATCTGGGTGTTGCTGGATTTCTTATGTGAGCCACTATTGAGCGTCTGGGTGACCATGAACGAGCCGGTCGGCCAGCGGATGATCAGCCTGAGCGTGACGGCGCCCAGCTTTGTTGCCCTGTTTCTGGCTGCCTGTATTGCGGTAATCGCGCGTATCCTGTTGCAGGCCAGTGAAGTGGATTCTGAAAACCGTACTTTTGTTTGAGATCGACATGCCCATTGTGATTGAGTTGGATGTCATGCTTGCCCGGCGCAAGGTCAAGTCCAAGGACCTGGCGGCGGCCATCGGGATTACTGAACAGAACCTTTCCTTGCTCAAGCAGGGCAAGGTCAAAGGCATCAGGCTCGGGACGCTGGATGCCATCTGTACTTACCTGGATTGTCAGCCCGGTGACTTGCTGGTTCATACGCCAGAGCCGGTTGCCGACCAGTAGAGCCTTATCAACACTGCGAAGAAGGATCATTCGATGCTGCTTTCCAACCTGCCATACGCTGCGCCGTTGTTGTCATTGGCCCTGCTCTGGACGGTCGCGGTGGTGACACCGGGCCCCAACTTTTTCAACACCGCACAACTGGCGGCCAGTTGCTCACGTCGCCATGGCGTGGTGGCATCGGCCGGAGTGGCCACCGGAACTGTCATGTGGGGGCTCGCGGGCGGCTTGGGCATCAAGTCGCTGTTTACCGCCGCGCCCATGCTGTACATGGCGTTCAAGATCATCGGCGGTTGCTACCTGATTTATCTCGGCCTGAAACTGTTCAAACGCTCGGCACCCGCCATGAGCCAGAGTGTGCTGCCGGACGAGGCGCGTCGCTCATTGTTCTCCGCCTGGCGCCTGGGGTTGCTGGGCAACTTGTCCAACCCCAAGGCGGCTCTGTTTGTGGCGACCATCTTCGCGTCCACCATGCCACCGTCTCCCTCGCCGATGCTGCTGACCCTGGCGGTCATGACTATGGCCACCTTGTCGTTCAGCTGGTATTCCTGCGTGGCCCTGGTGTTTTCCAGTGAGCGCATGGCCGAGCTTTACAGCCGCTCGCGCAAGTGGCTCGACCGCTTTGCCGGTGGCTGCTACCTGCTGTTCGGTGCACATCTGGTAGCGAATCGCTGACCGCCCGTGGTAAGAAGCCTTACTTTCAACAGTGAGGCCGGGTCATGAGCAAGGTGCGGGTAGGTATTATTTTTGGTGGCCGGTCGGCCGAGCACGAAGTCTCGTTGCAATCGGCGCGCAACATTGTTGACGCGCTGGACCGCTCCCGTTTCGAGCCGGTGTTGATCGGTATCGACAAGGCCGGCCATTGGCACCTCAACGATACGTCGAACTTCCTGCTCAACCAGGAAAACCCGGCCCTGATCGCCCTCAACCAGTCCAACCGCGAGCTGGCGGTGGTGCCCGGCAAGGCCAGCCAGCAACTGGTGGAGACCTCGGGTTCGGGCCTGCTGGAACATGTGGATGTAATTTTCCCCATCGTCCACGGCACCCTGGGCGAAGACGGTTGCCTGCAAGGCTTGCTGCGCATGGCGGACCTGCCTTTTGTCGGTTCCGACGTACTCGGCTCGGCGGTGTGCATGGACAAGGACATCAGCAAGCGCCTGCTGCGCGATGCCGGCATTGCCGTCACCCCGTTCATCACCCTGACCCGCAGCAACGCGGCGCGCACTTCGTTCGAGGCTGCGGTGAACAAGCTCGGCCTGCCGATGTTCGTCAAACCCGCGAACCAGGGTTCTTCGGTAGGTGTGAGTAAAGTAGGCGACGAAGCCGAGTACTTCGCCGCCGTCGAACTGGCCCTTGGTTTTGATGAAAAGGTGTTGGTTGAATCCGCCGTAAAAGGCCGTGAAATCGAATGCGCCGTGCTCGGCAACGAAAACCCCATCGCCAGCGGTTGTGGCGAGATCGTGGTGAGCAGCGGTTTCTATTCCTACGACAGCAAATACATCGACGACCAGGCGGCCCAGGTAGTGGTGCCCGCCGACATCAGCCTGGAAGCCAGCGAGCGCATTCGCGGGTTGGCCATCGAGGCGTTCGAGGTGCTGGGCTGTTCCGGTCTGGCACGGGTCGACGTGTTTCTCACGGACGAGGGTGAAGTGCTGATCAATGAAATCAACTCACTGCCCGGCTTCACCCGCATCAGCATGTACCCCAAGCTGTGGCAGGCGGCGGGGATGAGCTACAGCGAGCTGGTGAGCCGGCTTATCGAGCTGGCGTTGGAGCGGCATGCGGGGCGCAAGGGGTTGAAGATCAGTCGGTGATGCGAGCAATCCACGAATAAATCAGCGTCTTCACCTCCTCCGGATGATGCGTCCTGCGGCGGTAGCTGGCAAAGGTGGGTGACGTGCAGTAAGTGCACACCTCACTCACCTCGATCTGCTCCCGCCGCAGGCCGGCCGCTTGCAGCAACATCACGCCATAACCACTCAAATCAAACCACGCACTTGCGGCTTGCCGGGGATGGGGTGGTGCGATTTCAGGTGGTAGCAATGGCGCGGGTTGCACCACGCTCCACGGCGCTCGCCCGCTTAACCACAAGTGCCCCTGATCCGCCTGGAACTGCGTGATAAACGCCTCGCTCACCTCATAACAGCACGGCTTGATCGACGGCCCTATCGCCACCCGCAACTGGTCGGCGGCAACGCCTTCATCCGCGAAGCGCTGCACGGTGTTAGCAATAATCCCTGCGTGCAATCCCTTCCATCCGCCATGCACTGCGGCGACTTTCTCGCCATTCTTTGAGGCAATGAGAATGGGCAGGCAATCGGCGGTGATTACCGCGATGGGCTGATGCTCGCCGGTGCACACGCCATCTGCCTCTACCGTATTGGGCACCTGATCCGCTTGCCATTCAATCACTGACGCGCTGTGTACCTGCTTGCAGATAAACACTTCTTGCGGGCGCAGTGGATCATTGATCGAACAAAAACCGTGGTCGACGCCAGGAATGGCGCCGAGATTGTCTGCCTGTTGCAAGAGCGCATTCTCCGTTGATTGAATCGTCAGTCGCCAACCGCTGCGCCTTCGCGCCGAGGGTCGGCGCCGCCGCTCAGCGACAGCTTGCCCTGGGCATCCCGCGTGCGGACGATGGCCTGGATGCCGCTGGTCATATCGATTTCGCTCAGCGCATGGCCTTTGTCCTTGAGGGCCTGTTTCAGCGCGGGGCTGAACAGGCCGGTTTCCAGTTCGGTCGCGCCATTGCGGCTGCCGAAGTTAGGCAGGCTGATGGCGGTTTGCGGGTCGAGTTTCCAGTCGAGCATCGCCACCAGGGACTTGCTCACGTACTCGATGATTTGCGAGCCGCCGGGCGAGCCGACCGTGGCCAGTAACTCGCCGCTGTTGCGCTCGAACACCAGGGTTGGCGCCATGGCCGAACGCGGGCGTTTGCCGGGCTCGACGCGGTTGGCGACGGGCTGGCCATTTTCTTCAGGGATAAACGAGAAGTCGGTCATCTGGTTATTGAGCAAGAAGCCCTGCACCATCACATGGGAGCCGAATGCCGCTTCCACCGTGGTGGTCATCGACACGGCGCCGCCCAGGTCATCCACAGCGACCACTTGCGAGGTGGAAATGCGCAGCGGCGAGCGGTCCGGCGCGTAAGCCACCTGGATGCCCGCAGGTACGCCCGGCTTGGCGATGCCCATGCTGCGCTCGCCGATCAAGGCCGCACGCTTGGCCAGGTAGTCCGGTGCGACAAGACCCGCCACCGGCACCGGAACGAAGTCCGTGTCGGCGACATAGAGCGCGCGATCGGCAAACGCCAGGCGCCCAGCTTCGGCCAGCAGATGCACGGCTTCCGGTGTGGGCTCAAGGCCGGCAGGCGACGGGCTTTTCACTGGGAGCATGGGGGCGATGGCCAGGGCGGGATCGCGGGCCTCCAGCGCCTGCAAGGTGCCGAGGATTTGCGCGATGGCGACTCCACCGGATGACGGCGGCGGCATACCGCAGACTTTCCACTGTTTGTAGTCGGTGCACAGCGGCGTACGCTCCTTGGCGGTGTAGCCCCTGAGATCCGCCTGGGACAGGCTGCCCGCGTTGCGATGGCCCTGCACCTTGCGCACGATTTCATCAGCAATCGGCCCTTGATACAGCGCATCCGGGCCTTCCTTGGCGATGCGTTTGAATACATTGGCCAGTGCCGGGTTTTTCAACAGGGTACCGGTGGCTTTCGGCGTGCCATCGGCGTTCAGGAAGTACGCCGCCATGTCTGGCGATTGTGCGATAGAGCGGTCGGCTGCGATCAGGCTGTGCAGGCGTGGAGAAATCGCGAAGCCCTGTTCCGCCAAACGGATTGCCGGCTCGAACAGCTCGGCCCATTGCAGGTGACCGGTCTTCTTGTGAGCCATCTCCAGTGCTCGCAATACCCCAGGCGTGCCGACCGAACGCCCACCAATCTGCGCCTCTGGGAATGTCATCGGCTTGCCATCAGCCTTCAGGAACAACCGCTCCGTCGCCCCGGCCGGTGCGGTCTCACGGCCGTCATAGGCGTGCACGGTTTTTCCATCCCACAGCATGATGAATGCGCCACCGCCGATGCCGGATGATTGCGGCTCCACCAGGGTCAATACCGCCTGCATCGCAATTGCTGCATCAATCGCCGAACCGCCTTTGCGCAGCATTTCGCGTCCAGCCTCGGCCGCCAGGGGGTTGGCGGCGGC
Organism: Pseudomonas sp. FH1; assembly: GCF_000510895.2. Lineage (NCBI taxonomy): Bacteria > Pseudomonadati > Pseudomonadota > Gammaproteobacteria > Pseudomonadales > Pseudomonadaceae > Pseudomonas > Pseudomonas sp. FH1. The sequence goes on from NZ_AOHM01000032.1 coordinate 41,672, forward strand.
GGCCATATGGCGCTCGGCGTGTTGGGTGGTGAGGTCGGTGCGATAGCCTGAACCCAGTTCGGGAGCCGGTGGCTGTTCGTTGACAGAGGTATTGCATGCAGCCAGGGCGAGGGCTGCGGCAATCACCGACAGTTGACGGCGGGAAATCGAAAACACGCGCTGAACTCCGTTCATTTTGAGAATGATCTGTTGTCCTTGGGGTACTGCGTTTTACAGGTAAATCGTGCCTTGCAGGTAGAGCACGGCATGGCCGGAAATGATCACGCGGTCACCCTTGAGTTCGCAGCGCAGTTGGCCGCGGCGCGTTCCGCCTTGTTCCGCTGTCAGTTGCGACTTGCCCAAGCGTTCGGCCCAGAACGGCGCCAGTGAAGTGTGGGCTGAGCCCGTGACCGGGTCTTCATTCACACCCACGTTGGGGCCGAACCAGCGCGAAACGAAATCAAATCGCGCGCTTTTGGCGGTCACTGCAATCCCGCGTTTCGGCAAGCCTTTGAGGCGGGCGAAATCCGGCTTCAGTGCGGCGACTTGCGCTTCGTCTTCCAGCAACACGATGTAGTCATCGGTGCTGAACACGTCGGCCTGTTCAATGCCCAGCGCGCTCAACATTCCGTCGGGTGGTTCGCAGGGTTGGGGTTGCTTTGCCGGGAAGTCCATCGCCAGTTCATTGCCGTTGCGGGTCACCCGCAGTTCGCCGCTGCGTGTCGCAAAGCGCAACACTTCAGGCGCGTCCGGCAGTTGGTGAATCAGCACCCACGCCGCCGCAAGTGTGGCGTGGCCGCACAGGTCCACTTCGACCTCCGGCGTAAACCAGCGCAGCTCGTAGAACCCGTCACGGGGCACGAAGTAGGCGGTTTCAGAGAGGTTGTTTTCTGCCGCGATGTTTTGCAGCTGCTCATCGCTGAGCCACTCGGTCAGCGGGCAGACAGCGGCCGGATTGCCGCCGAAGACGGACTGGCTGAAAGCGTCGACTTGATAGATATCCAGTTTCATCGAGAGCACTCCGTGTAAGGGTGGAGCCGGACACTAACAGTGGGTCAGGCAAGCGTCAAAATACAGATGAGCGGTTTTTTCCTGCGCATGCAGTCGCCGTTATGGAAAAGCCTGCCTGGAACCAAACAGGGCGGATACCCACTAGACAGCTGTGATGAATTTTGTTTGGGAGTATTGCCATGCGCACAGAATTGAAAGCTCTCTTTAAGTTGCAGCATGACCTGGTGGAACGCTTGAAGAGGCCGGCCCAGGAACCGCCTCCGCCCGTGTTGTTGCACTATCAATCGTTGCAACCGACTTCGATGCAGTTCGATGTGTCCCTGCGCGATGGCAAGGTGCAGGCTGATACGACACTCACCGGGCGTGAGATTGCCCGCCACCTCAACCAGCCCGATAAGCACTATGTGGCTGATGGTCCTTCTGTAGCAGGTACGTTGCGGATGAAGGATGAGCGCCAGTACGTGTTTCACATCCAATCCACGCCGTCTGTTGCTGCGGTGTTCAAAAGCAGTCTTGCGGATACAACCGGCGGCGCTGGCGAGAGCCCGGGGCGCGCGCATGTGGGGAGCGTCAGCGCTGTTCAGACGACGGTGGATGGCCAGCAGTTTCGCCTGGATGGCCAGCGCCTGTTTCGTTTTGAACCGCTCACACTTTCCTGGGTGCCCGATGCGGATAGCCGGGCCTTCAGCCGCTTAGGCCTGACCCATGAGGGGCAGCTGCTGAAGACACCTTCGAGCTTCGAAGACAGTGATACGCAAGGTCATACTACGGTGTTGCTGAGGCAAGGGGCTGATGCCTCCTATGTGCATGTTCTTGGAAGCACCCCGCAGCCGATGCGCCTGGTCGATGAGGCCGGTTTGCCCGTGCAAGTGACCCGTATCGGGTTATCGGGAAACACCGTGCATGGCGCGACCACGGACGGTGAGTGGGTCCGGGCAGACCTGCGCATGGCGCACGATGGCAAATTGCTGTTGGTTCGTCAGCCCGTCGACTCGCTGGAGCAGGCATTGAGGGGGGCGGTCAATGTCGAAGGCTTCTTTCATGATGATCAAGGACAACTCAATGCCAAGGTGCGCGACGCACGGCAGCAATTGCACAGTGTGCCCTTGCGTGAAGCAAGTGATCTTCGTCCGCAATGGAACCTCAGCGACGTACTGGTCAAGGGCATTGAGAAAGGCCTGCGTCTGCCCAGTCAACAGGCACTGGCGGCGGCGGTCGACCTTGGACAGCGGGGCAAGGTGGCGTTGGACGCAGGCAGCCTGCTGACCTGGGACGCGGCGGCGCAACGTTGGCAAGACACTGCTCAACCTGGCGTCGAACATCTGGAGCGCGGGTTGGATGGTCGTGCCTACGTGCTGCAAGACGGGCAACTGAAGGCCGTGGCCATCGGTAAAGTGCGCGACCCGCTGATTGAGGGGGCCAGTCATGATTTGGCCGCGCTTCCCATTCCGCGCCCGCAGGTGTCTGTTGACGAAGTGCTTGCAGGCAATGATCAGCGACGCATTACCGGATTCGCGGTCGTGGACGGGCGCAATTTTGTCACCGTCGATCAGAATCACCAGCTTCAGGTTCATCACGATGGGGATGCGAGGCCGCTTCACGCGTCGCCTTCGATTGATATAAAAACACTGGCCTTGGATCACGTGGGTAATCTTTATGCGCACACACAGGGCGGTGAGCTGTTCAGGTTGGATCGTCAGGCCTGGCAGGGCAATACCGCGAGCGCGCAACGTTGGAGCAGGGTTGAATTACCGGGTCGCCAACCGTTGGAGTCCTTGCGCACGGGGGCTGACCATCACCTGATCGGAGGGTGGGATCAGCAGTTTTTCCAACTGGACAATGCTTCCAGCAGCGCAATGGAGTGGGGCCCGCTGCCATTGGCGCCCCAGGCGCCGTCGCTGGCCGACACGTTGGCGAGCACGCCAATGCGCGCGCAGTTCTCCGGAGGGGCACTGACGGTCAGCAGTAATGTCTTGGGACAAACCCGTGAAGGGATACCGCTCAAACGTTCATTTTTCCAAGGCATCAGCGCGCACTTTCACCCCCTGGAGGCCCTCGGCCAAAAGGCTAAAGGCGTTGCGCAACATTTCAATGGCCGCAAAGGATTGGAGAGCGTTTACGCTGACGATCAACGATTGCACCAGCAACTCAATACGCTCGCTCAGAGCCGACTGGTTTCTGCTGATCTCAATCATCGGCTCGCTGCCCTGAGCGAACCTGGGCCGCGACAGGCACTGGCCGAACAGATCCGCCAGGCGTTGACGCAGGTAGAGCAGAGCAGCCAGTCAAGCGCGCGCCGCTTGGGTGATGCACACGGTGTTGCGTTTGACCCTCAGCCCACATTGAACCGGGCGACCATTACGCCAGATTCGACGCTGCACTCGCTGTATGAAGCGTTCAAGAGAGTCTCTCCTTCGCCGGAAAAGTCGACCGCCGTGTTGCTGGCCAACTTCGAAGGGCAGGGTTTGTCGCTGCCCAAGTCCATGCCCGAGCGCAAGCGAAACCTTGACCACCCCTCGGCGCTGATCGAGGGCGACCTGATCCATCATGCGAGTACGCTCAAGCAGTTGGCGGACCTGGTACAGGCGCTCGACGCTACGTCGGGTCATAGCCCTAGTGCCTTGACGCGTATAGAAACGTCTCTGCGCGATGTCATGCAAACGTTCCAGGATAGCCCTGTGCACACGTTGGCCAGCCAAGGCATTGCCAGTTACGAGCAGGCGGAATCGTTGTATGGCAATTTCAAACTGTTGGCCAAGGACTTTGGTACGCCTGGCTCTGCGCTTCATTGGCATCTTTCGGGTCTGTTGGGGTTGCCCAAGGATGCGTCGATCAAAGAGGCGATGACGCAGCAGGTACAGCAACTGGGCAGTGGCCAGACCCTTTCTCCGAGCCGAACCCAAGGTAAAACCCTGGGGTTGATCGTGACGGGGATAAAACCGGTAGCCCCTGTGGAGTTTTTTCTGGAGGCATCCGCGTCCCACACTCATGGTGTGAGTATCAGTCGTACCGACAAAGGTGCCCGCGTTGAAATCAGCACGGACAACGCGCGACGGTTGGTGGGTTCGGTGGCTTCGGGTGTGACGCTGGGAGGTGGGGCAGGTGCGGTGAGGCCAGGCTTGAGGGTGGCTGCGGAATTGAGCGCAATGGTGGCAAAAAATAAGGGATCCAGCATTGGCTTTGATGTGAAAGAGTCAGACTTTGGCAAGATGATGGCGATCCTGACCTGCGAGACCGGGACCGTCTACGACTTACTGGCGCTGGGCGAGGGGCACTCGGCCGGCACAAGCTCGAAACTCAGTGGCGACGTTAACCTGGACGCACTTGCGCAATTGCGTTTGATGTACAGCCCTCAGGAGGACATCGCCGCCCTCGACTCAGTGATCCGCGCGGGCATTGGTGGGGTGGGCAACCTCAATCTCGCGCATGCGGATAAGAGCCAATCAAGCGCGCGTACCGCACAAGGCACCCGCCACGGTAGCGCCGCTGGCGCGCAGCTTCTGCGACAGGGCGGAGTAGGGGCCAATAGCGTGCCGCTCGGCGCGTTGGTGTTGGGCAATGCTGGCAGTGGTGGCCCCAGCGCGATTGCGTTCGCGCTGCCGGAGTTATCGGTCATGGTGCGGTTTGATCGCGGGGTATCCCAGGCCTTCAATTTTGCCTTCAAACATCCGCAACCGGTGAGCCAGTCGCAGGTTGATGAGCTCAAACGCAGCGTGTCGCTCTACTCGCCGACGTTCAGGCGGGAGCTGGCATCGACCGAGCTGTCGGAGGGCACAGTGGATCAACAGTTGGCCACTCTGCAGCAGTTCCTCGCGACTCATCCGTCCCTTGCAACAAAACCGGACGCCTATCACGCGATCAGCCAATCACTCGACAAGCTGATGAACCAGCAAAACCTGGCAAGGAATGGGTTGCGCCAACTGACGTCGGTTGAGTCATCGGTCACCCGTGTCGGCTTGCGGGACGATGGGCGCCATGCCTGGCTGGATGATGTAGCGCCGGCCAACAAAGCAGCGATTGAACAATGGATGAAGGATGATCCGCAGTTTGCCCAGGTGCTCGATCAGTTGCAGCGTGGCGAAGGCACTTCAGTCACGCTTGGCATGGAGCTCAAGCCAGAGGTCCTGCGAGCGATAGAGCGCAGTCACCTTGCCGGAGAAAGTACCGAGCCGCTGGTCAAGCGCGCATTGAGTGATCGCAACAATCTGCGGGTCAAGCACATGAGCCTGAGCTACACCGCCACCCAGTCCCATGGCATGTCGATACCCGCTATGACGAATCTCAGTTTTTCCAGCAGTGCCGGCTTGAGTCATTCCCAGGCGCGCGTCAATGCAGACCTTGAATACGGACAGGACTCCGACAAGCCATTGCGAATGAACCTGAACGACACGCTGGGTAGTCTGCCGCGCCCTGATCTGACGATTGACCTGGGAGACCTGCGCGTGAGGACGCAAGGTCTGTCAGCGAGCTGAACTCATTCCTGAAAGGTGGGTGTGTCGAATGTAGGGTGCTGCGCTAGCAGGTGGCGCCACTGCATTCGAAACCAGGGCGTGAAGTGTGCTGCCGGATCTGAGAGTTGGGCTGAGACTTCAGCGCGGCTCAGCCACTGGACCTCGCTGACCTCTTCGACGGCCGGCGAGACCACCGTGTCAGATTGAGCAACCAATACATGGCATAACTCATGTTCCGCACCGATCACCCCAAAGCGCGCATGGTATTCAAAACTGTACAGGAAGCGGCAGGAGGCGCGGACCCCCAGCTCTTCGCGCAGGCGACGACACGCTGCGTCCAGAACAGTCTCGCCAGGCGCCGGATGGCTGCAGCAGGCATTCGACCAGAATCCAGACCAAAGCATTTTGCCTGCGGCACGACGTTGAATCAGGTGACGCCCGACACTGTCGATCAGGTGAACCGAAAATGCGCGATGAAGCTGGCCCTCCCCCAGGTGTGCGTCGCGTTTATCACACACACCAATCTGACGATCGTGTGCGTCGACCAAAATCACGGAGTCTGTCATTCGGTGTCCTTTTTTGTTCAGTCACGGCTGTCTAGTCGCGCTCGCGCACTTGCCCCCAGGCGCTGATGAACGTCAACGCTGCCTCGGTGAAGGTCGCAGAGGCGCGCAGCCTGGCCATGGCATCAAGGTCATCCTGAGTGAGCAGCCCGAGCTTCAGTAACGTCGGTCCGGCTTGTGCTGTCGTTGCCGCCCAGAATGCGTCGGCCGGGCTGTTGTCGCCGATGCGGCCTTCCAGGGTGCGATACCCGATATTGCACAGTCCCCGTTCACCTAGCCGGTCGGGGAGCGTATCGGCCCAGAGCATGTCGGAGCCAATGGACTGCTCCAGGAGCGTGAAACCGGCCTGAGCGATTTTCCGGAACAGTGGGTTCGCCGTTCTCAAGCTGGGTCGCAAGCTCAAATCTTCGATCACCAGCCAGCCGCCCGGACGGACCCAGGTGGTTGCTCTGGTCAGTATGTCTTCACGCTCGGGCAGGTGGCACAACAAGGCTCTGACGTGCACCAGGTCAAAATAGGCGGCGGGGAAATCATCGGTCGCGGCATTATGCGTGACCACTTGAATGCCGGGTATGTCGTTGAGAAACCGGGTGTCAATGTCGGTGGCAATGACCGTCGCGTCGGGATGGCGCTTGCTCAGCCAGCCAGCGAATGATCCGGCACCGGCGCCGAGGTCAAGAAGGGTCAGTTTGTCCGGAAGAGGCAGTTGGCCAAACACTGTTTGGCTCAGCGGGTCAAAGGCACGCTCCAGGGTGCGCATCCGCGCCAACTGGCCGGCATGCTGATCACCGAGATAGCTGTTGGTGTAGCCGGGCTCCTCGGCTGGGTCAGTGGTGCTCACAGTACGACCTCCAGTCGAGGAGGGCAGCGGTTAAGAAAACCGTGTTCGGCGGGCTGGAACCCTGGAGCCCAGCGCACGTCTGGAAAGGTCTGTAGTAACAGGCGAGCGCCGAGGGTGATTTCCATCCGTGCAAGCATGGATCCCAGGCAGAAATGACGCCCTGCGCCGAACGCAAAGTGATTCGTCTCCTGATGGGGGCGCGACAGAGTGAAGATGTCCGGATCGGTGAACTGGTGCGGATCACGGTTGGCCGAGCCGATCAGGCACGCCAGGGTCGCGCCACAAGGAATGGTTCCGGACGGCAGCTCCAGCGATTCACGGGCCTCCCGGAGAATGAGTTGCAAAGGAGGGTTGCGTCGCAAGGTTTCAGCGAGCGCATTGTCCATCAAGTCCGGATCAGCCATCACTGCTTCTTTCACGCCGGGCTCGTTCAGCAGGTTGACGATGAGGTTTGCCAAGGCACCGTGACTGGTCTCACTGCCGGCCGTCATCAAGATCGCGCAATAGGCCCGCACGAACGCCTCGGACAAGGGCTGGCCGTCAATCCGCGCGGCCACAAGATGTGAGATCAAATCGTCGGTGGGTGCCGCGCGACGGGCGTCGATGTGGGGCCGGATGAAGTCGTAGAAACTGTCACGGTTGGATAATCCACCGGTCAACAGGGTCGGATCCTGTCGATAGTTGCCCATGTAGGCGAAGCCGATGGCACACCAGTTCTTCAGCCGAGCGACTTCCTCCGGGGTTTCAGCCGGGAGCCCCAGCGCGCGAGCCATCACCCGGACGGGCAGCACTGAGGTGAAATCGGCAACGAGGTCCACCTGGCAACGGCCACGCATCTGCGCCAGCAGGTCCATGCTCACCGAGGTGACCGATGCTTCAAGGACTGTGAGGGCCTTGCTGCGGAACGACGGGCTCAGCAACGCTCGATGCTGGGCGTGTTCACAACCGTCCATGGCCACAATGGTGTGCCCCAGCAACGGTCCGATTTGCCAGCTGTAGTTGTTGCTGCTCGTTCCGGGGTGGGTCAACGCGGCTTTGACATCCGCATAACGGCTGACCAGCCACACGTCCGTAGGCTCGTCGTAGACAATGGGCAGCGTGGTACGCAAACGCTCATAAAGGGGGTAGGGGTCGATTTCGAATTGCCGGGATTTCAGGGTAGGGGGGATGCACGCCAGGTCCACCTGTCGGTTGGCCTGACCCGTGGCGTCGGTGGCCTGCAGGTGATACCGGGAAACGTTCTTGTGCCAATCGCCCGCCGCTCGGGCAACCTGGCGCAGCCGCTCCGGGTCGGTAGCGGCGGAAGCCCGGTGGGGCCGAGCTGAGGCCTGGGTGAATGCCTCGACGGCTGTATTCAGCATGTGCAGGGCCGCTTCGATCGACTCAGGCCAGTCGGTGCCATGGGTGTCCGCTAGAATGGAGACCAGGTTGAAGCGCTCGCCACACACCACATCTTTGGCAATCGAGTGGATATCGTTCGTCCAGGTGATGATATCGGCAGCGTGCTCGCGGAGTGTGTCCCACCCTTCGATGTTGTCTGAATGCTCGTAGGGATCGAGCGTTTCGGCTGCGTCGATGAGATCAAAGAAGAACAGTGCACCGAACGAATCCCGTCGCAACGGCAGATATTCGGCCAGCGTGAGCGCTGTGCCGGTTTCGCGCATTCTCACCAGGGTCGCCTGCGCACGCAAATGCCCGAGTAAATTGCGTACAAGCCGATGCCGCCAACGCTCGTCACCCCAGCTCCGTGTCCGTGGCCACAGATCATCGATCAGGACACTGAGCATTGGGTCATCAAGCCGGCCGATTTCATCGAGTGAGTCGACACCGCCGCTCTCGGTTATGGACTGCACCGCTGCGACGAAACGTTCCAGCACGCCGTTTTCGGCCCAGGGGCCGTCATCGATCCGGTCATCGAGTGTGAGTGCCCACAGATACCAGCACACCAGGGTTTCGGCCTGGTGCGTCGGGGCTTGTCCGCACAGCGCTATTCCCAGGTCGAGCAGCGCAGTGGTGCTTAGCCGGTGCGCACCCCGACGGCCGATCAAGCCGTATCGTTGCGCCCAGGCCAGGGCATGCTCGCGCAACCGATGGCTGTCAGAACGTGGCGGCGGGCAGGAAAACGGAAGCAGTATTTCGGGAATGATCAGCGGTGCTATCGGCATGAAGCGCCCCTCTGAATAATTTGTCATATGACATCCTTGTTACATGTCCAAGCAACCTCCAGTGATGGAGGTTCAGGGCAACGTGGCTGTATTCAAACCCTGTGGAGCATGCTTGGAAGTAAATGGCTTTGGATGTCAGGTGTTTCCGACTGAGGCGCGGGAACCCCCGCAAAACTGAAGGCGAAATGGGGTTTCAGGAAGGAGGGCGTTCAGGAGAAGGCGCTGTGAGGCTGTGGTGTTTTGAAACGCCAGAAACAAGAAAGCCCGCACGAGGCGGGCTTCTTGAGGTGATTCATAGACTGCTGTAGACATCTATGGATCGGTACTTGGTGGCTACACAGTCATTTGAACCAAATTCATAACCTACTGTATTTATTATTATTTTTAGCTGTTAAGTCAGGTTGGCATACATATAGGCATACATGCCGCCGGGATCTCAACGAATGCACCTCTCATACCTGATCTTGGCATAATGTCGTGCGTCTCGACAAAACGACGGACCTCGGACTGATCTACCAAAACATGGCGTCCATTGCCTCCGAGTGGCATTACTAGCCAAATAGGCTGGAAAAACTGGATTTGCGGGTGATGTTGGATTAGATGGTTAGCCGCTAATCGTTATTTTGATGTGAGCCCCTGAACATAGGAATGCGGAGCCTTCCTATGTTCAGGGGCTTGGTCTGAAAGTCTTAATGACTTTGGTGTTGGCGACAGTCGTCAAACAAGCTATCTCCGCAGATGGGATGTCGTTTGCGGCTTCGGCGCTAACCAGTTAGTGCTAAGCGTATTGGTACGAGCTTCCGATGCTTGGTTTTATTGGACGCCGCCACACCGTTGAAACCGGCCTGGACGACAACAAGTGTTTCGTAGTGCTTGCCTGTTGCTGATGTAACGGTTACCCCCATACCCGCTGGCGTTTGAGGAAACTCTCGATGGTGTGTGCGGCCTGCTCGATTGAGGAGGTTGTGCTGTCAATGACAATTTCGGGGGCCTCCGGGCGTTCATAGGGCGAGTCAATGCCGGTGAAATTCTTGATCAGGCCTTTGCGTGCCTTGGCGTAGAGGCCCTTGGGGTCGCGCAGCTCCAGGACATGCAGAGGCGCATCGATAAATATTTCAATAAAGTCGCCGGGGACGAACAGCGCCCTGGCCATGCGGCGTTCCTGTTCGAAGGGCGAGATCAGGCAGACCAGGGTGATGACCCCAGCATCTACCATCAGCCTGCCGACCTCGGCCGTGCGCCGAATGTTTTCCTTGCGGTCGTTATCGGCAAAGCCCAGGTCGGCGGTTAAGCCCTGGCGTAGCCGGTCGCCGTCAAGCAGGCAGGTGTGCAGCCGCTTACCGTGCAGGCCGGCCTGCACGCGGTTGGCAATGCACGACTTGCCGGCCCCCGACATACCGGTGAACCACAAGAGCAATGAGCGATGCCCTTTGAGGGTGGACTGGGCCTGGCGTTCGATCTCAAACGGGTGGGGCACCAGGTCCGGGGTACGCAGGGGATGTGACGGTAGTACCAGTGACGGGGGCATGAAAGACATCTCCATGGGGGCGGATGACAGTCAGAATTCAATTACCGCTCGGTAGCGCACTGTGTTGTTGCGCAGGGCGTCCAAGGCCTGGTTGATCTGCTCTGTCGGGAAAATCTCCACCATCGGCCAGACATGGTGTTCGCTGGCAAATTCCAGCATTTTCAGCATGTCGTGACGCCCGCCGACGTTGGCGGTACTGACGGTCAAGGTCTTGTAGGTCATGGCAGGAATGTCCAGCGTGACCGGGCCGGGCATCCCGGCAAAACACAGGGTGCCATGGGGGCGCAGCAGGGCGATGGCCCGTTCCCAGTCCTGGTCGTTGGAAGCGGTGATTAGCAAGAAGTCCAGGGTATTTTCCTGTGCCTGCAACGTGGCCAAGTCCAGGGTGTAGAAATGGCGCGCACCCAGCTGTAATGCCTGGGCTTTCTTGTTATCGGAGCTCGATAACGCGGTGACCGTGCAGCCGAACTTGGCTGCAAACTGGATGGCCAGGTGGCCGAGCCCACCGATGCCCAACACGCCCACGCGCATGCCTGGCCGGGTGCCCCGTAGCAACGCGGTGAACACCGTCTGCCCGGCGCAGAACAGCGGCGCGGCCACATGAGAGGGCAGGTTGTCGGGGAGCAAGAACACGAAGCGGCTGTCGCAGGTCAGGAAGTCGGCAAACCCGCCTTTTTGCCCGTTACTGCAGGTTGGCAGCACGGCCGCACAGTGTTGCTCTTCACCCTTGAGGCACCACTCGCACGCCAGGCAGGCGCCCTTGTACCAGCCGACGCCGACGCGCTGGTCGGGGCTAAGGTGGGTAACTGCCGACCCGGTGCGCACCACGCGCCCCACAACTTCATGGCCACACACCTGTGGGTATTGGGAAGCTTCACCCCAATCGCCTTCAATCAAATGCAGATCGCTGGTGCAGGCTCCGCAATGGGTCACCTGGATCTCCACTTCGTTGGCCCCGGGATCCGGGCGCAGGTAGGTGAACGGTTCCAGTGGAGAGCCCGGCCCATAGGCGGCCCAGCCGTTAGTAGTGCGTGTCATGGGTTCACTCCTGGGTTAGGTTCAGTGCCGTGAGGTACTGTTGGGTCCATTCAGCGTCGATCACCGGGCACTCCAAATGATCAAGTAGCAGCGGCGGTGGAGGGTTGAAGTAGCTGAAGTCATCAATGATCATCGGCAGGATTAACAGCGTGCGCTGCAACACGGCCTTGCCAGGGGCCTGTTCCTTGAGTCTGGCCTGCCATTGTTCCAGGGGCAGTGGTGCATACTGGGTTGGTCCCAGAAGCGTCTGTATCCAGGCGCATAACTGGGTCCATTTGAGGTTCGCCGCAGGGTTATACAGGTGCTGTACGGGCGGTGAACCCAAGGCCTGGCCGTGGATCGCTGTGTGGGTAAATACCTGCGCGACATAGTCCACGGGGGTCAGGTTCATTGACCAGCTCGCTTCGTCTGGCCAGGCATTGAGGGCCAAGCAGCTGCGAATCAGTAGCCCGACATAGTCCTCCTGGTTTATCGACGCGCCACTGTCGGGATGTGCGGGGGCGCTGATGTCGCCACAGCGCAGAATGTTCAGGGACAGCCCGCGGCTTTCGCAAAACGCAATGGCCAAGTGTTCGGCCACCAGCTTGGCGCGGTTATAGCCGGTCGATGGCACCGGCTCCGGTAGGGTCGAGGCAAACACCACGCCGGCCCCGTTTGCGGCTGCCAGGCCGAGCACCTCGACCACACCGCCGACGTTGGTCTGGGCCAGGCGTTCATAGCGCTTGAGCCAGTTGACGTCGGCGGCGCAATGAATGATGCAGTCCACGTCTTGGCACAGCCGCTGATAGGCCGCGCTCGCTAGGCCGAATTGTGGTTGCGCCAGATCCCCGGCCATGCCCTCGACCCGAGCCGTGCGGGGCGACAATCCCAATTTGGCTACCCGACGTTGAGCCTGGGCCGCATCATCCGCACGGACCAGGCACAAGATCGTCTCCACACCGGCTGTTTGTTGCAGTTCGGCAACCACCCTGCGCCCTAGATACCCAGTCGCTCCGGTGACCATGATTGTGCGTCGGGCCAGGCGTCGCGGCGCCTGCTGCAGGCTCGCCACAGCCGTGGTCAACCGGGCCAAATAACGCTCGGCTTCTGCCGTGACCGAAAAGGCCACTTCCAACAGCGGCGTACCTTGCAGCCGATGGGCCAGCAGCCTGCTGATCCCTGCCACCGTCGAGTCGCGGGTGATATCGGCAATCGTAAGGTTCGTCTCGAATGCGCGATTGATGCGCGTCATCAAATCCAGCAGCAACAAGCTGCCGCCAATATCGATAAAGTCGCTATCGGGCCCCAGGGTGACCCCTTGCAGGTTCATGCAGCGCGCCCACAGCCTTGCCACTCGTACTTGCAGCGGCGTCAGCGGCGGTAGGTCATCCGACAGCGGTGCTAAAGGCTGCAGCAACAGGGCTTGGGCACCCAGACGCTTCTGGCTCGCTCCCGCCGGAATCGACGCGGCAAGAAAGTACCCCAGTGGCACGCTGAATGCGGGCAGGTGCTGGCCTGCCCACTGGCGCAGGGCGCCAGCAGCTGGAGGGTTGTCGGGGTCTCGGGCGCTGATAAAGGCCACCAGTTGCATATCCTGGCCCTCGCCACGGGTAGTGACCAGCGCGCTGCGTACCTCGGAGTGAGTCATCAATACCCGCTCGACGTCTGCGCTGAAGATCTTGAAACCGCGCACCTTCAAATGGGTCGTCGCACGCCCTATCAGATAAACCTCTCCGGTCTCGCTCAGCCGCACCATATCGCCGGTGCGCAGCAGCCGGTGTGCCAGCGTCGGGCAGTCGGTGGCCATTGGATTTTCCACGAAGGCACTGCGGTTTGCCGCGTCGTCATTGAGGTAGCCCATGCTGAGGCCTGGGGTATGGACGTACAGTTCACCGTGGCCACCCAGCGGCGTGCAATCGAGGGCCGGGTCTAGCACGTAGGCCTGGGTTCCGGCGGTAAATTGCAGATGTCCGTCCGGGGCGGATAACGCGACATCTCCGGCTTCATTCGAGCCATACAGGTCGATCACCCGGCAATGCGGCAGGCAGCGCACGAGATTCTGGCGCGTGGTCGCTGGCAGTTGTTCGCCGCTCAGCCACAGGCAATGCACTGCGGCAAAGGCTTGTTTGAACGCCGGCTCATCCTGCATCAGGCCTGCCGCCAGGCTGGGGGTGATCATCAATTGGCTGAGCTGGCCCCACTGGACGAATGCCCGTAGAGCCTGAGGATCCAACACCATGGCATCCGGAATCAGGCAGGCGGTGGCACCGCTGAAAATAGGGTAGTAGACATATCCAGCCATCCAAGCATTGAGGCCCACTCGGTCGCCCGGGCGGATGTGCTGTTGCCAAAGCGCCAGGGAATCAAGGCGACCGTGTTCGGCGATGGTGACAATCTTCGCCGTGCCGGTAGTGCCGGAGGTAAGCAGGCCGTAAGCTAGGTCATTGACGACAGCTGCACGTCGGGTTACGGCAGCGGGCGCGGGGTCCAGTTCGTCGAACACCAGGGTGCGATAACCGGGCGGCAAGTCGTTGAGACTGGTGGTGTCACCTACCACCACCACCGGCTGGAGGTTGGTCAGGGCCTTGGCGGTAGCCTCCAGGCCATACCAGTGAGGAATATCGAGGTAGGGCCAGCCCAGCAGGCTGCAGGCGGTCATGGTGATCAGGCTTGGAAGGTCCTTGTCCAGGCGGATAGCCACCCAGCCGCTATGGGTGCAAACTTTCGACAGGCGTTCGGCCAGCGTGGTGGCATGGGCATGCAGTTGCCTGGCATTCAGTTGCCTATGCGGTGTCATCGCGACCAACCTCTCAGGGGCTTGGTCCAGTAAGCGAAAGAAGTGTTGCTGCCATGATAGGCCCGGCGCGCTGGCAGTGCTGGCGTGGCGGTTGCTGGCGATTTGATGCGTGCGGCTACGTAGGCTCGCATTTAGCGCAAGGGTTGCCAGTTGCGCACTGATTCGCGGGGCCTGAGCGCCAGGGTTGGACGGATCGATGGCTATCAGGGGCAAGTCAAGGGCCCTGGCCGATGGCGTGTCAGGTGCCATCAGGCACAGGAACCGCTGACGCGCCTGCGCGGGAGAGCAATAGGCTATATTTTCGTCGGTCGTCAGCAGCACCAGAGGCCCGTCCTGCAACATGGCCAGTTCACGCATGGTTTCCTCGTTCAGCATCTGGCCGCTGCTGTCCAACAGCCAAAGGGCATAGTCTTCGGGGAGATGGGCCGCCAGTTGCAGGGCGCTACTGCGATGCTCGTCGGATGGGGCCAGTAACAGGACTTGGAGTCGCGTCGTGATCGGTTCATGCAGGCACTTAAGGTGATCCGCTGCATCAGCCAGCCGTTGCCAGGTGGCGGATAGCTGGAAAAACCGATAAATCACCTGCTTGTTCCGCGCCGTTTGTTCCACTATCTCAGGGAATTCCATGGCCGAGTGTGTCACCGGGGCGAACCCGGATGAGCGCTCGGCCTCATCATGCCAACCCTTGAAAAACTGCCATTGCGCAATCTGTTCCGGCTCCCATGACAACAGTCGTGGGGAATAGTCGATACCGGCAAAATCGCAGAAACGCATCAGGGTGCCTTGGGTCTCCCCCATCAAGTCGGCGTCACTGTCCAGGTACAGCACTTGGTCGCTGGGGCAATGCTCCAGTACTAGATTATGAATGCTCGCCAGCTCATCGAAACCCGACTCGGCGGCATCGAAATAAGTGGTACCGCCGCCCTGGCTGACGCGATAAAGCGATTGCATGACATCCAGTGGCTGGCGTACCAGGAAGACATGCTTGAAACCCGTCAACCAGGCGCCATCAATGGCCTGGAAGTCAAAAAAATAGGCGATCTCTTTAGCAAATTGCAGTCGCAGGGGCAAAGCGGGGCGTTGGCACAGCAGGTCCATCGCTTGGCTGTAGCGGGTGATGCCCACGGGGCCTTGTTCGGCCTGCCGGGTGCGCTCGATCAGCGCATGCTTGGCGGGAAAGTGCTGCAACAGGAAGGGTTCCGACAGCTGCTCATGCAGCACCCTCACGTCTGGATGTTGCATCACGGCCCGCTCGAAGGCGGTCGAGCGGCTCCGGGAGACGGCCCAGAGAATTACGTTGGGCAGATGAGATGACGTCAGCATAAACAGCTCCTGGGCAGGGCCTGTACACGTGAGGTGTCTAGCGCTCGCCTGCGGGTTTTTTCAGCACAATGAAACCCGACAGCAGAATAAGGACCAGGCCGGTAGCGGTTCGGCCGTTCAGCATTTCGTTGAACAACAGGGCGCCCCAGGCGATGGCAAAAATCAGGTAGGTGTAGTCAAACGCACCAATGACCGAGGTCTCACCAACTTGGTAGGCTTTGGCGAGCCCGATGCTGACGACTACCATCAGGACCGCCAATACGATCATGATCCACCAGTCGCCCTGGCCCATGGCCGACCAGCCTCCAATCAGGAATCGTAAACCGTCATCCACCGGAAAATGCGGGCCGGTCTGCAGCACCACCAAGCTGCCCACCACCCCAATGATCAGCAACGCGACATTCATGGCCAACGCCAAGAGTACGGGGTCCTCATCGGCACATTTGCCCTTGGTCACCACCACGGCAAGGGCGTATAAAATAGCGGCGAGTACAGGCAGTAGCGCATAGGTATTGAAGTCTTCGGTGCTCGGCGCCAGGGTAATCACGACCCCGACAAAACCCAGGCAGATCGCCAGCCATTTGCGTGTGGTCACGTTCTCCTTCAAGGAGAGGGCCGAGAACAAAGCGATGAACAGAGGTGTGGTATAGATAGCCAAGGCGGCGACGGTCAGGCTGATGAAGGGCAGTGCGCCGTAAAAGGCGATCCACATCAACGACAGCAGCAGGCTTCTTATCACCACCCACAGGGGAGACAGCGGCCACAAATTCGTGGCGCCGCGCAGGTGAACCACCAGCGCCATCAGAATGCCCGAGGCCAGCACAGAACGGATTACATACAGTTGCCACATTGAAGTCTCGGCACTGGTTGCCTTTATGATGGCGTCTGACACCGAGAGCAAAAATACCGAACCTACAACGATAAGAATGCTTTGTCGGTTATCAGTGGCGGTTATCGTAGTGCTTCCAGACATGAGTTTTCCTTGATTAACGGCTTTAAGGATTCTGAGTGCGCACTGGCTGTATTTAAAGTGACTTATGGTTACGCAGAAGGACTGAAAATTATGGATAATTTCAAACGCTCACTGCCCCCACTGTCCAGCCTTGTGCCTTTTGAAGCGGCGGCGCGACTTGAGAGCTTTTCCAAAGCCTCTGAAGAGTTGAACTTGACCCAGGCCGCAATTAGCAAACAGGTGCGTTCTCTCGAAGAATTCCTGGGTGTTGCGTTATTTACCCGCAGAAATCGGGCGGTATTCCTGACGGCGGCGGGTGTCGAATTTCGCGATGCCGTTCGGACGGCATTCCTGGGTATTGCGTCGCAAGCCGAAGATCTGAAAAAAGGCCGGGAAAGCAGCGAAGTAGTCCTAGTGGCACAGTTGTGCGAAGCTTTCTATTGGCTGACGCCCAATATTCCCGCGCTGCATAGGAAGTACCCGGATCTGGAGGTGCGCCTTAACGCATCGACCCAGCCCATCACCGCAACCGCTGAAAAATTTGATATCGCCATCCAGACCTCAGGCCGGGCTTCTGGCGATCACACGCGGCTGTTTACCTTGAGCGATGACATCTATCCGGTATGTAGCCCACGCTACCTCGCTTCTTTTGGCAGCACGCCGCTGGTCTTGGCGGACTTGGCCAACCTGCCGCTGCTGCACCACGTTGCAGTACCGCAAGACTGGAGCACCTGGAACGATTGGTTGCTGGAATTCGGCATCAAGGCGGGTGGCTCCAAGGACAAATTCTTCGACAGCTATCCAGTGATGATGCAGGCTTGTGTCGAGGGGTTCGGTTTTGCATTGGGGTGGCGTCGGACCACCGAAAAAATGCTCGCCAGCGGCGACCTGGTACGGCCCTTTGCCGAATCCACCCATCTGCCGGAAGCTCTGAGCGTCTACAAATGGCGAGACGCCAACCTGCGTCCGGCAGCCCGGCAGTTGCTGGATTGGTTGAAGTCATCCTTTGGTGACTGAGGCGCAATGCCTGCGTTCGGTCCTTCGCTGATAAGGCAGGGCAGATTAACAGCGAAAGCTAGAGCGCAGGACCGTTCGCTGAGGAGCTCGCTTGCGATAGCGGCAGTTGGAACACCGCAGGGTGTCAGATATTCAACGTCATCATTAACGACCACCTCAGGCAAGCCAGCTCCGACAAGGAGACGCGCACGGCTCAACGGCCAGATTACTATTAGGTGGCGACGGTAGCACTGCCGGTACTTATGGCATCTGATACACCACTATCGCAGCCTCGCTCTCGACATAAACCCCAAGGGGGCGTTTTCAAAGACCCTAAGAGGGTGTCAGCAGGCCAAGGGCCGCCAGGGTTTTTTTCTGGATGTCATGCACGGCATGTTCGCTATTAGCACCCAGGCCCGGGTCAACGACAAAACGTCCCTGCTGGTAGCCATCACTGCTCAAGCCCCGCTGGACGCTAGCGCACAGGGGCACATCTTCTTCGCGAATAACCGCTACAAAATCGATGACTTCCTGCTCTTCCCGAGTGGGTGTGGCGGCATCGCAAAACCATTCGACCACTTGCAAGGTGTGATCCACTGCGATGGGGATGTGGTGCAGGACATTCATATAGCCCCCTGGGTACACCTCCAGGCAAAAGTTTGGCCATAAGTACCATGCACCAAACTGACGGGACTGTGGTGAGGTTTCCTTCATCGTATACCCTTGATTTGTTCCACTGTCGTGGCTGACATGGGCGTGGTAATGCTCATGGATCGCCAAGTGGTAGCTCTTGAGATCAAGGGTGGCCATGGACAATGTCGGATGGCACATCGGGCAGTGATAACACTCCGAATAGTTTTCCACCGAAACTTTCCAGTTGGACTGCACGCTGTAGTTCTTGGAATACGCATGGGACAATTTTTCCGGCGCCGGAGCAAAGGATCTTATGGAGTCTTCCAGGCCGGGAAGCAGGGCTTGCATGGATGCGCATTTGCTGTCGAAATTGATAAAAATAAACCCGCAAAATACCTCAAGCCGGATGGGCACGAGTTGCACCTGCTCAGTACAGAAGTCCTTGAGATGCTCGGACTTTCGCGCGCTGACCAACTGGCCCTGGGTGTTATAGGTCCAGGCATGGTAAGGGCAGGTCAACAGCCCGGGCACATGGCCACTCCCCTCCACGAGCCGGTGTGCACGATGCTGGCAAACATTGTGGAATGCCTTGAAGTCGCCGTCCTTGTCTTTGACCACCAGGGCACTCTGGCGACCCAGGTCCCGGACGTAATAGTCACCGGCCTGGGCCAAGGCTGAAACGTGGCAAACGTACTGCCAGGTCTTGCAGAAAATCAGCTCCATTTCCTGTTCGAAGAGCCGGCTATCCACATAGTGTTCGCTGGGTAAGGTGAAGGATGCAAAGGGATCCGCGTCGAAGCCGCGAGCCAGATGCAAGGATGATGGGGCGCTGGACATGGAGCCTCCATGGATCAACGTGGTGGAAAGGGCCGCGGCGCTCAACTGTACTGCGCGACCGGTGATTCGAAATGCCGGGGGGCGAGTTCGAGCCCCAGCCCCGGGCTGTCCAGTACATACGCGCGGCCCTGGCGAATATCGAACCCACCCGTGGCCAATTGCACATCGTGGTGCCGGCAGCAGTTCCAGCTCGCGCGATGAAAACGCGCTGGCGTCGCGGTGGCCAGATGCATGACGGCGCTGTCCGAAATCAAGGTGCCGCCGACGTCCTCAATGTTCATCTGGATTCCGTGATGGATGCAGAAGTCGCGCAGTTGCCGGGCCTTGGTCAAGCCACCGACCCGACCGATTTTCAGCCCGATGACCTGAGTGATGTTATGGCGTTGGGCATACGCCAGGTCTGCCAGGGTCACAATAGACTCATCAAGGATAATCGGATTACGAGTCAGCTCGCGCACGGCGCGGCACTGATCCATGGACTCACAGGGCTGTTCGAAACACACCGTAGGATCCTGCACGCTGTTCATCACCGCGACGGCATCGGCCACCGTCCAGGCACGATTGACGTCGAACGTAATCACCTCGCCCGGCAAACGCTGCGCAATCAGGTAGTTGATCCGCGTTACATCCTCTTCGACACCGGTGCCGACCTTGCAAGAATGGGTGCGGTAACCCTGCTGTCGGGCGGCCGCCAGGTGTGTGGCCATAAGGTCGGGGTTGTCTGTGGGAATGCTGCTCTGCAAGGCAATCGAGTCCTGGAACTTACCCCCCAGCAGGGCATACAACGGGAGGTTGCAGTGCTTGCCGAGAATGTCCCAGCACGCCAGGTCAATTGCCGCTTTCACATACGGGTGCCCGGGCAGCATCACGTCCATCCGCTCGTTGATCTGGTCCAGGTGCAACGGGTTTTCCCCCATCAGATGGGGCGCCAGTTCATCGATCCCCGCCCGTACGCCTCTGGCATAGGCCGGCAGGTAGGTGGCGCCCCATGGGCAGCTTTCACCCACCCCCAGCAAACCGCTGTCGGTACCTATCACGACCACGGTGGAATCCAGCGCGGCATAGTGCAGGCGACCGCCGCTGAGGCTGTATTTTTCCTTGAGCGGGACGTCGAACTGGTAGACCTTGATGGACGTTATTTTCATGGCACAAGTACCCCCTCGGCCTCGGAAAGACCCGCCATGCGGGGCGAGATGGCAACATCCAGGATCGATTGTTGGAAAATCCGGTTGATAACGCTCAGCTTTAGCTCATGGCGTTTTTGATCGACTACCGCGATGCTGTCGAAGCACGGCTCGTAGCTGTCCATGTGTTCGGCCACCCAACTAGGGCCGCAGCTCCAGTTGACGACCTGGGTGACCAGCGAGGGCGACAGGCCCATGGCGCCGCCAATTTCAGCGGCCTCCCCGAGGATGACCCGGTTGATACAGGCGAGGAATTCCACCAGATGCGTCGCCAGCTTGATCTTTTGGTTGTCGGTAAACCGGATGCCGGAGTGGAACGTTCCCGGCAGTGTGGGGGTGATCCGGCCGAAGGCATCCTCGGTAAAAGCGCCGCTGTGTCGGTAGTTACGATTGGCGCCGTAGGGCGAGGGTGCCTGGAAGTCGGCCAGCGCAAGCGCAATGCTGTTTTCCTGTTCGCTCAAGGCTGCGACCTTGACGTGATTGTCCTGAGTGTCGAACCGCGCTCCGGCCTGTCGATAACGATCAGCGATGATCCGCCCCAAGGGCATCGCCACCCCCAACTCATCGGCCAGCGCCTCGGTGAGGCTCATGTCCTTGACCGTGATCTCCAGGGTGCACGAATGGTCGTAGCTGGCGTCGAGCATAAACGGGGTCAACTGATTGCTGACAAAGCAGTTACCGCGGGAGGTTTTTACGAAATCCCAGAACCAGTGCAGCGGGATCTCATTGGCCCGGGCCAGCACCAGCAACTCGGCCCACACGGCGGTGGCGGCGTAAAACAGCAGGTTGGTCAGTAACTTGACGGACTGCCCGGTGCCGATCTCACCTACATAAAATGCCTTGCGGCCCATGGTCTCCAGCACGCTGTGACTTGATTGATAACCGATTTTGTCGCCACCGATGTAGAAACACACATTGGCGAAATCCACCCCCATATGCGACAGATTGCTGACCGGGGCTTCAAGGCTATGGATGTGTTTTTGTCGGGCCAGTCCGGCGATATGCCGGGTGTTGTGGTAATCGGTGGTGGAGGTATCGATCCATACCGAATTTTCCGCCATCCCGGCCAGCGCACCCTCCGGCCCGGTCATGTTTTCCAGCACATGATGGGGTAGGGGCAGGCAGGTCACGACAACCCCACAACCGCTGGCACACAGCGCGGGGGTGGCCTTCCAGCGAGCACCTGCAGCGATCACGGAGCTCGCACGTGTCGGGTCGATGTCATACACCTGAACCTCGTATCCGGCGAGCAGCAGACGCTCCACCAGTGGCCGGCCCATATTTCCAACGCCGATGAAGGCGATTTTGTTTGGCTCTGCGGTGTGCATATCGCTTCTCCTGTGGGCCGCTTCAAGCGAACTCGCGCGCCCTGCCGGCGCCCTGGCCGGATACCCAGATGGAATTGAAGTTATCGAGCATGACCTGCCGGCAGGCGACCGTTTGATCACTGCCTAGCGGGGTAAACACGGCATCAATGTCCGGGTACACAAAAAACGGCAGTGACACCCTGGCGCTGCTTGCACGGTGGATCACCTGGTGCGGCGTACTGGTAAACAGGCCGTTGCTCCACTTCATCAACATATCGCCGAGATTCACCACCACTTCGTTGGCGCGGCAAGGAACGTCGATCCAGCGGCCTTGTGAAAAGGCACTGAGGGCGCAGGCATCTCGCGGGTCCTGGAACAGCAAGGTGAACATGCCGTTGTCGGTGTGCTTGCCCGCGCCACTGCCCGAGGGTGGGTAATACAGCGCGCGCTGGATCAGCACCGGGTTGGAAAAAAACGCCTGGAAAAAATCACGGTCCAGCCCGAGGGATAGGGCCAAGCCGCGCAGTAGTGCGGGCACTACCCGGTCCAGTACTTCTTGTTGCAGAGCGAGCATGGACTTGGCAAAGCCGGGGGCCTGACCCTCGCTGGGCAACAGGTTCGGCCCGGTAAACGGCAAGTCGCAGGCCGGCGCTTCCCGGCCCATGTCGAAATGCTGCTTTCGATCCGGGCCGGTGGGGGGATGCAAGGTCTCGCCAAACGTATCGACATATCCACGGCACGTCTTGGGGATGACCACTTGCCGGTCCTGGCAGAACTGGTTCTTGGTGGACAGTGGCAGCGCGAAGAATTGGCGGGCGGTGTCCAAGGCATCCGCTATCAACGAGGGCTGTATGCCATGATCGGCCAGGTAGAAGAATCCATCATTGACGCAACATTTGCGCAAACAGCTGATTTCATAATCTGCTTGGGTCGATTCAAGACGCTCAAGGGAAATACTATTGAGCACATCCATGTTCGACTCCTGATTATTTGTTGACGGCAAACGCCAAGTAGTGGGCTTGCACGTCGTTCAAGTAAGCGGCGTTCATAAACGAAGGCAATACAGAAAGTTGTCTGGAGGCCGTTAGTTTATGCAGTAGGGAGTCAAAGTGTTCTGCTGTATAAAAAGTACAGCGCGTACTCAGTAGGATCAGTCCGCTATTTTTTGTGATTCGCATAAGCTCATGGATGGCCTCTGTGGGTAGATGGCCCTCGATAAATGCACCGCAGCAAAAGGTTGCGTCATACTGGTTGTCAGCGATCATTGGATTATGTTCAGTAAGATCCACCCCACCATACAATGTTGCATAGGCCCGGGTTTCGCGCGCCAAGTTAGTCATGGCCGGCGATAAATCACAACCATCGACAGGCGAAAATCCCCGCAGCATCAGTTCTTTACCGACCAGACCGGTTCCGCAGCAAGCATCCATGATTCGCATGGGGCGGCGCGCTTCAGAGGCCGGGAGCAACGAGTCGAAGAGGTCACCGAGCATGCGGGGGCCGCAGTAGTTTTCTTCAGATACATCGTTGTCATAATCGACTGACCAGGTTTCGTAATAATTCCTCAACCGCGAATAGTCACGATCAAAGTTAAGCGCCTGGTTAACGGAAGTTGGCGGTAAAGGTCGGCCACCTTTGATAGCGTAGTTTTCGCTGGCCATTCTGTATTCTCCGAAAAAATTAATCTTCAGGTTGAATTGAACAGTGGTTGCTGCTTGGAGGGCTATTCTTATTCGTCAACTATGGCGCTGTAAATAGCAGGTAGACGACTTATCCTACAGATTATTCCTTATAGTTAACTGTTCGTTATACATTGCATTTATTTTCCGCTGATCATCAAGAAGCAATGAGCCTGCCTTGACAGAAAACTCCTCAGTACCTTGACGCCTTACCTTCAGCCATCATCACGCTAATGCAGGCAGGGCACCACGCCCATGCTATTGCTTAATTTATTCGGCGATCATGGCGCCACACGGGTGGCGAGCCTGGTAGCCAAGGCACAAGGGCTGGGTGGACAAAATTCTGCTGAATGGCAAAGCCTTTGCCTTTACCGCCGAAGACCTTTGGACAGCAAGATGCGGGCATCCTTTACCACTATGTCCCCGGTCTATACATACCTGTAAAGCGGGCAGAGCGAAGCTGGTCTATGACGTCGTTGACGATGAACGCTATGGATAAGCTTGTGGTCACCTTACGTTCATCAAGGCACGACGATTCCATTTTCCCTAGCGAACCGCTGGACTCTGGTTCGTCCTAACCTTTAGGCAGCACGCACCATCGTGTCGTGGAGCAGAAGCCAGATCAATCTTCCAAGGTAATCTGAAACGGTAATTTATCCTATTGATTATTATCGTTAATATTAGTTGTGTATTTTGATTGAGATACCAAATGGAATACCTCACGAGATAGCACTCCATTGGCCCCGCCTGTATTAGATCTGAAAATCTTGCTTCCCATCCACGATAAGTACTGACTTTCCTTACAGGTTGATCCAGCAGAATCATTTCGGTACCTGCAAGGGGCAGCGGGCGTTAGATGATGCCTATAACAGGCGTAGGCGCATAATCGCATCGGTGACGGCTCGTGCATTTTTGTCCAGCGTTTCCATGGCCCCCATTGCGTTAGCGGCGACACTTTCCACTCCATTCTCTGAAATCCATTTGGTCACTTCTTCAAGGGCCGCTGCTAGGGCGTGCTGGTTGTGCAGGAGCAGCGTGAGAGCATCCGCTGTGGCTATGTTGGCTTCAGAGTTATCTGGCATGGGGATCGTCCTTGAGTCACTGGTGTGGGAAGACTAGCTGAACACGCCGCTGGCTGGCGGCCACTTCTCTAGATCCGCTGACACCTGGGTAGTTGCACTGACTTGACGACTCATTTGCAGTCGACCTAACCAGCCATTGTAATGGATTTGACCCAACCCCTCGCAACCATGACCAGCAGTGAACGGCCAGGGGCAGTCACTCAGCGTCAAAAAAAGCCAGAGGCGATCCAGTATGATGCGCCAGGTGTTATGGAATGACATCGCCTAAGGAGTAGTCATGATAAAACCACCGTTCAAAATTCTTAAATCTCATCTAGTGGATGCGTTTTTCATTACGGCCGAAAAGTTATATCGCGAATTCGAGGAACCTCTAGAGGCAGTGGATAGATTCAGAAGTGGACGAATCTATTTTCTTGTCAAACGACGCAAAGCGCGGTTTTCCAGTGTCTGTCTAAGCAAAAAGTGCCAGATCGTGTTTAAGTATGCCTCGCAGGGCATGCTGTCGCGCCCGCACAAGGTCAACATTGCTCAACTGCTGCATGGCGCGCCGGCTATCAATAAAAAATACTTTCCGACCCCGGCCCATTTGCAATCAATGATTCAATATGTCAAGTCCGCGGATGAGTATGAGCGCCTGCTGAAGCGAGAGCCCTTGGTCGCAGCCGTCATGCCGGGAAGCGGGGAGAAGGAGCGCGCGGATCGGGCAATCGCCTACCATTTCCTGACACCTGCGGACCCGACGCCCAAGGATAAAAACAGGCATATCATCTTTGCTCATCAACTGCTGCGTGTTACCGATGACCTTCCGGAAAAATACGAAGTCTGAATCGCCCCTAGTTTCGTAGACACCTCCAAGCCTTAAAATGAGG